>DASWOH010000078.1:0-29097 GCA_036398815.1 Rhizobium sp. | reverse complement strand
TATGCCGGCATCGTCTCCCTCGGACAGGCGGCCATGTATGGCGTGGGTGCCTATGCGAGCGGTCTCTTCTCAATCCATGTCACCGGCGAACCACTGTCCGGGCTGATCGTCGGCGCTCTTTCGGGCGCGGTCGTTGCCTTCCTGACGAGCTTCCTGCTGCTGCGCGGCGGCGACCTGACACGGCTGATGGTGACGCTTGGCGTCGCCGCCGTCTTTGCCGAAATCGCCAATCAGGCAAGCTGGCTCACCGGCGGCGCCGACGGCCTGCAGGGAATCACCATCGATCCCCTGTTCGGGGTTTTCGACTTCGATATCTACGGCCATACCGGGTATGCCTACAGCCTTGCCGTGCTGTTTGTCCTGTTCCTTCTGGCGCGGCTGATCGTGTCCTCGCCTTTCGGCTATTCGCTGAAGGCGATCCGCGACAATCCGCTGCGCGCTTCAGCCGTGGGCGTTCCCGTCAATCCGCGCCTCGTGGCCATATACACCCTGGCCGGTGCCTATGCCGGGATCGCCGGCGCGCTGTTTGCCCAGACGCAGCAGTTCATCTCGCTGGATGCGCTATCGTTCCAGAAGTCAGCGGATGGGCTGATGGTGTTGGTCATCGGCGGCACCGGCTACCTCTACGGCGGCATTATCGGCGCCCTGGTCTACGAGTTGATCCAGGACAGCCTGTCTTCGCTCACGCCGCAGTACTGGCAATTCTGGCTCGGCATACTCCTCGTCGCCTTCGTCCTCATCGGACGCGATCGCCCCCGCCAGTTCGTGCTTTCGCTTTCCGCCCGCCTCACAACCATCCGCGGCAACCTCTTCAGAGGCCGGACCTCGACCCGGAGGGCACCATGACCACCGCCGTTCTTGAAACCAAACAGCTCAACAAGACATTCGGCGCCCTGAAGGCCACGACCGATGTCTCGTTCCGCCTGGAAAGCGGCGCTCGCCATGCTCTGATCGGGCCGAACGGCGCGGGCAAGACGACGCTCATCAATCTTCTGACCGGCGTGCTCACGCCCTCAAGCGGACAAATCCTGCTGAATGGCGAGGACGTCTCGTCGCTCAAGCGCGAAAAGCGCGTGCATCGCGGTCTGGTCCGGACGTTTCAGATCAACCAGCTCTTCGGCGATCTGAGCGTCGTGGAGAGCCTCGGCCTCGTCATCAGCGAACGGCGGGGACACGGCAAGGACTGGTTCCGCTTCGCCGGCAAGCTTCCGGGCATCGAGGACGAGATCGCCGGGCTGGTTCAGGATTTCGGCCTGGATACCGTCCTCGACCAGCCCTGTTCCGGTCTGCCCTACGGCAAGCAACGGCTTCTCGAAATCGCCATGGCGATCGCCTGCAAGCCCAAGGTTCTTCTTCTCGACGAACCCGCTGCCGGCGTGCCTGAAGCCGACCGGCACGAAGTTCTGGCAAGGCTGGCGGCCCTGCCCGCCGACGTCTCGATCCTGCTGATCGAACACGACATGGATCTGGTCTTCAACTTCGCCGACCGGATCTCCGTTCTCGTCGCCGGCGCGCTTTTCGCGGAAGGCACTGTCGAGGAGATTTCGACGGACCCCCGGGTCAAGGAAGTCTATCTGGGAGGGGCGCATGATGCCTGAACTCTTGACGCTGGACAGCCTGAAAGCCGGCTACGGCAAAGCCGTGGTTCTGCACGGCGTCAGCCTCTCCGTCGGCCAGGGCGAGGCCGTGGCCCTTCTCGGCCGCAACGGCGTCGGCAAGACGACGACGCTCAACAGCATCGTGGGCCTGACACGCTATCACGGCGGCAAAGTCACGGTCGGCGGCGAGAACATCGAGCGCCTGACACCGGAACGCCGTGTCGAGGCAGGCGTCGGCTGGGTGCCGCAGGAGCGGGGCATATTCAGGTCGCTGACAGTCGAGGAAAATATCACGGCAGTCGCCCGCCCTGGCAAATGGAGCCTTCAGGCCGTCTATGAACTCTTTCCGAGGCTGAAGGAACGTAGAGGCAACTACGGCAACCAGCTGTCGGGAGGCGAGCAGCAAATGCTCTCGATCGCCCGCGCGCTCGTGCTCAATCCGAAAATCTTGCTGCTCGACGAGCCGACCGAGGGACTGGCCCCGATCATCGTGGAGGAACTTCTCGCCGCCATTCGGCGCATCGTCCGGGATGAAGGCATGGCCGCCATCATCGTCGAACAGCATGCGCAGCAAATCCTGGCGATCACGGACAAGGCGGTGATCCTGGAGCGTGGCGCGGTCGCCTATTCCGGAAACAGCGCCGCCCTGGCGCAAGACAGCGCGACCCTCGGCAAATTCCTCGGCGTCGGCGCGGGAGCATCGGCGGCCGCAACGCCAGCCCCCGGGGAACGGAAACACCGATCATCCAAGCCCATGCCGGAAAGAGGGCCGGCTTGAACGACGTCCACAGCACACGGATTTTCAACAGGAGGAGAGACATGAGTATTCGGAAACTGGCGCTGGGCGCCGCCGCCGCGATCGGCCTGATCGGGGCTCCCGCGATGAGTTTTGCGCAGGACACCGTCAAGGTCGGCGTCGTCATTCCGCTCACGGGCGGGTTCCAGTCCAACGGCCGGCAGATCAGCGCCGCAATCAAGACCTACGTCGCGACCAAGGGCGATACCGCCGGCGGTAAGAAGGTCGAACTGATCGTCAAGGATGACGGAAGCGCCGCCGACAACGCGCTGCGCCTCTCGCAGGAACTGGTGACCAACGACAAAGTGTCCATCCTGACCGGCTTCGGAAACACGCCCGCGGCCCTTTCCGTGGCGCAACTGTCCAAGCGCGCGAAGATCCCGCAGGTCATCATGGTGGCCGCGACATCGTCGATCATGAATGCCTCGCCCTATATGCTCAGAACCTCCTGGACCATCCCGCAGATGGCCAGCGTCATCGGCAAATGGGCTCCGGAAAACGGCGCGAAGAAATTCGTCAGCATCGTTTCGGACTACGGTCCGGGCGCCGACGCGGAGAAGTGGTTCCAGCAGTCGATCGAGGCCAATGGCGGCACGGTCCTTTCGAAGCTGAAGGTGCCGCTTGCCAATCCGGACTTCGCGCCCTTCCTTCAGCGCGCCGCCGATGAAAAGCCGGAAGCCCTGTTCGTCTTCGTTCCGACCGGCGCGGGTGCGGCCTTCATGAAGCAGTTCGTCGAGCGCGGTCTCGACAAGTCGGGCATCAAGGTCATCGCCATGGCCGACGTTACCGACGACGACCTGCTCAACAATATGGGCGATCCGACCATCGGCGTCATCACCGGCGGCCCCTATTCCGCAAGCCACGATTCTCCGGAGAACAAGGCTTTCGTGGAAGCCTTCAAGAAGGCCAATGATGGCATGCGCCCCAACATGGTCGCCGTTGCCGCCTGGGATGCACTCGATCTGATCTACAAGACCCTAGACAAGACCAAGGGCGACGCCAGCGGCCAGACATTCGTCGATGCCGCGAAGGGAATGCAGTTGCAGAGCCCACGAGGGCCGATTTCTATCGATCCCGCAACTCGCGATATCGTCCAGGATATCTACATGCGCAAGGTCGAAAAGGTCGGTGGCGAATTGTACAACGTCGAGTTCCAGACCTACGACAACGTCAAGGATCCAGCGCACTGAGCATTGATCGCTCGACCCGAGGATCGCGGCAATGCCGCGGTCCTTACGATAAGTTTTCGCTATACCTTTGTTAGGCTGAGTGTTCGCACGAGGAACCGGCAGCATGTCGACGATTGCACTCATCGGATTTGGGGAAGCCGCGCAGGCCTTTGTCGCCGGCTGGAAGACTGTCGAAGACAGCCCGATCAAAGCTCCCATCACCACCTTCGACATCAAGATAGAAAGCGCCGGTCATCGGCGGGGCTTGCTTGACGCCTGCGCACGGCTGGACGTCCTATGCGGCGAGAGCCCGCGCGAGGCCACGAACGACAAAAGCGCAATCTTCAGTCTCGTTACCGCCGACCGCGCGCTCGAAGCCGCCAGGATGGTTGCCGCCCATCTCGATAAAGGCTCGCTTTATCTCGACTGCAACTCCTGCTCGCCTTCGACAAAGGTCGCCGCGGCGAGGATCGTCGAAGAGGCCGGCGCACGCTACGTCGACGTAGCAGTGATGGCGCCGGTCCATCCCGCCCGTCATCGCACCCCTCTCCTTCTGGCCGGCAGCGAGACGGCGGAGGCTGAAGCGCTCCTGGCGGGCCTTGGAATGAATGCCCGCGTCGCCGGCGACAAAATCGGACAGGCATCCTCGATCAAGATGCTGCGTTCGGTCATGATCAAGGGTTTCGAAGCGCTCACGGCCGAATGCGTGCTGGCGGCGCGCCGGGCGGGCGTGGAGGATGCCGTTCTGGCCTCCTTGCAGGCTTCCGATCCGGGGATCGACTGGACGGCCCGTTCGTCCTACAACCTCGAACGGATGATGGTGCACGGAACGCGGCGCGCGGCCGAGATGGAGGAAGTGGCCGCCACACTTCGCGATCTTGGCCTTCCCGATGGAATGGCATCAGCCGCCGTCGACTGGCAACGCCGAATCGGAAATCTTGGCGTCAGCGCCGCCGGCCTCTCGCTGGCCCAGCGCGTCGACCGGATATTGGAGCACCTCCTGTCTTGAATTCCACACAGTCGTCAGAGCCGGAGCTGCAGCACAATCTTCGCCATCTGCGGGTGTTTCTGATGGTCATCGAGACGGCTTCGGTGACGAAAGCCGCGGAGATATGTCACGTCTCGCAGCCGGCCGTGACACAGGCCCTGTCGAAAATCGAACGCGGCGTGGGAATGGCTCTTTTTACGCGGACCGCGCAAGGGCTGTTCGTCAACAAGCAGGGCGAAGTTCTCGCAAGGCGCGTCCGGCGCGCCTTCGGCTATCTCGATCCGGCGCTGTCCGATCTTAGCCCCAGGCTGCGCATCACCGCGACGACGGCGCAACTCCAAGCGCTGATCGCCGTACGCGAAATGGAAAATTTCACGCTCGCCGCCCGCCGCCTCGGCCTTGCTCAGCCGACCGTGCATCGCGCCGTCACGCAGCTCGAGCAGGAGGCGGCCCGTCCCCTGTTCGAGCGAACCTCCTACGGCATCGTCGCGACACGGACCGCGCAGACGCTGGCCCAGGCCGCGAGACTTGCCTTCGCCGAACTCGCCCAGGCCGAAGCCGATCTTGCCGAAACGGTGTCCGAAGAGGCTGGGCGCATCGTTATCGGCGCAATGCCGCTGTCACGATCCTATGTCCTGCCACAAGCGATCGCACGCTTCCGGACGCTTCGCCCCAAAATACCGATCCAGGTCGTGGAAGGCCCCTACGCCGATCTTCTGGCTGGCCTGAGACGCGGCGAAATCGATTTTCTGATCGGCGCCTTGCGCGATCCCGCGCCGATCGGCGATGTGGAACAGCGCATGCTTTTCACCGACACCCTGGTGCTGGTCGCCGGCCGCGATCATCCGCTTGTCGGAAAACACCATATCGCCCTGGAAGAGCTTGCCTCCTACCCCTGGGTGGTAGGCTTGAGCGGAACGCCGATTCGAAAGCATTTCGACGCCATGTTCGACAGTCTTGGGCGAAGGCCGGCGAGCATCGTCGAATCGGGATCTCTGATCCTCATGCGCGAGCTCTTGGATCGAACCGATCATCTCGGCTGCATTTCCCATCTGCAGGCGGAAGCGGAGCTGACCCGAGGGCTCATCAAGGCCCTGCCCTATGACCTCGATCACACTGCGCGCCCCATCAGCCTGACGCTGCGGGCCGGCTGGATGCCGACGGCGGCTCAGGAGCAGTTTCTCGATCTCGTGCGGGAAAGGGTCAGCGCGCCCAGCGAGCGGCTATAGCATTTTCTTATCACGATCGAGCCGGAAAGGACGGAACGAGACCCGACGCCGGCTTAAAGCGATGGAGATCGTCCTCAACCCGGTGGGGGAGCATCCATCCGTCGCTCGGCAACGGATGGGTGCCCATGGTCATCGCCAACGCTCAAGCCAGATAGCGCTTGAACCAGCCTATCGTCCGATCCCAGGCAAGCTTGGCCGCCGCCTCGTCGTAGCGAGGCGTCGAGTCGTTATGGAAGCCGTGGTTGACGTCGGGATAGATGTAGGCCTCGTAGACCTTGTCCGACGCCTTGAGCGCCGCCTCATAGGCTGGCCAGCCGTCGTTGATCCCCTTGTCCAGTCCCGCATAGTGAAGCAGCAGCGGCGCTCTGATGCGGGGCACCTCCTCCGCCCGCGGCTGCCGGCCGTAAAACGGCACGGCGGCGGCAAGCTCGGGATAGGCGACGGCAGCGGCATTGGCCACGCCTCCACCATAGCAGAAGCCAGTAATTCCGACCTTTCCGGTCGTCGCGTCATGCTTCATGAGGAAATCGATCGCGGCGAAGAAATCGTTCATCAGCTTTTGCGGATCGACCTGCTGCTGCAGTTCCCGGCCCTTCTCGTCATTGCCGGGATAGCCGCCGACGGACGTCAGGCCATCGGGCGCAAGCGCGATGAAGCCCGCCTTCGCCACGCGCCTCGCGACATCCTCGATATAGGGGTTCAGCCCTCGGTTCTCATGCACGACGACGACCGCCGGCACCGTTTCGTTGGCAGCAGCCGGACGGACGAAGTAGCCTCGAATGGTTCCGTTCCCCTTCGGCGACGGATAGGTGATGTATTCGGGCAGGATGTCGGGATCGGTGAATTCGACCTGCTGCGCAAGAGCATAATTGGGGCTCATCAGACCGAGGATCGCGGCGGCCGTCAGACCGCCTGCGGCAAACTTGCCGGCCCGATCGAGAAACTCGCGTTTCGTGATTTTCCCATGGGCGTAGTAGTCGTAGAGTTCCAGCAATTCCGGGTGAAAATCCTTTGCGGTAAGGCGGGTCATTGGCGCTCCTCTCTTGTCTACGAAGAGCAGCCTAAACACTTAAGCCAGTTCTTGAATTCACTTTTGCGCTATCGCGGCGGATATCCGCACAGGCATCGGAATCTAAACCGCAACCTCCGCAGCGATGGCCGCATGCGGCTCGTAGTCGCGAACCTCGAAGTCCTCGATACGATAGTCGTCTATGCTCTCCGGCCGGCGGAGCAAGCGCAAGGTCGGAAATGGCCGTGGTTCCCGGCTCAACTGCTCGCGGATCGCATCGAGATGGTTGAGGTAGATGTGGACGTCGCCGCCGGCCCAGACCAGTTCGCCCACATCCATGTCCACCTGCTGGGCAACCATGGCCAGCAGCACGGCCTGCTGGCAAATGTTAAAGGGATTTCCCAGAAACAGATCGCAGGACCGCTGGAAAACCATAAGGCTCAGGCGCGGCCGCCGGGTCTCGCCCGGAGAAGGCAGGTTCGACACATGGAACTGATAGACCATGTGACACGGAGGAAGCGCCATTCCGGCGAGTTCACCCACGTTCCAGGCATGGAAGATCATCCGGCGGCTGCTTGGATTATGCTTCAGCTGGTCGATGACCGTCGCGATCTGATCATGCACCTGGCCGTCGGCATCGCGCCACTGCCGCCATTGCTTCCCGTAAACCGGCCCCAGATCGCCCCATTTCTCGGCAAACGCCTCGTCGGCCAGTATCCTCGCCTCGAAATCCGCCTGGCTGATGGTCTCGCCTGTCGTCTTGCGATAGGCCGCCAGCGGCCAGTCGGTCCATATCCGCACATTCTGCTTCAGGAGGTTGCGAATGTTGGTGTCGCCCGTCAGGAACCAGAGCATCTCCTTGACGGCGAGCTTCCAATAGACCCGCTTGGTCGTGAAGACCGGAAGCTGACCTTTGGAAAGGTCGAACCGCATCATCGCGCCAAGCCCGCTCAGCGTGCCGACGCCGGTCCTGTCGATCCGCCGGTCGCCATTTTCGAGCAGGTGCGCCATCAGGTCGAGATATTGGTATTCCGGGTGGCGAACCATTCTTAGCTCCGACATTTCCGCGAGGGGCCGGCAAGAACAACGCCCGGCGATTCCATTTGTCGCTAATTTAATGGCAAGTCGGCGTGAAACCAACCGCGACCGCGCATAATCCCGGCGTTTCTCGCCTCCGGCGCCCCGTCATTACGATAGAGCAGTATTTCGGCGACGCATTTATGACAATTGCCCTTCCCTTCGTCCAAGGAAAACACTATATCAGCCATGCCGGTCTTCGGGCCGGCTATGGCGATAAACGAGCGATGTAATAAACCTATTGGACCCGGGGGCGGTACCCGGCGCCTCCACCAAAAACCGGCCAGGCGAGCTTTGCTTCAGACCGGCTTTTGATGGGGGCGAAATAGGATCGACAAGGGCGTAAAGATCGACTTTTTGCTCGGCATTGTACCACCGTTATCGGGCTAAAATTGTAGTTGCAAACGACAACTATGCGGAAGCTCGTCTCGCTGCTTAATCGCAGTGTGACACTTCAAATCAAGTCCTGAAGGTTCGCACCTTAAGGCGGGGTTCGAAGGTACCTGGCAACAGAAACCTTCACCTTCTCCCTATCTTCGATATTATGTATGATCAGGTGATGACTCGCGCGGGGGCTTTCCCGTCTGCGCCCGGCGTGGCATAAGCCTTAGAAAAAACATGGCCAACGAAAGACAGGAAAGCATGGGGCAGGATCATATCCGCTACGACATTTTGGCACAGGACGCCCTGCGTGGAGTTATCCGTAAGGTGTTGACCGAGGTCGGCGCCACCGGTCGTCTGCCCGGTGACCATCATTTCTTCATCACCTTTCTGACCGGAGCGCCCGGTGTGCGCATTTCGCAGCACCTGAAGTCGAAATATCCGGAACAGATGACCATCGTCATCCAGC
Organism: Rhizobium sp.; assembly: GCA_036398815.1. Classification (GTDB taxonomy): domain Bacteria; phylum Pseudomonadota; class Alphaproteobacteria; order Rhizobiales; family Rhizobiaceae; genus Rhizobium. Next base: position 20,381 of record DASWOH010000078.1, on the reverse strand, counting down.
ATCAATTCTGGGATCTGAAGATCACCGAAAGCCTGTTCGAGATCGGTCTTTCCTTCTCCGACGTCCCCGAAAAGCTGGTCGTTCCCTTCAATGCGATTCGCGGCTTCTACGATCCGTCCGTGAATTTCGAGCTGGAGTTCGATGTGCCGCTCGCCGACGACGAGGAAATGCCGACCAGCGAAATCACCGCCTACCCGGTGCCGGCCGAAGGTGGCGAAGAGCCCGCGGCCGAGGTTAAGGACGGTGAGGAGAAAAAGCCGGGCTCGGTCGTTTCACTCGATGCATTCCGCAAGAAGCAATAGCATCCGGGGGAGCGTAAGCTTCCCCTTTCTACATCGTCCGTGGGGACAGCAATGAGCGCCGAAATCGTCAATCTGCGTCAGTTCCGGAAAAAACAGGCCCGCTCCGAAAAAGAAAAGCAGGCAGAACAGAATCGCATCAGCTTCGGTCGCACCAAGGCGGAGAAGCACCTGACCAAGGCGCTCAACGACAAGGCCGACCAAACGCACGAGGCCGGCCATATCGAGCCGTCCAAGACAGACGACTAGCCTGCCGAACCAAATGAAGTCCCTCCGAAATCAGTAGCTTACCCCAACACTTTGATTCATTTTCAGAACTCCCTCCCTCGTTTCAAAGCTTTTTGATCGATCCAACGATGATCCGCAAACATTCCGCGACGCTGCATGGCCACCGCACGAGCTTTTCCCTTGAAGACGCCTTCTGGAGCGAGCTGAAGGCGATCGCCAAAGCGCGAGGCACTTCGCTTGCCGCACTGATCTCCGAAATCGATGACGGGCGGGAGCCGGAGAGCAACCTTTCCTCCGCACTAAGGCTCTACGTCTTGAAATGGCTGAAAGAGCGCGCTTAGTAAGCCGGTGCTCGAACGAACGCGCAACGGGCGCTCGTCCCTTCGCCTTCAGGGCATCCTCTCGCGACGCCGTGTGACAGAGACGGATACTACTGGGCGATGCCGGGAAGGCCGTTGAAGTCCAGCGGTGCAATCTTCTGCGGCACCTGCCCGTTGAGAACCGGCAATTGCTGCGCCTGCGCCTTCGCGCGGGCTTCCGCATCGGCCTTCGCCTTGGCCGCCGCTTCCGCTTGCTTCTCGGCGACAGCCTTGCGCGCCAGCTCCCTCAGGCGCTCCTCCTCGAAGCCCCGTTGCTGCTCGATCACGGCGTCGCGCTGGCGCTGAGCTTCCCGCACGACGGCGGTATACTTGTACAGCGCCACCTCGCGCCGCAGTCGCTGCTTTTCCAGTACGCTCGCCTGAAGCCGCTCAACGCGCCGGCGCTCGCGCTCGAAGGCTCGCAGCGACAGGAAGCTGGTGATGTCGGTGACGTTCATCGTTCGGCCAGGGCTTGCCAACGGGCCGGCGAAATCGAGGCGCAGCGCCGGCTCTGCGCCATTCAGCATCTCGTTGCCGGCATTGAAGTCGATGCCGAGGGACCCGCGCATACGCTCGTCCGGCAGACTGATCTCGGCGCTGCCCGAAAGCTTCGCCACATCATTGCCGGCACTGATATTGGCGGCGCGGATGACACCGGTCGAGATGTTGAACGGTATGCTCATCGCCGGCAGCGCCGCCTCGCCGTTGTTGAGCAGCGTCTGCACGATCGGCAGTACCTTGTCGGCGGTGATGTCGCCCTGGATCTGATCGGTGGCCGACAACAGCGGCGGCAGCACGGAGAGATTGAGACCACGGACATGCGTGTCGCCGAGCTTGGCCTCGCCCGAGCCGCTGGCATTGGCGGCGAGCTCACCCATGCTCTTGCCACTGGTCTCCATGGTCAGGCCCAGGCCAAAGCGGCCATTGGCCAGCGGCGCGCCGTCGCGCTGCCAGGCGACCGCCGCGAGATCGCCATTGGTGAGATTGAGCTTCGTCTGCATCAGCCCGGTGCCGTCGGAATTGGCAAGCATCAGATTGCCGGCGAGCGTGCCACCGTTCCAGGCACCGGCAATGTCGTTCAACCGCAGCTCCTCGCCCTTATAGGCAGCGTTGGCGCTGAAATCGGAGATCGGGCCGAATATCCCCGGCCAAACCTGCTTGGCCGAAAGCTTTATATTGAGATCGAGTCCGCTGAACATCGGCAGTCCAAGCTTGTCCTTGGTCAGCCTACCCGTTGCGGCGTCCGTCATCGGCCCGTAGATCGCTTCGCCCAGCCAGCCGAGATCGGCCTTGTCGAGCGCCAGTTCGCCGGTCGCCTTGATATTCGGCGACTTGCGATCGAAGGTCAGCGCGCCCGAGACATTATTGTCGGCAAGCTGCCCCTTCATGTCGGAGAGCGCGATCTTGTCGGCATCGAGCACTGCGTTCGCCTGGAACTTGACCGGCAGGCCGGTGCCCATCTGCGGCACGCCGATACCGTTCATGACGAAATAGGGATCGAGATCGGCGCTGTCGAGCGACACTGCGACAGTGCCGTTGAGGAAAGTGTCGGGACGCACGTCGACCTTGCCGTTGGCCGTGAACGAGGTCTTGTCGGTGGCGAAGGTCAGCGCCGCATCCGCCGGGTCGGTTCCCTCCGCCGTCACCTTCAGCGTCAGGCGACCATTCGCGTCGGCTTCGACCGGCAGCGGATCAAGACCCGCCTGCCCGAACAGGATCGAGGTCACCGAATTTTCAAGCGTCGCCTCCAGCGTCGTCGTGCCCTTGCCGGTCAGCGCCAGCAGGTCGGACATGCGATAGTCGAGATTGACGCGGCTGCCGTTGGAAACGCCGGCGAGCGTCACCGCCACCCCGTCGCCCTCGTCCCCGCCAAGGGTCAGCGCGCCGCGCAATGCGGTATTGCCGTACCAGGCGGCATTGCGCGCCAGCCGATCCATGACCGGATGATGCGGCAGATGCCGGCTGAGCATTTCGAAGAAGGGACCGGGATCGGCCGCCTTGAAGGTGATCTCGCCCGATCCCTTGTAGTCCAGCAGCGAGCCATCGCCGCGGCCCGTCGCGGTGATCTCGGCGCCGGCGACATCGCGCACCGCCAGCTTATCGAGCGTCAACGCCCCATCGGTGATCGAAAAGGATGTCTCGACATTGTCGGCCTGCACGCCGAAAGCTGTAAACTTATCGGCCTTCAGATGTGCCGTGATCCGGTGATCGAGCAAGGCTTCGCCGGCGTCCTGACCGGTGAACATGCCTGTCAGCGCTCTCAGCGCATCGAGATCGAGCGCATCGCCGCTGAGATCGACGGCGAGCTTCGGTGCCTGCTTGTCGGCCGGCGCCTGCCGGTCCAGCTTGCCTTTGAGCGTCGCCGGACCAATGGCGATTTCGAGATTGTCGAAGCGCTGCTCTTCGTGCCGCAGGCTGACATCGGCGGAGAAGCCCGCTTGCCGCAACTGCCGGATCGCCGGATCGACCGAGCCCACCAGCCAGGATGCCAGGCCCGACGGCTGATTGGAGGCGACGACGAGATTGCCGATGAAATTCGGTTCGCCCTGCAACATCAGCTTGCCGGTAGCCTCGACCTGCGTGCGCCCCGGCAGCATGCCGATCGCGTGGTCGATCTTCCAGCCGGTTCCGGCGGGCTCCAGGTCGAGCTGGACATCGCGGATGGTCGTATCGCCGGCAACGATCGCCGGCAGGCGGAAGGTCGCCTTGCCGGGCACCTGCGGGATCGGGACTTCGGCGGCGATCGCGATCAGATTGTTCAGGCGCTGGCGGGCGGAGACGGCGGGATTGCGGTTGGTCTTGCCGTTGGTGCCCTGATTGTTGCCGAGACGATTGACGTCGATCTGCTGGCCATCTGCGGTCAACAGGAATTCCGGCTTGGTGCCGGTATCCAGCGTCGCCTCTCCGGTCACCACATAGGGATCGTCGGCCGCCCCCACTTCGAGGCGATATTCAGGAATGCGGATGCGCTCGTTGGTCAGCTCGAAGCGGCCCTTGACGCGGGGCTGGGCCTGCTCGTCCGCAGACTTGCGTGTCTGCTTGTCCTCGATCCCCGCGGTGAAGAGACCGAGATAATCCGGCTTGCGGTCGACCAGCTTCAGCTCGCCGTCGAGATCGACAATGAGCGGATGACGATCCGGATTGAGCCGGGTGCGGACACGCAACACGCCGCTGTCGTCCGGCTGGCTGCTGGAAATGGTGAAATTGCCGTGCTCGCCATCGAGCGCTGCATCCCCTTCGATCCGCCAGGGACCCGCAAGCGACTTCGCGGACATCTCCGCATTGAAACCCGTAATGTGCCGGGTGCGGCCGGATTGCTCGTCGATGAACTGGATATCGCCATCATCGACATGCACGCTTTCCAGCACGACCGACTTGGCGGGCATTTCCGGCTGACTGCCGCGCATCCAGTCGAGCGTGCCGTCCTGCAGCAGCCGCAGGCGCACTTTCGGCGCGGAGACCCGCATGTCGAAGATCAGCGCTTCGCCGGACAGGAACGGCGCCAGCTCGGCATCCATGGAGAACTGAGCGATCTGCACCAGCGGCGTCCCGTCGGCTTCCTGACCGACGCGGACGTCATGCAATGTCACGGAGGGAAACGGCAGGAGACGGGCATCGACGGTGCCGTGAACGGTCACCTTCTTGCCGATGATACGGCTCGCCTGATCCTCGAAATTCTTGCGAAAATCGGTCCAGTCTATGAAGAGCGGAGCAAGCAGCGCCACGAACAGCACCACTACAAGCAATCCCCCCAAAAAAACCAGGACCCTACCTAACAATGCGCACCATCTCCATTCTGCATTCCGATTACGATATCGAGGCGCCGCTTATCCGGCCGGACACACAAAAGGCGGCCTCGATCCTCGGCTTGAAGCTGATCCCCATCCAAGACCGCGCTATGATTACCGGGACCATGCCGCAGATCTAAGGCATCCTATCCGCTTTCCATGACGCCATCTGAAAACGGGACGTTACAGCCTAGCGCCATTCACGCGGGGGGCAAGCCAGGATCATGCCGGTATTCCGTTTTTCAATGCTCATGAAAGATCTTGCCGGGGTTGAAAATCGCGTCGGGATCGAGAGCATGCTTGACCTGCCGCATCAAATCGACGGCGCCACCGAGCTCCTGCTCGAGAAACGACATCTTGCCCTGCCCTATGCCATGCTCGCCGGTGCAGGTTCCGTCCATGGCAAGAGCCCGCGCGTTCAGCCGCGCAACGAAAGCCTCGATGACAGCGATGCCTTCGGGCGTCTTGTCGTCGAACAGCGCCAGCACATGGAAATTACCGTCGCCGGCATGCCCAACGATCGGCGCCAGCAATCCGTGCCCCTCGATGTCGGCCTGGGTCTCGGCAACGCATTCGGCAAGCCTTGAGATCGGCACGCAAACATCCGTCGACAGCGCCGCCAGTTCCGGCGCAAGCGCCCGCGCCGCCCAATAGGCGTCGTGCCGCGCCTTCCAGAGCTTGTTGCGCTCCTCGAGATTGCTGGTCCAGAGAAAGTCGCCACCACCGCACTCCGCCGCGATCTCGGCGAATTGCTCCGATTGCAGCGCAACGGTTTCTTCTGTGCCGTGAAATTCGAGGAACAGCGTCGGCTGCTCCTGATAGGTCAGGCCGGAGTAGGCATTGCAGGCCCGCAGCTGGACGGCATCGAGAAGCTCGATCCGCGCAACCGGAATACCCATCTGGATCGTCATGATGACGGCATCGCACGCCGCCTTGATGGTCGGAAAGGCGCAAGCGCCGCCGGCGATCTTCTGGGGAATACCCTGCAGGCGCAGCGTCACCGAGGTCAGCACGCCGAGCGTACCCTCGGAGCCGACGAAGAGCCGGGTCAAATCATAGCCGGCCGACGATTTCCTGGCGCGGCGGGCGGTGCGGATCTCCTCGCCATTGGCGGTAACCACGGTCACCGCCAATACATTATCCTTCATCGTGCCGTAGCGCACGGCATTGGTGCCGGAGGCACGCGTGGCCGTCATTCCGCCGATCGACGCGTTTGCGCCGGGATCGATCGGGAAGAACAGGCCGGTATCGCGCAGATAGGTGTTGAGCTGTTCGCGGGTGACGCCGGGCTCGACCGTGCAGTCCAGATCCTCCGCATTCACTTCAAGCACCCGGTTCATCCGGCTGAAATCGATGGAAATTCCGCCCTGCGGCGCGTTCACCTGTCCCTCCAGAGAGGAGCCGGTGCCGAAGGCGACGATCGGAACCTTATGCTCGGCGCAAGCCTTGACGACCGCCTGCACGTCCTCGCTTGTCTCCGCGAAGAGCACTCCATCGGGAAGCTGCGTGGGAATATAGGTGGTCGTATGCGCATGCTGGGCGCGAAAGCTCTCGCCCGTCTGGAAACGCTCGCCGAAGGCCTGTTTCAGGATGCCGAGAACGGCAGCGATTCCTGCCTCGTTGCGTATTCCCGCCTTCGCATCAGCCAGAGCCATCGTCCCGAATCTCCCATCAAAAACACATAAGACGGCGTTAACCTTTTCGCGGTTCTATGGGGCATCGGGGCGACGCTGTCCAGTCATGAAAATAGTCCATGGTTTCCACACCGCGCCAACGACCGTTGCTCCGCAATCAAGCTACCCGATTGTGATCGCCGACACACCCCGGACGACGCGGATAATCTGCAATATTGCTCATATTTTGGGCAGACCCCAGCCAAAATTCGCAATTGCCGCAAAGTCCTTTCCGAGAGAAAGCATGTCTTGAGCGAGCGAACATATCCCTCAGCCGATTGGCATACGTCTTGCGTGATGCCGGGCAGTTTCACATAGCCACGTTGGAAGGATATTCGATGAAGCGCAGACAATTGCTCATGGCACTGGGTATGGCGATATTGGCGGTAGGGTCGCTGTCGAACCCGCATGCAGCCCGGGCGGACGCCTTGAGCGATATTACCTCGCGAGGCACGATCCGCGTCGCCGTTCCTCAGGATTTTCCTCCTTTCGGCAGCGTCGGCACCGATATGGCGCCCATGGGCTATGATATCGACATGGCAAACCTGATTGGTGAGAAACTCGGCGTGAAGACCGAGCTGGTGCCGGTCACCAGCGCCAACCGCATTCCCTATCTCCAGACGAACAAGGTCGACCTAGTGATTTCCAGCCTCGGCAAGAATGCCGAACGCCAGGCCGTCATCGACTTCACCGATGCCTACGCACCCTTCTTCAACGGCGTCTTCGGCCCAGCCGAGGTCACCGCGACCAAGCCCGAGGACCTCTCCGGGAAGACAATCGGCGTCACGCGCGGCGCCATCGAGGATCTGGCGCTGACGAAGGTCGCGCCGCAGGATGCGACGATCAAGCGCTACGAGGACAATAACGGCACCATCTCGGCCTTCCTGTCGGGTCAGGTCGACCTGATCGCCACCGGCAACGTCGTTGCAGCCGCGATCCTCGCCAGGAACCCGCCGAAGAAGCCGGAGATGAAATTCCTCATCACCAACTCGCCGTGCTTCATCGGCCTGAACAAGAGCGAGCCCGCGCTGCTGAAAAAAATCAACGACATCATCGCCGCCGCCAAGACCGATGGTACGCTCGGCAAGATATCGCAGAAATGGCTGGGCGCCGACCTCCCCGCCGGCTTCTGATTAACGCAAGCCCGGCCGCGCCTTCATCCGATGGTGCGGCCGGAGCCGAGCGAGGCACCGTTTCATGCGCTATCATTTCGACTTCGGCTGGCTCGCCGAATACTATCCGGTTCTGATCAAGGGCGTCCTCGTCACCATAGAGTTGACCCTGGTCGGCGCGGTGGTCGGCATCGCGCTCGGCATTGCCTGCGCCTGGGCGCGGGCTCTGGGTCCGCGCTGGCTCAAGCCGATCGTCGCGACCTATGTCGAACTCATCCGTAACACGCCATTCCTGATCCAGCTTTTCTTCATCTTCTTCGGCCTGCCCGGCATCGGCATTCACATGAGCGAAATCACGGCGGCCAATCTCGCCATGATCGTCAATCTCGGCGCCTATAGCTGCGAAATCATCCGCGCCGGCATCCAGGCGACGCCGCGCGGCCAGTTCGAGGCAGGCGCCAGCCTGGCGATGACGCCGTTCGAGACCTTCCGCCACGTCATTCTCGTCCCCTCGCTCCAGCGCATCTGGCCGGCCCTGTCGTCGCAAGTCGTCATCGTCATGCTCGGCTCCGCTGTCGTCTCGCAGATCGCCGCCGAAGACCTGACATTTGCGGCGAACTTCATCCAGTCCCGCTCCTTCCGCGCCTTCGAAGCCTATTTCGTCTCCACGGCGATCTATCTGCTTCTCGCAATCATCCTACGGCAACTGCTTGCCGCCGCCGGCAATCTTATCTTTCCGCGCAAGGTCCGCCGATGATTCAATTCACCACCTGGGACATCCTGCGCGGCCTGCTGCTCGCCACGCGCTGGACCATTCTGCTTTCGCTCGTTTCCTTCATCGGCGGCGGCACCGTCGGGGCAATCCTGCTGTTCCTGCGCATCGGCAAGAACAAGGTCGCGCGCGTCGCCGTCAAATATTTCGTCGAGCTCTTTCAGGGTACGCCGCTGCTGATGCAGCTCTTCCTCGCCTTCTTCGGCCTCGGGCTTTTCGGCATCGACGTGCCGGCATGGCTCGCCGCGGGCGTTGCCCTCATCCTCTGGTCCTCGGCCTTCCTCGTTGAGATCTGGCGCGGCTGCGTCGAGGCCGTAGCGAAAGGCCAGTGGGAGGCCTCTGCCAGCCTCGGCATGGGCTACCTTCAGCAGATGCGCTACGTCATCCTGCCACAGGCGCTCCGCATCGCCGTACCGCCGACGGTCGGCTTCTCCGTACAGGTGGTCAAGGGAACGGCCCTCACCTCGATCATCGGTTTCGTCGAGCTGTCGAAGGCCGGCACGATCATCACCAATGCGACCTTCCAGCCGTTCACCGTCTACGGCTTCGTCGCCCTTATCTATTTTGCCCTGTGCTGGCCGCTGTCGAAGAGCAGCCAGATCCTGGAAAGGAAGCTGAATGTCGCTCATCGAGGTCACTGAAGTCCGCAAAAGCTTTGGCGAGAACGAGGTGCTGAAAGGCATCAACCTCGATGTCGAGCCCGGCGAGGTGATCGCCATCATCGGCAAGAGCGGCTCGGGCAAATCGACGCTGCTGCGCTGCATCAACGGGCTGGAAAACATCAACGACGGCTCGATTTCCGTGGCCGGCGCCCAGCTTCTGCCCGACGAGCTGCACCTGAAAGCGTTGCGGCTGAAGGTCGGGATGATCTTCCAGCAGTTCAATCTCTTTCCGCACCTAAGCGCCGGCCGCAACGTCATGCTCTCGCAGATGGTCGTCAAGAAGACCTCCAAGGCCGATGCCGAGGCTATGGCGCGGCGGATGCTCGACCGCGTCGGCCTCGGGCATAAGTTCGACGCCTTTCCCGACGAACTCTCGGGCGGCCAGCAGCAGCGCGTGGCGATCGCGAGGGCACTTGCCATGCAGCCGATCGCGCTCCTCTGCGACGAAATCACCTCCGCGCTCGACCCCGAGCTGGTGGCCGAGGTTCTCGCCGTCGTCCGCGAACTGGCCAGCGAAGGCATGACGCTGCTGATGGTGACGCATGAGATGAAGTTCGCCCGCGACGTCTGCTCGCGCGTCGTCTTCATGCATCAGGGCCGCGTCCATGAAATCGGACCGCCGGGCGAGGTCTTCGCCGATCCGAGAACGCCGGAGCTCAAGCAGTTCCTCGGCATGCTCTGAGCACTGCCTGAAGGCTACTTATGGGTGCCGCGCCGATAGCCGCGCGGCGCCGACCATCCCGCCCCATGCGCCCGGCGCCATGCCGAAAGCCTTCTTGAAATGACGCGTCAGATGGCTTTGATCGGCAAAGCCGGTGGCGGCCGCAACTTCGGCAATCGGCTCGCCATCGCCGATCATCGCCTTGGCCCGCTGCAGCCGCCGCATCAGCAGGAAGCGATGTGGGCTGGTGGCAAAGGCGGCGCGGAAATGGCGTGACAGCGCAAAGCGATCAAGGCCGGTAATGCGCTCCAGCTCCTCCGAGCGAACGCCGCGCATGGCATGCGCCTCCAGATAATCCCGCGCCGTTTTGACCTGACCCCAGGCGATAAGTCCCAGGGGCTTCTGCGGCAGGCGCGCATGCGAGGCGAGCCCCGTCGCCATCCGTGAGATGAAATCATCGACGAAAAGCTCATCCAGCTCGCGGTCGAGTTCGCCGAGTGCCCCGAGCAGCAGACTGGCAAGACGCTCGTCGTCGATCACCGGCTCATTGACGAAAGGTAGACCGATGCGCGCCGCTTCCAGACATTGCATCAGCATCGACGGTTCGAGATAGAGCATGCGGTAGATCAGCCCGTCATCGGTCGCAGCACTGCCATCATGCACCTCATCCGGATGAAGGATGATCACCCGGCCCGGCAGGCTGTAACGACGCTCGCCGCGATAGCGGAAGGTCTGGACGCCGCGGATGGTGACGCCGAGGGCATAGGTGTCGTGCCGGTGCAGATCGAAGGCGTCGCCATGGAATTGCGCATGGATACGCTCGATACCGGGATAGGCGGGCGCGGAGACGATGCGGTTCGCGTCCGGGCCTACGCACAAACGTTCAAGACCCTCAAAGGCCCGACCGGTTACATCCTCGCCCAATGGCTCATTCCCAGACAGCATGAAAGTAGCTACCGATGTTTGATACCAAAATCGCGATCGTTCTGCGAAACAATCTTCAATCCTGGCAAAAACTGAATGTAACCGCCTTCCTGTCGACCGGGATTGCCGGGCAGTTTCCGGACATTATCGGCGAGCCCTACAGCGATCGCGCCGGCAATCTATACAACGCCCTGTCGATCCAGCCGATGATCGTGCTATCCGCCGACGAAGGGACGATGGCCACCATCCACCGCCGTTCGCTGGAACGCGGCGTCACCTCCTCGATCTTCATCGAGGAAATGTTCTCGACCGGCCATGACGCCGCCAACCGCGCGGTTTTCTCAGAATTTTCGCCCGAGGACGCCAAAGTCGTCGGCATTGCGCTACGCGCCGACAAGAAGACCGTCGACAAGATCACCAAGGGCGCGACGATGCACGCGTGAGGGAATAATCCTCAAACAAAACGGCCGGGTCGCAAAACCCGGCCGTCTTCATGTCAAACACTGATGCCAGATCAACCGTTCTGCGTAATCGGCGCGATCTGGATTTCGACGCGGCGGTTCTGCGAGCGGCCCGCTTCGGTGGCATTGCTGGCGACCGGCTGCGTCGGACCGAAGCCAACAGCCGAAACGCGGCGCTGGTCGATGCCCTGGCTGCCGAGATAGGACGCGACCGAGCCGGCGCGGCGTTCGGACAGATCCTGGTTGTGCTGCAGGCTGCCAGTCGAATCCGTATGGCCGTTGACGTCGATCAGCGTGCGGTTGAACTTGCGCAGCACGATCGCGACCGAGTTCAGCGTCGCGAAGAATTCCGGCTTGATCTCGTCCCGGTCGATATCGAAGGTGATGGCCGACGGCATATTCAGGATGATGCGGTCGCCGACGCGGGTAACGGAAACGCCCGTGCCCTGCAATTGCGCCCGCAGCTCGGATTCCTGCTGGTCCATGTAGTTGCCGATACCGGCACCTGCGAGCGCACCGACGCCGGCGCCGATCAGCGCGGCGTTACGGCGCGATGCCGGCGAATGTCCGACGAGAAGACCCGCAACCGCACCGACGCCGGCACCGATCGCAGCGCCCCCTGCCGTGTTGGATACTTTCTGCTCGCCCGTGTAAGGGTCGGTCGTCGTGCATGCATTGAGAAAGGCTGCCGAGACGGCAAGAATGGCAATTTTTTTGATCATGGAATCGTCGCTCTCCGGTTCGATGGTCCGAAGCAGATATGGAGCATTGCGGCAATATGATGAAGCGGAATCTTCGCGCAATCGTCGACGACCTGCCCGACCATCGCCCGCAGCCGCCATCGGTGAAGCCGGCGACCGCGACGAAAGCACGGCATGATTCCCCAACAGGCCTTTATTTCCCTTGAAACTCAGGCCCCTGCCCGATTATAGGTTCTGGAAAAGCTGCGTCAGCGTATTGTAGCTCGCATTGGCGATCGACAAGGATTGCAAGCCCAATTGCTGCTGGGTCTGCAGCGCCAACAGCTTGCTCGATTGTTGCTCCATGTCGGCGTCGACAAGCTTGCCGACGCCGCTGGTGAGCGAATCACTGAGGTTGCTGGCGAATTGGCTCTGCAGGTTGACGCGCGTCTCCAGAGAGCCGAAGGCCGAGCCTATCGTGTTCAGTTGATGCAGCATGGCCGTGACGGTATTGACCATGTCCGTCAAAGCACCGTTCGTCGTATTCGCATCGAGCGAGATTTCCACCTGTCCGCTGGTGTCGCCATACTTGCTGCCGACCAATACATAATTCCGGGCCGCACCGGCTTCCGTCGCAAAGGCGGTGGAGGTGAGCACGCCATAACCGCCGGTGCCGCTGGACTGATCGTCGATGAGATATCGTGCGTCCGTCGATGCGACGGAACCGCTGGTCGAAGTGACACCTTCGTAGTTCAACATCCCGATTGAAATGGCGCCGCCGGTGGCGCGGATGACCGAGCCTGGGATCCGATGCGGTTCGGTGGGATCTTCTCCGTCCTGAAGCACGATCCAGTTGACACCGTTGAAGCTCGCGGACTGGCCGACGCTGCGAAGCTGGCCCTTGAGTTGGGTGATCTCATCATTGAGTTTGGTCTTGTCGACACTGTCCTCATAGGCACTCACCAGCTTCGACCTGATCTGGGTGACGATATCGATCGTGCTGGTGACGCCGGTGGAGGCGGTGCTCACCGTGGCGGCGGCAAGCCCGAGGGCATCCTGCACGGCCGACACGGCGCCGATATCGGTGTGCGTCAGCGTCGAGATCCTCCAATAGGTGGCATTGTCCCTGGCGGTCTGCACGCGCAGTCCGGATGACATCTGACGCTGAGCGATATTCAGATTCGATTGGGTGTTTCTGAGGACTTCGAGGGCGGTATTGACGGAGGGACTAACCCTGATGAAGGTCGAAAAAATACTCACGACACACAGACTCCGGACGCAACGATACACAACAGGCACAAGGAGACATTGGAACCATGCCGCGGGCGCTCATGCACGCGGGCCGACCATGTCGGCGAACGTGAGTCCGGCAAAAAACAACGCCTGAACTCGGGTGGTTACAGGCACCTATGATTAACAATCATGTTTAATAAAGAGCTAATCGAAACGGTCGAGTTACTATAAATCTTTGGTTGAAGTTGATTTATCTATTACGTACGCCGAAACGCGCGATTACTCCGCTGCCCTGAGCTTCGTGAGCTTCGCCCTCAGCGCGGCATCCGACATCTCTTCGTGCAGTCGCAGCTCCTCATGCGCCTGCGGCTTGGCGAAGCGGGCGATCAGGAGATAGGCGACCGGCGTGACGTAAAGCGTCACCAGGGTCGCGAAACCGAGGCCGCCGACGATTACCCAGCCGAGTGCGATGCGCGCTTCCGCGCCCGCGCCATGCGCGAATACCAGGGGCACGCCGCCGAGGATCGTCGCAATCATGGTCATCATGACCGGGCGCAGGCGCAGCGCGCAGGCCCTCTCGATCGCCTCGCGTACGCTCTCGCCATCGTCGCGAAGCTGATTGGCGAATTCGACGATCAGGATGCCATTCTTCGCCATGACGCCGACGAGCAGCACCAGGCCGATCTGGCTGTAGATGTTGAGGCTGGAACCGGTGATGACGAGCGCAAAGACCGCGCAGGCAAGACCGAGCGGCACCGTCGACATGATGATCAACGACGACAGCACGCTTTCGAACTGCGCGGCGAGCACCAGGAAGATGATGATGATGGCGAAGCCGAAGGTAAGCGCCATGCCGCTGGAATTCTCCTCCAGCGTCGCCGCCTCCGCGAGCGGGATCAGCCGTGCGCCGGGCGGCAGAAGCGGTGCGGCGATCCGCGTCACCTCCTCGACGGCCTGGCCGAGCGACATGTTGTTCTTGAGGCCGGCCGTGATTGCCACCGACGCCAGTTGCTGCTCGCGGGTGAGCTGCGGGGCGACCGCCCCCTCCTCCAGGCTGGCGATCACCGACATCGGCACGATCTTGCCGTCACCGGTCTTCAGGAAGACATTTTCGAGATCGGTCGGATCGTCGATCGGCCGCATGGTCGAGGTCAGAAGCACCGGATAGGCCTCGCCCTTGACGAAGACATCGACGACGGAGCGGCCCTCGAGCAGCGATTGCAGCGCCGTCGACAGGCCGGTGATGTCGACGCCGAGATCGGAGGCGCGCTCGCGGTCGATCGCGACGGAGACCTGCGCCTGGGTCGGCTCGTTGTTAAGGCGCGGCGTGTCGAACTGCCCCGTCGCGTCCAGCGCCTGCACCAGCTTCAGCGCCGCCCGCGTCAGTGCTTCGTGATCGTTACCCGTCAGCGCCATCTGCACGCCGCTGCCGGCACCGCGGATGCGCAGGCTGTTGGACTGGAAGACATTGCCACGCACAGCCGGCACGCGGGCCATCGCCCGGTTAATATCGGCAACGATGTCGGTCTGCGTGCGATGACGCTCGCTCCAGGGCGCCAGCGTCAACACCATGAAGCCAGTGTTCACCTGCCCGTTCTGGCCGGAGATGGCATAGACATTGCGGATATCGCCGCTGTCCATCAAAGGCTGCAGGTTCTCTTCCACGCGCCGCAGCTGATCCTTGGTGTAATCGAGGCTGGCACCCTGCGGCGTGGTCAGCCTGAGCATTACCAGGGCGCGATCCTCGTTCGGCGTCAGCTCGCTCTTGACGCCCAGGAAGGCGAAGACCGCAGCGGCGGAGAAGATCGCGCAGAAGATGATGACCACCAGCGGCGCGTTGAGGCAGGCCTGGAGCGTACGGCGATAGACACCGGAAAACAGCTCCCCGAAGCGGCCGAGCATGCCGTGATCCTCGCGCATCTCCTTGGTCAGCATGCGTGAGGCCAGCATCGGGCAAAGCGTCAGCGCCACGATCGATGACAGGCCGACGGAAAAGGCAAGCACGAAGCCGAATTCGCGAAACAGGCCACCCACCTGCCCCGGCAGGAAGGACAGCGGGATGAAGACGGCGGCAAGGGTCGCGGTCGTCGCGATGACCGCGAAGAAGACCTCGCGCGTGCCGAGCACGGCCGCCGCGCGCGGACCCATTTTCTCCGATCTGCGCCGGACGATGTTTTCGAGCACGACGATGGCGTCGTCCACCACCAGGCCGGTAGCGAGCACGATCGCCAGCAGCGTCAGGATGTTGATGGAAAAGCCGACCATATAAAGCGCCGCCAGCGTTCCCGTCAGCGCCACGGGCATGGTAACCGCCGGGATCAGCGTCGCGCGCCAGTCGCGCAGGAAGAGGTAGATGACGATGGTGACGATCAGCGCCGACAGCACCAGCGCCAGCACCACCTCATGGATGGCGCCCTGGATGAACACGGCATCGTCGCTGGTGATCGCGATGCGGGTTCCGTCCGGCAGCGATTTCGACAGTTGCGCCACCACCGCTTTCACGCCGTTGGAAATGTTCAGCGTGTTCGATTGCGCCTGACGGATGATGCCGAGGCCGATGCCCTGCACGCCGTTGGAGCGCAACGCCGTCGTGCCATCACGGGGACCAAGCGTCACGGTCGCAACATCGGCGAGCCGGACGCGATCCTTGACGATCAGCCGCGAAAAATCATCGGGCGTCTGCAACGCGGCTGTGGCCCGTACGACGATATCCTGCCGGTTGCTCTTCAGCGATCCCGCCGGCACATCGAGCGCCGCCGTCGCCAGGGCCGTCGTCAGGTCGCCGATCGTCAGACCTCGCGCGGCCAACGCTCCCTGATCGACATCGATGCGGAAGACTTTTTCCTGGTCGCCATAAAGCTCGACATCGGCAACGCCGTCGACGGAGGCCAGCCGGTCGGTGATCTCGTTGTCGACGAGCTGCGTCAGGTCGTCCATGGTGAGCGTATTCGAGGTGACGGCAAGGCGCATGATCGGCTGCGAATCCGAATCGGCCTTGACGATCTGCGGCGCATCGGCCTCGTCGGGCAGCTGCTCGGTGATACGGCCGATCGCGTCGCGAACGTCATTGGCGGCAACCGAGAGATCGATGGCGTCGGAAAATTCGAGCGTTACACGGCTCTGGCCGAAGGAGGAGCTTGAAGACACGGATTTCAGGCCGCTGACGCGGGCGACGGCACCTTCGATGACCTTGGTCAACTCCTGGTCCACCGTCTGCGGCGCGGCGCCGTCGAACATGGTTCGCACGGTGACCACCGGACGGTCGACATCGGGCAATTCACGCACCTCGACGCCGAAATAGGCAGCAAGGCCGGCAACGACCATCAGCGTGTTGAAGACCAGCGCCAGAATCGGCCGGCGCACGAAAAGCGCGGTGAACGTCTGCTTGCCGGAACCAGCGCCGGTCTCGGCCCCATCGCCGGTATCGTTGCCGCGCCCCATCATTGCGTAACGACCTCTGCGGCCTCGGCGACTTCGCGGGCAAAGCGCACGGCGCCGCCCTCGGTCACGCGCTGCAATCCCTCGGTGACGATCAGATCGCCGTCCTTGAGATCGGCCTGAACCAGCACCGCATCCGGATTGCGCTGCACGACACTGACACGCACCTTGGACGACTTGCCGTCGACCACGCGCCAGACATAGGAACCTTCGCCGTCCCACTGCACCGACAGCGGATCGACAGCGGGATAGGTTTCGCCGGCAAAGCGCATGCCGACATTGAAGGACATGCCGGCACGCAACTCGTCCGTGGCATTGTCGATACGGGCGCGGATGCGCAGCGTGCGGCTGGCGCCATCGACGCGGTTGTCGACCGCCTCGACAGCACCGGAGAACAACCGTCCCGGCCGCGCCACCGATGTCGCTTCGACCGGCTGATCGACCTTGACCGTATTGGCGAACCGCTCCGGCACCCAATAGTCCACCAGGATTTCCGAGCGGTCGTCGAGCGTGACGATGCTGGTCGTGGTGGTGACATTGTCGCCGATGACGACGGGAACGATACCGACGATGCCCTCGATCGGCGCCACGATATCCCGGCGCTTCAATGCCAGCTCGGCCGATTGCAGCGCCAGTCTTGCGCCCTGCTCGGCAATCTCCGAGTCGAAGACATCCATGCGCGACACGCTGGATTTGATGGTATGGTAGAGCTGCGACTTCTCGGCCGCGCTCTTCAACGCCACCTCCGCCTGGCCGCGGGCGATGATCTGCTCGTCATCGTCGAGGCGGGCCAGCACCTGGCCCTGCTTTACGTGGTCGCCGGACTTGATGAGGATTTCGCGGATCGTGCCCGTTGCCTGCGGCATGACGACGACGGAACGGATGGCATCGCCGGTGCCGATGGCGCTCAGGCGATCGTTGACCATGCCGCCGACCACGGCCTCGGTCACCACCAGCGGCGTATCGGCGTCGCGCCGCCGGTTGCCTGCGGCGGCTCCCGCCCCTTCGGCGCCGCCGCCGCTCTTGGCAGGCGCAACCGCCGCCACGAGGGATTGGGGAACGCCGATCCTCGTCAGCCATCCGGCCGCACCCGGCACAAACGCAAGGACCGCAGCGCATCCGGCCACGAGCACGATGAAAGATAGGAAAAGCTGCTTCCAGGCGGTCATGTACGTCTCCGGCTCAGAGTGTCAGAGGCGATAAAATCGCGTCGAAAATTCCAGCCCGGCCTTCCAGAACCGCACCGCGTTTCTCGAGGTCAGGCTTCAGGCGACTGGCGATATGCCGTATGATTCCGCCTAATTGCCGGCAATATCCGTCTTTTGAGCGTCTGCGGCAAGATTTGCGCCGCATTATGACAAAGTTGTAATCTTGGAGGGAACAACGACACGTTTCGATGCCGCCGTTCTGCACACCCGCAAGACTGAAAAACCGATCCGCTGCCACGCTTATGCACCAGGAATGTGCACTTTTTGTTCTGTTTCCGGGCCGTTTCTTTTGCCTTTCAGGGCAGAATCATTACATTGAGCCGCATGACCATCGGACATGACGACATTCCCTTCTTCGACGAGGAGCCGGAACACCTGGTTCCGCGCCGGCCTGCGCCCGCACCTGGCGCTCCGGGCGCAGGCGGCGGCATTGCGGCCCGCGCCATGGCGGCGCGCGACGGCGGCCGGCGGCCCGACTATCTCTCCGGCCTCAATCCGGAACAGACGGAAGCCGTCGAGACGCTGGATGGGCCGGTTCTCGTGCTCGCCGGTGCCGGCACCGGCAAGACGCGCGTGCTGACGACCCGCATCGCCCATATCCTCTCCACCAACCGCGCCTTCCCCAGCCAGATCCTCGCCGTCACCTTCACCAACAAGGCGGCCCGCGAGATGAAGGAGCGCGTCGCGCTGCTCGTTGGCGGCGCCGTCGAGGGTATGCCCTGGCTCGGCACCTTCCACTCGATCGGCGTCAAGCTTCTGCGCCGTCATTCCGAGCTGGTCGGCCTCTCCTCCAGCTTCACCATCCTGGACACCGACGATGTCATCCGCCTGATCAAGCAGTTGATCCAGGCCGAGGGCCTCGACGACAAGCGCTGGCCGGCCAAGCAATTCGCCGGGATGATCGATACGTGGAAGAACAAGGGCCTCAGCCCCGCCGATATTCCCGAAGGCGACGCCCGCGCCTTCGCCAACGGCAAGGGCCGCGAACTCTATTTCGCCTATCAGAACCGCCTGAAAACCCTGAATGCCTGCGACTTCGGCGACCTTTTGCTGCATCCGATCAATATGTTCCGGCAGAATCCGGATATATTGAAGGACTATCACCAGCGCTTCCGTTACATACTGGTCGACGAGTATCAGGACACCAACACGGCGCAATATATGTGGCTGCGTCTGCTGGCGCAGCGGCCGAAGGGCGAATTACAGAACGTCTGCTGCGTCGGCGACGACGACCAGTCGATCTATGGCTGGCGCGGCGCGGAAGTGGACAATATCCTGCGTTTCGAAAAGGATTTTCCCGGCGCCAAGGTGATCAAGCTCGAGCGCAACTACCGCTCGACGGAACATATTCTCGGCGCCGCCGCACACCTCATCGCCCATAATGAGGGCCGGCTCGGCAAGACGCTGTTCACCGACCGCTCCGATCCCGACGATATCAAGGTGCAGGTTCACGCCTCCTGGGATTCCGAGGAGGAAGCCCGCGCCATCGGCGAGGAGATCGAGCAGCTTCAGCGCAATCAGCACAAGCTGAACAACATGGCGATCCTGGTGCGCGCCTCCTTCCAGATGCGCGAATTCGAAGATCGTTTCGTCACGCTCGGCCTCAACTACCGCGTCGTCGGCGGCCCGCGCTTCTACGAGCGCCTCGAAATCCGCGACGCCATGGCCTATTTCCGCCTGGTCTGCCAGCCGGCCGACGACCTCGCCTTCGAGCGCATCGTCAACACGCCGAAACGCGGCCTCGGCGACACCACCGTGCGCGCGCTGCACGACTATGCCCGCGTCCGCGACATTCCGATGCTGGCGGCGGCAGCCGACATCATCGAAACCGACGAAATGAAGCCGAAGGCGCGCAAGGCGCTCTTCGACGTCGTGCAATCCTTCCGACGCTGGCAGGGCCTGCTCGAAAATACGCCGCATACCGACCTTGCCGAGCAGATCCTCGAAGAGTCCGGCTATACGGACATGTGGAAGAACGACAAATCGGCGGAAGCGCCCGGACGGCTGGAAAACCTGAAGGAACTCATCCGCTCGATGGACAGCTTCGAATCCATGCGCGGCTTCCTCGAACACGTCGCCCTCGTCATG
The DNA here is from genome assembly GCA_036398815.1 of Rhizobium sp. Taxonomy (GTDB): domain Bacteria; phylum Pseudomonadota; class Alphaproteobacteria; order Rhizobiales; family Rhizobiaceae; genus Rhizobium. Next base: position 795 of record DASWOH010000078.1, on the reverse strand, counting down.
GACGTCGAGCAGAACGAGAACCTCGACGCCGTCTCGATCATGACGCTGCATTCCGCCAAGGGCCTGGAATTCGAAAACGTCTTCCTGCCCGGCTGGGAGGAAGGCCTGTTCCCGCACCAGCGCTCGCTCGACGAGAGCGGCCGAGCCGGGCTGGAGGAAGAACGCCGCCTCGCCTATGTCGGCCTCACCCGCGCCAAACGCCGCTGCCACATCTGGTTCGTCTCCAACCGCCGCATCCACGGCCTCTGGCAATCGACCATCCCGTCGCGCTTCCTCGACGAACTGCCGGTCACCCATGTCGAAGTCGCCGAAGTCGAACAGTCCTACGGCGGTTACGGCCGCGGCGGCTATGGCCAGTCGCGCTTCGACAAGACCGAGCCCTTCGCCAACTCCTATTCCACCCCCGGCTGGAAACGCGCCCAGGCCAATAAGACCGACGCCACCCGCGACAACTGGGGCTCCCGCTCCGGCCACGCCGTCGAACGCATCGGCTACGGCGAAAGCGGCCCCAAGACCCGCACCATCGACGGCGAACTCATCGCCAAATCCACCTCCTCCGAACCCTCAAAGTTCTTTGTCGGAGACCGTGTGTTTCACATCAAGTTCGGCAACGGCAATGTCTCCGGCGTCGAGGGAAACAAGCTGACGATCGAATTCGATCGGGCGGGGCAGAAGCGGGTGCTGGATGGGTTTGTGGAGCGGGTGTGAGGGAGATAGCCTTCTGGGTTGAACCCGAGGGTCGAACGGCTACCAATAACGAAGAATGCACACTAAATTCTGCGTGTGCCTCCGCAT
>DASWOH010000077.1:0-14778 GCA_036398815.1 Rhizobium sp. | reverse complement strand
TGCTGAAACAATCGCTTCCAAGCGGGCTCGGTCCGCTCCCGTGACGTCAAATGTGATACCTGTACGCATGCGATATCGTCGCACACCGAAAGCTGAAAAGGAATCCCAAGGCGGACTCCTTCGTTTCGATCAATCCACTAGCCTCCGAGAAGCTAAGTGTTAATGATCTCTATGTGGAATTAGCGCAGCTCTCATTGGCACCTCCGTGCCGAAAACCAGTTACCTTGTAATCTGTCATTCCAAATGGTTTGCCGCCATGGCAAGAAGCTGCTTGATCAACGAATGGGATAGTTCGGCCATGGACGATGACAGAATAGCCAAACTCAATTTCTTGGCTGACGTTGCAGAAGCTTTGTTGGTTGAGGGACTAACTCAGCAGGAAGCTGCTACCCGTTTCAATTTGTCGAGACCGTCTATCTCTAGATTGCTCAATGAGGCTCGCGAGCAGGGTTTGGTCAAGGTCGAGATCAAGCGCATAGCGAGTGAATACATAGATCTGGCATCTGAAATTAGCGAAAGATATGCAATCGCAAGGGTGCACGTGGCCGGGATAGCAAACAGCGATATATCCGATCACTTTGCGCACTACAGCGCCGAAAGGGTCGCCGAATATCTTAAAGCAGGGACTGTTCTTGGAATAACATTGGGTACAACGCTAGGCAAATTGATCTATCAGCTCGCACGAATGGATCCGAAGCAAATATCTGTCGTTCAGTTGTGTGGGTCAGTTGGAACCGGGTCACCGATGCTTGACTCGCATTCCCTAGTTGCGCACCTGGCTCAAGCATACGGGGCAAATAGCTTACATCTTCATGCCCCCTATGCTGTCGAGACCGCTGAAATGCGAGACATGCTCAATGATCATCCAGCAAATCGGCTGTGTCTGGAATTGGGCCGCAAAGCAGATGTCGCCCTCGTCGGAGTTGGAACTATAACGCCACGTTTCTCCTCACTTCACCTTGGTGGCCACCAATCCACAACCGTTATGCAGAGCTTCCAAGATGCCGGTGCAGTGGGTGACGTTGCCGGCTTTTTCTTTGATCACAATGGTCAACCACTTCGAGTTGATAGGTCGAAATTTTGGAAAACAGGCTTGGATGTCGACGAATTCATGGGGATCCCGCACCGTATAGGTGTTGCCGCTAGTCCTCACAAAGCTTCAGCCATAATCGCGAGCTTGAAAGGAGGATGGATAAACGAGATCATCACTGACCGCGAGACGGCCGAAGCAATTTTAAATCAGCGAGATTGATAGTTGACATATGTTTGTTGTGGTGCAAACATATGTTCATGGAAAATTACCGCCCAGAGATATCGTTCGCTCGTGATGCGCTGTCAGTCTGCGGACCGGATGCGGCCGTCGAACACGGGCAGGTAATTGCTCACTATAAGTTGCGCTGTACCAGCGAGCAGGTCGGCGCTATCGCAAGTGCACTCTGCTTTGAACATACTGTGGAACTCTCACCAAGCTTGATAGGTGCAGGATATCTTGCGACCGAGATAGCGGGCCGAACCGGCGACGTCAGCCAGATAGACGCCACCACCTTTGCCTGCGAAATCCGTTATCCTGCGGCAGCTGCTTCGGGCGGGCTCACCACGTTGCTTACCTTGGTTATGGGCAATGCCGGTTTTTTTCCAGAGGTCGAACTCACGGGTTTGGACTTGCCAGAGAGCCTTCAAAAAGCATTCCTTGGTCCAAAGTTTGGTATAGAGGGACTACGCCAAAACCTGGGACGACTGGAAGGACCTATAACCGGTACTGCGCTGAAGCCGCTTGGAGCCAGCGCAACAGAATTAGCGGCTATCGCTGGCCAGATGGCAGAGGGCGGGATTGAGATACTTAAGGAAGATGATGGAATTTCGACCCAGGCCTACGCCCCGTTTGCTGAACGCGTAGCGCGCTGCTCCGCGGCGGTTCGTGAAGCGGCGGATCGTAGCAATAACACCTGTCTCTATTTCCCGAATATTACAGGTCCACAGGAAACGTTAATCGATCGCGCGATGTTCGCGCAAGACGCGGGCGCTGGCGGCGTCGAACTACTACCTGGGCCAATGGGATTAGACAGTGTTCGGATGTTAGCTGAATTGCCAGATCTCAAAATACCAGTGGCGGTCCACTCGGCTTGGACTGGTGGAATGTGCCGTCCGCCCAATCCCGCGCTGTCCTACGCCGTCGCGTTCGGTCTTTTGCCGCGCCTAGCTGGCGCAGATATTTCGATAATGCCGGGATTTGGAGGAAGGTTTGGTCTCCCTAAGAATGCGTGCCGCGAGACAGCCGATATTCTGGGTTCGCCGATCGGTGGAACGTCTTCTACGCTTCCTATGGTTGGAGGAGGGCTCACCTTTGACAGGATCGACGAGTATGTTTCACTTTATGGGAACGACGTCATTCTTCTCATCTCAGGAGCTTTATTTGAAGCGGATGGCACCCTGATTGAAAACTGCCGGGAATTCGTTCGACGTACGCGGCTTGCGACGAGGAACTTGAAATACGCAACTGGCGATAGTCGTCGGGAGGGGTAAGTGCAGTATTTGATGGGTTTGGATATCGGATCTTACGAAGCTAAAGGCGTCTTGACCGACAGTGAAGGAAAAGTCATCGCCCAAGCTGTTCGAAAGCATGAACTCGAGTTTTTAGGTTCGGGACATGTAGAACACGACGCAGAGAAGATCTGGTGGGGGGAGGCCGTTTCCCTTTGCAAAGAGCTAGTGGAAACCAGTGCTGTTGATCCAAGGGATATCGCATCGGTCGGCATAAGTGGTGTGTTCTCGATGTTGCCAGTCGATGCCAGTGCGAGACCGTTGCGCCGCGGTGGCATCATGTACGGTATTGACACGCGCTCGACTGACGAGGTCGGATCTCTTCTGAGACGCTGGGGCGCCGAAACTATTCTTGAAAGAACAGGCAATGGTCTCAGCGTTCAAAGCATGGGGCCAAAAATTCTTTGGCTGAAAAATCACGAACCGGATGTGTATGCTAAAGCGCACAGTTTTCTGCCGTGTGCTAATTTCATTGTAGCGCGGCTGACCGGGAACTTCAATATTGACCACTTTTCCGCGGGCTTTTATGGGCCACTCTATGATTCACGTCGTCAGGATTGGGCGCCAGATCTATGCGAAGGTATCGTCGAAACTGAGCGCTTACCGGTCATAAAATGGTCAAGCGAGGTCGGTGGCAGAATCCATGCGGAAGGTGCGAGGGCCACCGGCCTTGTCGAAGGCACGCCTGTTACGGTTGGAACGTCAGATGTCGCAGCAGAAGCACTCAGCATCGGCGTAGCCCAGCCCGGCGACATGATGTTGATGTATGGATCTACTGCTTGGATTACATTGATAACAAACGCTCCGTACAAACATGAAAAGCTTTGGTCGTCGCCTTACCTTTTCCCAGGAACGTATTCCTTGCATGGGGGCATGGCGACTTCGGGGGCATTGACACGATGGGTCAGAGATCTCATCGCGTCCGACCTCGTGCGCGGTGAGGCTGATGGTGGTCAGGATGCCTATGGTGATTTAACGACGCTGGCAGACGAGATCCCTCCGGGGTCCGAAGGAATAGTCATTCTGCCTTATTTCAGCGGAGAGAGGACTCCAATCGACGATCCAGAGGCCCTTGGCATTATCTTTGGTCTCAAAATTACCCACAGGCGCGGGCATTTCTTTCGTGCAGCCCTCGAAGGGGTCGGCTACTCGATCAACCATGCACTCTCCGTGATGGCAGAAGCTGGAGGACGAGCAGACATTGTCACCGCGGTTGGCGGCGGCACAAAAAGCTCCGTCTGGCTACAAGCAGTGTCCGACATCAGCGGCGTCAAACAGCGTATTCCACAAATCACTCTTGGGGCCTCCTATGGCGACGCGTTTCTTGCAGGTTATGCGGCAGGCCTTCTTTCTGATCCCCAGCAAATTCAACGATGGGTATCAACAGCCCGCACCGTTGAACCCAACCGCGCTAATCACGGCGTCTATCAGCAGAGGATGCAGACTTACCTCGAACTGTACGACCGCAATAAGGATCTGATGCATCGACAATCGCGAAAAGATTGAGATGCACGATTTGGACGGAAGCCAAGACCAAAAACCTTAGAGCCCAGTTTCTAGCGCGTTGCTGAATACAATCTAGCCGACAGCTCGCCTTTTCTTCAGAGAAGGCGGTTTGCGAAGCTTTGAACAAATGGATGAAAATCATGGAAAGCACAACTGCTCCGCCCCCGAACGACAAATGGATCGAAGAATGCCAGTCCTTAGCTAACGGTATCCGAGCGCAGGTCTTGAGCCACACTGTGCAACATGGCGGTTATCTAAGCCAAGCGTGTTCTGCAGCGGAAGTTTTTGGGTTCCTTTACGGACGCGGCATGGCGCTCGGCCCCAGTGAAGGACCATTGGTGCCGCCGCCATTTGCCGGTGCTCCGTCTGCACACAACGCTGACCATCGAAGCGGCATGCTTTACAACGGCCGGCGAGCACCTGACAAAGACCGTTTTTTCCTGTCTCCGACCCACTACGCCATGACATTATACGCCGCGCTGATCGAGACGGGTCGGCTTGGCAAGGATGGCCTCTCACAGTTCAATACCGACGGCTCGACAGTCGAGATGATTGGCGGCGAACATTCACCGGGACATGAAACGAACGGTGGGAGCTTTGGCCAAACGATTAGTCAAGCCGCGGGTGTTGCCTGGGCCCGAAGAAGGAGCGGCGACACTGGAAAAGTGTGGGTATTTTTGTCGGACGGTGAATGCCAAGAAGGCCAGATCTGGGAGGCCGTCATGAACTTGGCGTTTCAAAAGCTGGATAATGTCCACATCGTTGTGGACAACAATGGCCAACAGGTCGATGGCCGCACAGAGGAAGTCATGGGTCTTGAGCCTCTTGATGCAAAGTTCCAGGCATTTGGAGCCCATGTTGTTCGCGTTGACGGGCACGACCTTAGCGCTTTGGATCAAGCATTCGAAACGCCGCACAAAGGCAAACCGCTGGTTGTGATTGCCGACACCGATCCGACGCGTGGCATAGACTTGCTGAAAGAGCGCTGGCCAAACCTGCACTACGTTCGGTTCAAGAACGAGGGCGAACGCACCCGGTATGCTCAGGCTCTCAAGAAAATGGAGAACTATCATGGAAATGCTTAGCCGCGTGCATGCCCGAGCACTGACGGACTACGGCCGAACTAACCCTCAGACTGTCGTTCTTTCGGGCGATCTGACCACATCCTGTGAGGCGGACGGTTTCCGCGATGCTTTTCCTGATCGGTTTCTATCTATGGGGCTGGCGGAGCAAAATATGATGAGTTTCGCCGCCGGTCTTGCACGGGAAGGTCTAAGACCATTGGTTCACACATTTGCCGTCTTCATGTACCGCCGGGCTTTAGACCAGATTGAGATGTCGATTGCCTATCCAAACCTCCCCGTGCGCATCTTCGGCTTCTTGCCAGGCGTAACCACTCCAGGTGGAGCAAGCCACCAAGCGATCGATGATATTGCTGTCATGAGGGCTTTGCCAAACATGACGATCCTCGAAGCAGGTGATGCGACCGACATTGAATCAATGACTGCGGTTGCTGATAAAATCGATGGACCTGTCTATTGCCGTATGCTGAGAGGCGGCCTACCCCGTCTGTTCCCGGCAACCGATCGCATGGTTCTCAACACCGCTCGCGTGATCAGTCAAGGCAATGACCTAACGATCTTGAGCAGCGGCGTCTGCACAGAAGAGGCAATGCGGGTTGTGGACGTGCTCAAAGCCAAAGGTATTTCAGTACAACATCTTCACGTAACAACGTTGAAGCCTTTCGATGACCCACAGGTTGTTGAGGCATGCAAAATGGCAAAGCATGGCGTTATCACCATGGAAAACCACACGCGCATTTGCGGGCTTGGCAGTTGCGTCGCTGAACTTATTGCAGATCACGGTATCGGCAAAAGACTTATTCGGGTCGGACTAAACGACACCTATTTGCAAGGTGCGAGCCCCAAGTTCCTCATGAAACGATATGGTATCGATGCGATGGCTCTCGTCTCTGCGGCCGAAAGTCTGATGGGAAGATCGCTTGCGGTACAGGAAAGTGATCTCAGCGGCGCTCGGGTCGATACCTACTTCAATGAAAAGCAACAGGAGGCGCTTTGATGTACCGGGAAAAGTTGAACCTCACACGTCAGGTCGCTGTTGTCACTGGTGGTGCACGAAACATCGGGCTTGCGTGCGCAACCGCGTTTGGCGAAGCGGGGGCAAGGATTGTTATCACGGATATCGACGACAGCGCTGGCAACGCCGCAGTTGCACAGTTGCGAGCGACCGGCTTCGAAGCGTCATTTGAGCATATGGATGTCTGCAACTCCAAAGAGGTAAATTCTGTCGCCGACAAGATACAGCAGCAGTTTGGCTCCATAGACATATTGGTCGCCAACGCAGGGATTTGCTTCAACACTCCGGGCGAAGAGATATCTGACGAAGAGTGGGCGAGGGTCGTCGACATTAACTTCAACGGCGTCTTCTATTGCGACCGTGCGTTTGGAAGACACATGTTGAACAATCCTGCGGGCGGGCGGATTATCAACATTGGTTCGATTTCGGGTCAGATTGCGCCAAAACCACAACCGCAATGCCACTACAATGCAACCAAAGCAGCCGTTCACATGTTGACAAAATCCTTGGCTGCCGAATGGGCGCAACGAGGTGTAAGAGTAAACGCGATCGCTCCTACCTACGTGGAAACGGACATCACGAAGCGCGGCATGGCGAACCCCGAATGGTTCAAGACCTGGATGGATATGACGCCTCTCGGTAGGATGGGGCAACCCTCAGAAATTGCGTCCGTGGCTCTGTTCCTCGCCTCCGACTTATCGTCGCTTATAACCGGGGCCGTGGTCGTCGCCGATGGTGGCTACACCTGCTGGTGACATTTCGCATCTTTCAAGAAGTATTTCGTTTGCGCTGGGCTTCCTAGCGCAGAACAGGCTTCCGTCGCCAGGAAGAGGCCTTGCTTCGGACGCTGCACTGGCTGGATTTGCGTTGTTCGCAATATGGGCGGACGCGAAAAGCCGCTTGTTTCAATCACCAACGTAACCAAATGGGAGGTACACGTGCGTAGATATGCAATGATTGTGGGAGTATTTGGATCTTTTCTAACAGTTTCAGCTTCTGCTGAAACGCTTACCATTGCCACCGTCAACAACGGCGACATGGTCCGCATGCAAAAACTCACCGATGATTTCAAGACAAAGAACCCAGGCATCGACCTGCAGTGGGTTACGCTTGAAGAAAACGTGCTGCGCCAGAAGGTCACGACCGATATCGCAACCAAGGGCGGCCAGTACGACGTACTGACGATCGGCACCTATGAAGTGCCGATCTGGGCCAAGCAGGGCTGGCTCCAGCCTCTCGACAACCTTGGCGCAACCTACGACGTGGATGACCTTCTTCCGGCCATCCGCTCAGGCCTGACCACCGACGGCAAGCTCTATGCAGCTCCGTTCTACGGCGAAAGCTCGATGGTCATGTACCGCAAGGACCTGTTCGACAAGGCCGGTCTCAAGATGCCTGATGCCCCGACCTGGGACTTCATCGCAGACGCTGCCAAGAAGATCACTGACAAGAAGAGCGAAGTCTACGGCATCTGCCTTCGGGGCAAGGCCGGCTGGGGCGAAAACATGTCGTTTTTAACCTCAATGGCCAACTCCTTCGGCGCGCGTTGGTTCGACGAAAAGTGGGCTGCACAGTTCGATCAGCCCGAGTGGATGAAGACCCTCGACTTCTACGTCAAGATGATGAAGGAAGACGGACCTCCCGGTGCTTCTTCCAACGGCTTCAATGAAAACCTCGCACTCTTCCAGACCGGCAAGTGCGGCATGTGGATCGACGCGACCGTCGCTGCTTCCTTCATTTCCGATCCGAAGCAGTCCAAGGTTGCCGACAAGGTTGGTTTCGCTCTTGCTCCAACGCAAGGCAACCTTACAAACCACGGCAACTGGCTTTGGGCCTGGAGTCTCGCCATCCCGGCTGGCTCCCAGAAAACGGAAGCTGCCGAGAAGTTCGTAGCCTGGGCAACCAGCAAGGACACGAACCTCGTCGCTCAGAAGGAAGGTTGGCTGAATGCACCTCCAGGAACGCGTACTTCGCTCTATGCGAACGCCGATTACCAGAAGGCTGCACCTTTTGCCAAGATGACGCTGGACTCGATCAACTCTGCTGATCCGACCAAGCCTACCGTCAAGCCGGTACCCTATGTTGGTGGTATGTTCGTCGCCATAGCGCCTTATCAAGGCATCGGCACTGCCGTCGGTCAGCAGTTCTCCGCTGCACTCGCCGGACAGGTTACGGTCGACGCGGCCCTTTCAAGTGCTCAGGCCCTGACGAACCGTGAGATGAAGAAGGCTGGCTATCTCAAATAGATACCTCCAAAGGTAGGAGAGATTGCGTCTCAGACGCTTTCCTCCCTTCGACCGCCGATGCCCGAACGTGCATCGGCGGTCTTTTCCACGGTTTCGGCCATTCTCCCCGCTTCAAGACAAGATCGGTCCTTTCCATGGCGACCTTACAGACAAAATCCGCTGCACGGCTGATGATGACGCCGTCCGTCGTGCTTCTCTTGCTGTGGTCTCTCGTACCACTGGCGATAACGATCTATTTCTCGACGCTCGACTATAATCTGCTGATGCCGGGTGAGCACAAGTTCGTCGGCTTCCAGAATTACGAGTACTTCCTGACAGATCCGGCCTTCTTCGAGGCGCTGTTCAATACGTTGCTGCTAGTAGCCGGCGCATTGCTCATCACGATCATTGGCGGCATCGCTTTTGCGCTGCTGCTCAACCAGCCGATGTTCGGCCAGGGGATCGTCCGTATTCTGGTCATCGGCCCGTTTTTCGTCATGCCGACGGTGGCGGCGCTGATCTGGAAGAACATGTTCATGAACCCGGTGAACGGCCTTTTCGCCTATGCGGCGAAGGCGGTCGGGCTTCAGCCTTACGATTTTCTCGCCAACGCACCGCTGATGTCGGTCATCGTCATCGTTGCCTGGCAGTGGCTGCCATTCGCAACGCTGATCATGCTGACGGCGCTGCAATCGCTTGACGAAGAGCAGCAGGAAGCCGCCGAAATGGACGGCGCTGGTCTGGTGTCGAAGTTCATCTATATCGTCCTGCCGCATATGGCCCGCGCCATCACGGTCGCCATTCTCATCGAGACGATCTTCCTGCTCTCGGTCTTTGCGGAAATTCTGGTGACGACGAATGGCGGGCCGGGCACCGACAGCACGAACCTGACCTACCTCGTCTACTCGCAGGCTCTGCTGCAATTCGACATCGGTGGCGCATCGGCGGGCGGTATTGTCGCTGTCATCCTCGCCAACATCGTTGCAATCTTCCTCGTCCGCATCGTCGGCAAGAATCTGGAGGCTTGAGATGGCTCGCAGTGTCACAACCCGTCGCAAGGTCGTCGTCTCGGTCATCGCCTGGGCGCTCGGTCTCCTGATCTTCTTCCCGATCCTCTGGACCTTCATCACCAGCTTCAAGTCGGAAGGGGATGCAGTCGCTTCGCCGCCGTTGTTCCTGTTCTTCCACTGGACGACCGAGAACTATGTGGAAGTGCAGTCGCGCTCCGACTACTTCCTGCACTTCTCGAACTCGATCATCATTGCCGTCGGTGCGACCATCATCGGTCTGATCATCGCGGTTCCTGCCGCCTGGGCCATGGCGTTTTCGCCGACCAAGCGGACCAAGGACGTCCTGATGTGGATGCTGTCGACGAAGATGATGCCGCCGGTCGGCGCGCTCATCCCGATCTACCTCATCTTCCAGAATTTCGGCCTGCTCGACAGCCGCATTGGTCTTGTCGGGGTGATGACGCTCATCAACCTGCCGATCATCGTCTGGATGCTGTATACCTACTTCAAGGAAATTCCGGGCGAGATCCTGGAAGCTGCCCGCATGGACGGCGCCTCCCTGATGAAGGAAATCATCTATGTGCTGACACCGATGGCGGTGCCGGGCATTGCCTCGACTCTGCTGCTGAACGTCATCCTGGCGTGGAACGAAGCCTTCTGGACCCTCAATCTGACGGCTTCGCAAGCAGCACCATTGACCGCCTTCATCGCCTCATACTCGAGCCCCGAAGGCCTGTTCTATGCCAAGCTTTCGGCCGCATCGACGATGGCGATAGCACCGATCCTGATCCTCGGCTGGTTCAGCCAAAAGCAACTCGTCCGCGGCCTGACCTTCGGCGCTGTTAAATAAGAAATCTGGGAGAGAAACATGGGCAGCATTACCCTTCAGAAAGTCTCGAAGGTCTTTGGGGAAGCCAAGGTTATCCCTTCCATCGACCTTGAGATCAAGGACGGCGAGTTCGTCGTCTTCGTCGGCCCGTCGGGCTGTGGCAAGTCGACGCTTCTGCGTCTGATCGCCGGTCTTGAGGATGTCTCAGGCGGCAAGATCATCATCGACGGTAAGGACGGCACGAGCCTTGGACCATCGGAGCGCGGCCTTGCCATGGTGTTCCAGTCCTATGCGCTTTATCCGCATATGAGCGTGCGCAGCAACATCGCCTTCCCGCTGAAGATGGCGGGCATGGACAAGACCGAGATCGACCGCAAGGTTTCGGAAGCAGCACGCGTCCTGAACCTGACGGATTATCTCGACCGCAAGCCGCGGATGCTCTCGGGCGGCCAGCGCCAGCGCGTCGCCATCGGCCGCGCAATTGTTCGCCAGCCATCGGCCTTCCTGTTCGACGAACCTTTGTCGAACCTCGATGCCGCGCTGCGCGTCAACATGCGCCTCGAAATCAGCGAGCTGCATCAGCAGCTGAAGACGACGATGGTCTACGTCACCCATGACCAGGTCGAAGCCATGACCATGGCCGACAAGATCGTGGTGCTCAATCGAGGCAATATCGAGCAGGTCGGCTCGCCGATGGAACTCTACAAGAGCCCGCGCAACCTCTTCGTTGCCGGCTTCATCGGCTCGCCGAAGATGAATTTCGTCACCGGCGTCTACGCCGAGCCCTTCGGTGCGCCGACCGTCGGCGTCCGGCCGGAGCATATCCTGCTGTCGACGGAGAGCGGCGTCTGGCAGGGCAAGGTCATCGTTGCCGAGCATCTTGGCTCCGACACCTTCCTGCATGTCGATGTCGAGGGCATCGGACACATCACGACGCGCGGCACGGGCGAATTCCCGGTCAAGGCCGGCGAGACCGTCTACATGACCCCGGACCGCGGCCGCATCCACAAGTTCGACGACAAGGGACTGGCGATGATCTGAACAGTAAACTCGTTCCCACGAGGGATGCTGAAAGCCGGAAGCCAAAGCCGGAAGCCAAACCCGAAAGCTACCTTCCCAGATTAAACTTCATGTTCCATAACAAACCTTATCCAACTTCAACGCCACAGGGGGTACATTCTATTTCCAAGTGCGACATGCCAATGATTTCAACGGCTTCACTTCGGAGATTTTGGCATGTCCCGATGCTATACGCAGCTTGCTCTCGCCGACCGACGACGCCTCCATCAACTGGTGGCGGCAAAAGTTCCCGTCAACGAACGGCTACTACAGCACGGTCGCTCACGATATCTCCAAGGACCGGCGACGCCGGCTGAGAAAGCTGCGGCGGCACCCGAATTTACGCACGGAGATCATCAATCAGTTGGAGGCCCGCTGGTCTCCGGAGCAGATCGCCGGGCGCCTGTTGTTGGAGGGGCACAGCCTCGTCCGCGTCTGTAAAGAGACAATCTATCGCTTCATTTACAGCAAGGAAGATTATGGGCTTGGCCTCTATCAGTATCTACCGGAAGCGCGTCGCAAACGTCGTCCACTGCGCTCCAGGAAGCCGCGCGACGGTGTGTTTCCAGCCTCGCACCGCATATCCCAACGTCCTGATTTTATTGGAGATAGATCGCAGTTTGGACATTGGGAGGGCGACCTCCTCATCTTTGAGCGTCCACTCGGCCATGCCAATGTCTCGTCCCTCGTGGAGCGCAAGAGCCGCTACACCGTTCTCATCAAGAATCCGAGCCGGCATTCTCGCCCGATCATGGACAAGATCATCAGAGCTTTTTCTCCTTTACCGGCCTTTGCGCGTCAAAGCTTCACGTTTGATCGCGGTACCGAGTTTGCCGGATTCAGGGCTTTGGAAGAAGGGATCGGCGCGCGTAGCTGGTTCTGCGACCCGAGTGCACCGTGGCAAAAAGGAACCGTGGAAAACGCCAACAAGCGCATTCGCCGCTTCATGCCAGGCGCTACAGATCTGGCCGCCGTGTCACAACGCGACCTGATCCAACTCGCACGTCATCTCAACGACCAACCCCGCAAATGCCTTGGCTACAAGACGCCAGCCGAGGTGTTCATGGCGCATTTGCGTGAAGATAGGTGATCCCCTATCCTGCAGAGCAGGCATGATGCACTTGGGTTAGCTTCTCCAGGGCTATTTAGTAATGCGACAGTTGGGCCAGTTAGAGATGCGACAGTCTCGCCTCTCGACGCGCTGGTCAATACCAACGTCGGGAGCAAGGATGACGATCTTCAGCCTGGTCGAGACCATGAGCGGTCGGAGTCGTCATGTCCTTTATGATCACCATGTCGCAGAAAGAATTGCATCGCCTCGAAGTCATTCAGAAGATCCGTGATCGGCGCCTGAGCGTGGTCCGGGCCGCCGAGCTGCTTGGGATCAGCCGAGGTCAGATGCACAGGCTGCTGCAGGCCTATGACCATTCCGGTCCGGCCGGCCTGGTTTCGAAGAAGCGATCGAGACCAAGCAATCGACGCCACAGCGAGGAGTTTCGCAATGCGGCGCTGGATCTCATCCGCGAACGCTATCTGGATTTCGGTCCGACGCTGGCGCGCGAGAAGCTGATCGAACTGCACCGGATTTCGGTGGCCAAGGAGACGCTGCGGCAATGGATGACCGAGGCCGGCATCTGGATTTCGCGACGCGAGCGCAAGAAGCGGGTTTTCCAGCCGCGCGGCCGACGCGACTGCTTTGGCGAACTGGTGCAGATCGATGGTTCGCATCACTGGTGGTTCGAGAATCGCGGCCCCAAATGCGCCCTGCTCGTCTATATCGATGATGCCACCGGCAAGTTGCTGCATCTGCGGTTCGCTGGGTCAGAGAATACGTTCGACTATCTGCATGCGACCAAGGCTTATCTGCAGCAATGGGGCAAACCTCTGGCCTTCTACAGCGACAAGCATGGCGTTTTCCGTAGCACGCATGCGTCGGATAAAGACCGGACGAGCGGCCTGACGCAGTTTGGCCGTGCGCTTTATGAGCTGAACATCGACATCATCTGCGCCAATACCCCGCAAGCAAAAGGCCGCGTAGAACGCGCCAACCAGACGCTGCAGGATCGACTGGTCAAGGAGCTGCGGCTTCGTGGCATCGATACGATCGAGGCGGCCAACGCTTATGCATCAGAATTCATTGCGGATTTCAATTCCCGTTTTGGCAAACCGCCACGCAATCCGAAGGATATGCACCGCGCCCTCGCCGATCATGAGAACCTTGACGGCGCCATGTGCCGGAAGGAAGTCCACACGCTGTCGCAGGCCCTGACGCTGCGCTACGACAAGGTGCTGTTCATTCTTGATCCGACGGACCTTTCCAGGCCCCTGGCGGGTAAGAAGGTCGTCGTCTGCGACTATCCGGACGGCCGCCTCGAGATCATGTACGAGAGCTTTGCCCTACCCTATAGAACCTTCGACAAATTGCGATCGGTTCATCGTGCGGATGTCGTTGAGAACAAGCGTTTGGACGACGTGCTGTCGATCGTCGCTGAGCTGCAGGCTGGGCGGGAACAGCAGCGTAGCAAGAGCGGCCCTCGCCGCACTGGCCAGACGGATCATATGTTTGGGATACCGGATGGCAGCAAGAGCAATGGTTATCAGAAGTGCGGTCGCAAGCCCGGCCGGCGGACGGACTTCATGAACGATCCGGAAGTCATCGCCAGAAGGCAGAAGGCGCTGGCGCGCATGGAGGCAGCGGAATGAAAGGTGCGGACATAGTCTTAAAGCTAAAGCCGAAGGGGTCTCCCTCACCCCGCCCCCGCTCCTCCCTCTCAACCCGGCCCAGCCGGTCGGATCGGGGGCTGACCGTCAGAGCCAGAGCGGCCTAAGTGTCGCATTTCTAAATGGCTGGCGGAGGCGCATCTCTAACCGGCTTTGACAGTTAGTGTAGAGAAACGTGAATCCTGTCATTCCTCTTGTCTCCGGTCGCTAAGATTCATCTTACACATCCTCATAGTCAATCGACAGGCTATTCGCCAGGGAACGAATATCGGCATGGCAGCCGGCGTCCGCTACGGACCGGGTCGAGACCGGGTCAAGAATGCCGGCTGCCACACGATCGCCGAACAGCACGATTGCAAAGTCGGGGCCAAATTGGGCCGAACTGTAGTAGATACCCTGCACTTTTGGACGGGTAGTGTGGATGCGTTCCGCCCAGGCACGCGTCGATGGATAGATGCTTCGCGGCCCAGCCAGGAGAGCATTATGGCTGACGCCAATCTTCCGCTGCCCGGCGGTGGTGAGATCAACGAGGTTGAGCTCTGCCGTAGTTCTGACGATACTGTGACTGTAAGCCTTGAAATCAGCGGGGAAGACGATCTGGAAGGTCGGCAGCCCGGTCTTCGGATCGATGGGCAGCGTATCGGGGCAGTGAACCGCGCCGGGTTTGCCGGAGGCTCCAACTTCTGAGAGAGTGGAGCCATCATGAGCAAGACAACGAACAAGTTTTCACCTGAAGTCCGCAGCCGCGCCATCCGCATGGTGCTAGACCACGAGGCCGAGCATTCATCAC
>DASWOH010000076.1:0-35571 GCA_036398815.1 Rhizobium sp. | reverse complement strand
TTGGCGTATTCAAAACCGCCGGGGCTCTAATCGCTGCCGGATGAAAGTTCCATGGCAGGTCAACAGCGTTAAGATCGTACGCTTTACTAACAATGGAACCATTAACAATGCATCCTCCTTCTCGATATCGTTAAATTTATCGGCGGCAGCGTCTGCAACGGGACGTTTTCTCGCAGGCAAAACCAAGGATATCGCCCTGACGCTTGCTTGGATTTCGCACAATTCTGATGATGCTGGCACGACGGAGCAGAAGCGGTCCAATATGATCATCAGGACGGATGCGAATCTGGTCCCCTCGCGGCGTGCATGTGCTGGTGACTATGCAATGATCTGCTCCATATTGCCAAATAAATACGAACTAACGAATCGACTTATCTCCCTCGACCCTGACGGCGACGGGCTCGACACGCTGGTCTATCGGACCGGTCCCTTGCCCGGTACCGCGGACATGGCGGCGAATGGCCGTCGGGGCTTCCTGCGCGCAAATAGCAGCACCTCCATCTACCAGCAGGTGAATGGTACCTGGGTAGGGCGTGCTGGCGGGGTGGATTGCAAACCGCTTGGGCTCAACTCCTCTGTCCCGCTGCTCCACTCAAGATAGCCCGCCATCGCAACTTTCCTGAGAAAAGTGTCAGCCTCGTGAGCGGTGCATTTCAGGTCTTCGATGGCCGTGGCGAGGAGCGATCTACCGCGTCTGTTCTCGTATTTCAGGAAAAGGCTCCGGATCGTCGAGAGGTTCGTACCTAGTACAGCAGGATGCTTGGGCATATGAAGAAAACAACTCATAGAGGAAACAAGTTGAGATAATGCTCATATCGCCGCGAGCTGCAACCTACGAGGTCATATCCATCCAGATGATGCGAGGTACTTTCGAGAGTACGACTTGGTGAGTTTGCCCACCTAACTCTTTCTATTTTTCTCATGAGAATGGTATGGTGACAACCTCACCGATCTGTTGTCCTCCCAGTCGAAGGGAATCTTGGAGCCTCTCCTTTTCGGCTTCATTGAGCATGGCCGCCCCAAAGTGAATGCCGTCCTGCCAGGCTGGACCCCGCTCCCATGCCTCGGTGTAGGCGAGGGCAAGATCGGCATGCCGTCGTGTCTGATCGAGTGCTTCGAACAGGAGTGAGGACTGTCGAATATCTTTGTCCCGCTTTACTGCGCTTTGGCCGTCGTTGCGACGTCGAGATGCGACTATGAGCTTATGGACAGCGTACCGTGACGGATCGGGAACCGTTACGGGGATGCCGCCCTTATGCAGAAGCATCGTTCTTGTTGGATCGCGGATGAGGAAGTCCAGGAAGCGAAGTGGGTCGGCGCTTGCGCCGCCAAGGGTAGGCATGCGGGCGGGCTGATCGATATAGTCGTCGCTTCCTCTATTCGATGTCAGGAATTCGACCCTGTATCCTTTGGCGTTTTGAAATGCCGACGAGGCCGCTGCACCTGATCGATGGGGCACTGGTCGAAAAGTTTGATCTACCGCCTGCAGTAAATCCAGTATGGGGGGCAAGCTGTCTTCCACCTCGCGCGAGATCGCATAGTCCTGTGCAATGTCTGCATCCCCCGTCAAAAGGGCCGCAGCAGGAAGTCGAACACCAAGGATGCCGGCATATGTTTGGAACGCCACGGTGCCGATCAAGACGCCGCGAAGTCGGAATAATCCGCCAGCGGCCAACGCTTCGACAATATCGCCTGACATTGGATCAGGTGCGATCATGCCGCCTTCGCGGGTAAGAGATGAGACCATGCGCCTGCGAGCGCGATAATCATCCTTTTCGCGCTTGAAGGTTTCAACTCGCTGAGAGATCTCAGGATCATCGACCGGACCGACGTAGCGACGTTTCTTGCTGCCGGCTTCGTCCGATATATCAAAATACCAATATCGCTTGCCCTTCACGGCTGCCTTGACGAAGCGTCCCTCGGCTGGAAAGTCCGCGGTCCATGCTGCATCCATTGCACGCTGCCCCAACTCTGCAAGCATGGTCTGGTACACGAGATCGATCGACTTCATGATTAGCCTCAGGAGTTGTTACCATATTTAATAAGAGGTAATAACCGAACCTATGTGAAAGGAAAAGGGAGCTGGTACCGTTTGGTTGGTATCGGGGTCAGAACAAGAGCAGTGCGAAATCGTACAATAAAGCCGAACGGAACATGAACTGATGGGGTGGATGCCCCCTCCGGCCGGCATCAGCGTATGATGCCTGCTTAGCGCCATGATGGCGCTTACAGAGGAGAGGCAGATGACAGCAGTGCATATCCTTGCGATCGACCTCGCAAAGCGGAGCTTCCAGGTCTGTGCAACAGATCGCGGCGGAGCGGTTCTATTTAACCGGGTTCTTTCGCGGACTCGATTGCAGCAGCTTTTGAGCGAGCAATCGCCGTGCGGCGTCGCCATGGAGGCGTGCGCTACCAGTCACTTCTGGGGTCGGTTTCCATCAACGACTGCCAAAGGCGGTCGCCGTTAACGCGTAAGGTCTGCATTTTTCGTTTGTCCAAATTTTTTACGAGCGAGTTGTTCGCGACGGTGGTCGGCAATCGCACCGACCGCCGCAGACATCAAAGGGCGACGCCCACAGACTTGACTTCGGTGTATCTACGGGCGCCCTCGGCAAGCAACGCGCGCTCTTCTATCGGCAATTCCAACGGGAGCATGAACATGGAATGCCACACGCTACTCGCGCTCGTCACCGGAGCGTCGTCCGGTATCGGCCGCGCCTTTGCCAGGCGGCTCGGCGCGGACGGGTATAAGCTCATCGTCGTGGGGCGTCGCCGAGAACGGCTCTAAGAACTCGTTGCTGCGCCCCCCAACGTCGAGGTCCGGCCTCTGGTCGCCGATGCGGGCATTGACGCGATCGCCGATGACCGAGGAAGAGGGAGGCGACGATAGCGGTCGCCATCTGAGCTGTTTGTGGACGCATGGCGCTCAGCCGGTTTCCTCGTGGTCGGGGCGACCATCGACCATCCGATGTCGATCTGATTCAACACGCTGCCTTCTTGCCATCGTTGCCAGGCCGACTTGTCAGGATGGCGCTCGTAATAAGGTGAACGAGATGATCCGCCCTTGGCGCGAATGAGGGTTGGTCGACCGCCCAGCCGAGAGCCGTCATCAGGGCGAACAGGTCGTCCCCGTTCATGTCTGCGCGCGCCGTACCTTCGGCCTGGGCACGGAGCAGAAGTCGTGCGCTCGCTGAGTGTATCGCTGCGCATGACGTATAAAGAGCGGACTGCGGATTGTTGTGGGCTGAGGCCATAAGATTGACGACGCCGTCGTAACTTTGCGCGAACGCCACCCAATCGCGAATCCAGGACACGATTGCTTCATCAGGCGAATTCGACCGTTCGAGCTCTTCAGCCTTCTGCGTCAAGGCATCCAGGTTATCACACAATAGCGCTTCATACAGTGCTTCCCGCGTCGGGAAGTGACGAAGCAGCGTGGCCAGCCCGACGTCGGCACGGCGGGCAATATCCCGCATCGACACCTCGGCTCCATGCTCGGTCATGGCCTCACGCGCGACCATGAGGATATGGCTGTAATTTTTTTTCGCGTCGGCTCGCATGACCTACCTTGATAAACGGATCAGTGAACCATATATGTGTTTCACCGATCCAGTTAATATGGATCACTGATCCAATAGATAGGCGGCATTCGGGAAAATAGCAATAGAGCCGCCGATCACCCGACTTCAAGGAATGTAGAGATGAGCACCATCAGCATAATCGGCTCCGGCGGCATGGCCGCAGCCATCGGCGGCCTTGCCGCGAAGGCCGGACACACCGTCGAGGTGATGAGCCGCGACGCTGCCAAGGCGCGGGCGCTGGCCGAGCAGGTCGGAGCCGGCGCGACGACAGGAACGTTCGGCGCCGCCCCGGCCGGGGACATCGTCATTCTGGCGGTTCCCTACTCCGCTGTTCTCGACGTGGTGAAGCAATACGGCGAAGAGCTGGCAGGCAAGCTCCTCGTCGACATCACCAACCCCATCAAATCCGACTTCACGGGCTTTTTGACCCCTGACGACAGTTTTGGCGCGCAAGAGATCGCCAAAGTCGCCCCTGTCAATGCGGAAGTCGTCAAGGCGTTCAATACCCAGTCCTCCCACGTCCTGGCTGCCGGTCCAGTCGAGGGCCACCCATTGGACATATTCATCGCCGGAGACGACACGAAGGCGAAGGCACGCGTCTCGGCATTCGTCGAGAGCCTCGGACTGCGCCCGATGGATGCCGGAAAGCTGTTCATGGCGCGGACGCTGGAGCACGCCTGCATGCTGTGGCTGGGGCTCATGGTCCACTCCATTAAGGACGGCAACTTTTCAATCGGTGTCAGCCTTCCTGGCTGAGTCCACCGGCAGAACCACTCCTCACATCACCTCACTCACAAGGAGCATTTACATGCACGTTTTCGTCACTGGTGGGACCGGCCATTCCGGCCCCTACATTATCTCCGAACTTATCGGCGCTGGGCATGAAGTCACCGCCCTTGCCCGGTCGGACAAAGCCGAGGAGGCGCTTTCCAAGCTCGGCGCCAAGGTGCGTCGCGGTAGTCTCGAGGATCTCGACGGGCTCAAGGCCGCGGCTGCAGACTCCGACGGCGTAATCCATCTCGCGCACAGGCAAGACCTGCTTCCAACGGGCGGGATCAACGCTGTGGCTGCCGCGGAGCGCGAGATCATGCTGGCGTACGGCGAGGCACTGGCGGGGACCGGAAAGCCGTTGGTCGTGTCGGCGAGCATTGGCGGCCCCGGATGGGAAGGTCTGGGCCGGCCAGCCACGGAGGAGGATCCGTCCCTTCCCGGGGGCGATCCGTACAAAGGCACCCTCCGCGTTCGCAATATTGTGGAGACCACGGTCGTCGGTCTCGCGGAGAAGGGCGTTCGGTCTTCGATCGTCCGGATTCCTGAGATCATGCATAGCACGACCGATAATGCCGGCTTTCTGCCGCTGCTGATTGGGCTCGCGAAAGAGAAGGGCGTCGTCGGCTACCCCGGAGACGGCGAGAACCGGTGGACCGCTGTGCACGCCCTCGATCTCGCCTCAGTGTTCCGCCTGGCGCTAGAGAAAGGCCCCGCCGGCAGAAACTGGCACGCGGTCGCGGATGAAGGTTTTCGGTTTCGCGAGCTCGCCGAGGCCCTTGGCAGCCGCCTAAACCTGCCGGCCGTGCCCATTCCTGCAGACGCGCTCATGTTGCCGGGTTATTTCGGGTTCCTCGCAAATCTGGTTACGCTGGACACCCCTGCGTCCAGCGCCATCACGCGCCAGGCCCTCGGCTGGAACCCTACTCAGCCCCGCCTGTTCGCCGATTTGGACAACGGTCACTACTTTCCTGCCCGCTGAGATTAGGCCGGGGATGCCCCCTTTAAAGACAACGAGCAATATTCAAACCTCACCAGGAGACTGAACATGAGCACCATCAGCATCATCGGCGCAGGAACCATGGCCAAGGCGATCGCCGGCCGTATCGCCAAGGCTGGCTACATTGTCGAGGTGGTCAACCGCGACCCCGCCAAGGCGCGGGCGCTGGCCGACCAGCTCGCAGCCGGAGCAACCACAGGGACCTACGCCGCCGCGCCGGCGGGCGACATCGTCATCCTCGCCGTGCCATACAGCGGTGCGGCGTCCGTGGTAGCTGACTACGGAAAAGCGCTTGGCGGCAAGGTGATCATCGACATCACCAATCCGGTCGCCCCCGACCTTTCTGGTCTTGTCACCCCTCACGGCAGCTCCGGTGCGCAGGAGACCGCCAAGGGCCTGCCCGCCGGCGCGCATGTCGTGAAGGCGTTCAACACCATCTTCGGTCACGTACTTGCCAAGGGTGGACGCCTCGACGCGTTCATCGCAGCCGACGATGCGGAGGCGAAGACGCGCGTCTCGACCTTCCTCGAAAGTCTCGGGCTGCGTCCGTTCGACGTCGGCGGCCTGCAGATGGCCCAGACGCTAGAGGCGCTCGGCCTGATGATGATCGGCCTGGCCAGAAACGGCGCCGGCACCTGGGACTTCGCCGTGAACGTCGATATCGGCTGAATACGAGGTCGCTGGACCCTATCCGTTCACGGCGACCGTACAGTCATCAGCAGGCACCTGGGGTGAACTGTCGCGCTCGGCGAAGATATTTTCCATTTCCGCCATGTTCTGGGTCCCCCAGGTGCACAGCGGGACGATCGCGCCGGCCAGACTGCGGCCGAGTGGTGTCAGCGCGTAGTCCACACGGGGCGGCACCTCCTTGTAATCGGTCCGCGCCAGCACGCGATCGACCTCCAACTCCTTCAATTGCTGGATCAGCACCTTGTCGCTGACACCCTGGATCGTGCGCTTGAGCTCGCCGTAGCGCTTCGGGCCGTCAAGCAGGAAGTACAGGATCAGCGGCTTCCACTTGCCCGCGATGATACGGAGCGTAACGGCAAGTCCGTGAGAGTAGCCTATGCCGCAGTTGGGAGAAATTTCGCAGTTATCAGAAGGCTTTGACATCTTTTTTCCATACTTACCAAAAGGTGCATACTTGTGGCCAAGTAACCACCTTCTTAGCTTCGGTGCAACTCCAACAGAGGATGCACAACATGACAAGACTGAATGGAAAGACTGCCGTGATTACCGGCGGCGCTACCGGCATCGGCCGCGCCGCAGCAAAGCGCTTCATCGAGGAGGGCGCCTTCGTCTTCATCTTTGGCCGCCGGCAGGAAGCGCTCGACGCGGCTGTGACCGAGCTCGGGCCCAATGCTCGTGCGGTGAAGGGCTCGGTCTCGGATCTGGCCGACCTCGACCGGCTTTACGCGGCGGTGAAGGCCGAGCGCGGAACCCTCGACATCGTCTTCGCCAATGCCGGGGCGGGAAGCCAGCTTGCGCTCGGCAAGATCACCGCCGAGCATATTGACGAAACCTTCGGCACCAATGTGAAGGGTACGATCTTCACGGTCCAGAAGGCGCTGCCGCTGATGGGCCAGGGCGGTTCGATCATCCTGACCGGATCGAGCGCCGGCACCACGGGCGCCCCGGGAATGACCGCCTACAGCGCGAGCAAGGCGGCGGTGCGCAATCTCGCGCGGACCTGGGCGGAGGACCTGAAGGGCACTGGCATCCGGGTAAACGTGCTGTCGCCCGGGGCGACGGCGACCGAACTCGCGAAGGAGGCGCTGGGCGAGGAGGGCCAGAAGGTCTTCGCCTCGATGACTCCGCTTCAGCGCATGGCCGATCCGGCGGAGATCGGAGCTGTGGCTGCCTTTCTCGCTTCGTCGGACAGCAGCTTCATGACCGCCAGCGAAGTCGCCGTCGACGGCGGCCTTGCGCAACTCTGATGCGCGATGCCCTGCGGCGCTCCGTTCGATTGTTCGGAGCACCGCAGGGCCTGGTAAACCGAAGGGGAAGCATATGAGCTACGCAATCATCGGATTCGGCAAGATCGGCCAGGCTCTGGCCAAGGCGTTTGCACGAAGCGGCATCGAAGTATCCGTTGCGACCACGCGCGACCCGGAAAGCTTTGTGTCCGATGCGGCCGCGATCGGACCAACCATTGTTCCCAAGACACTCGCTGAAGCCGTTAAGGCGGATATGCCCAAGCCTGGACAGCTGGCCTAGCGGTTAAGAAGCGGGCGATGAAGAAGATTGTGTTCCAGGTCTAGCCAGGCCGGATCTTCCGCATACATTTCTTCAATCAGCTGCTTGACGAGGTCGATATAGCTTGAGTTGTCGCCGACCCGGTGATTGAGGATCACTGGTGAGGTGGCGCCCTTTCCCTCGAGCAGCCGATAGTGCACGTCCGAGCGCATCTGGCGCGCGGAGGAGGGGATGATGCACAGGCCGGCTTCGGCGGCGACCAAGCCCAATGCGGTCTGGATTTCCCGCACTTCCTGTACTTCGGCCGGCCGCGCTTCGTGGCCGTGCAGGAGATTCAACACATGGTCGGCATAGCCGGGCCGCGGCTCCTTGGGGTAGACGATGACCTTCTGACCGGCCAGGGCTCCGACCCGGAGGGGCGAAGCATCCTGGGCGAGCGGCGTGCCTTTCGGAATCGCCACGACCAAACGTTCTTCGCGCAGAATCGTCCCGACTACGTTCGGGTCGCTGTGCCGCAGGCGACCGAAACCAATGTCGATGCGGCCTTCTTTAAGCGCTGGGATCTGCTGGACGGAGACCATTTCCAGCAACTGAATGTCCAGCTCCGGTGCGTGCTGTCGCAGTTTTCGCACCAGTGAAGGCAGTCCGCCGTACAAGGTCGACGCTACAAAACCGATGGAGAGCACGCTGTTTTGGTTCAGACCGACCCGACGCGTTGCCGCCTGCATCTGCTCGACCCGGCCGAGCACCTGCAGAGCCTGTTCGTAAAACAGCCGTCCCGCCTCCGACAGGCGGACGGGCCGGGTCTTGCGGATGATGAGTGGGACGCCCAGTTCATCCTCCAGCAATTGGATCTGTCGACTGAGCGGCGGTTGAGCGATGTGCAGCGTCTGGGCGGCGCGCGTGAAATTTCGCTCCCGCGCGACGGCCACGAAATAGCGCAGCTGACGAAGATCCATCCTTGTCCAATCCCTCTATGATTATTTCACCACCGTTCGCGATATGTTGCGGTGCGGTAACTACAGGCAAGTTAGCATTTTTTCCGGTTCGATACCATATGGGTATCATAGAAGACGCAAATGATGTTGGACGAGTCTCCTTGGCCGGCGCAAAATCGGACTATGAACACGACCTCAATTTCCGTTGTCCCGACCGCAGCAGCGTTACCCCTCGTGGAACGAGTCGAAACTCTGCTCATCGATCTGCCGACCATCCGGCCGCACAAGTTGTCGGTGGCGACCATGAATGGCCAGACGCTGATGCTGGTCAAAGTACACTGCAGCGACGGCATCGTCGGCATCGGCGAGGGCGCCACAATCGGCGGGCTGGCCTATGGCGGCGAAAGCCCGGAGAGCATGAAGCTGGCCATCGATACCTATTTTGCAACGGTGATGGTCGGTCAGGATGCCACCCGCGTGCAGGCGCTGATGGCGAGGCTCGGTAAGATGGTCAAAGAGAACCGTTTCGCCAAGAGCGCAGTCGAAACCGCACTGCTTGATGCGCAAGGTAAGCGGCTTGGGCTTCCTATCAGCGAATTGTTAGGGGGGCGGCGGCGCGATCGTCTTTCGGTCGCATGGACGCTCGCTTCAGGCGACACGGCAAGGGATATCGTTGAAGCCGAACAGATGCTTTCCATCCGCAGGCACAAGATCTTCAAGCTGAAGATCGGCGCCAGGCCGATCCGCGAGGATGTTGCCCATGTCGCTGCGATCAAGCATGCGCTGGGCGATCGGGGCGCGGTGCGCGTCGACGTCAACATGGCCTGGAGCGAGACCGAGGCCGTCTATGGCATGGCGGCGCTGGCCGATGCCGGCTGCGAGCTTGTCGAGCAACCGGTCGCGTCGGCCGCAGCGCTGGCGCGCCTGATGCGTCGCTTCCCCGTGGCGCTGATGGCGGACGAATCCCTGCACGGTCCGGAATCGGCCTTCGAGATCGCCAGGGTCCACGGCGCCGACGTGTTCGCGGTCAAGGTCGAGCAGAGCGGTGGCCTTTTCAATGCGCTGCGTGTGGCGGCGATCGCCGATGCCGCTGGGATCGAGCTTTACGGCGGCACCATGTTGGAAGGCGCTTTCGGCACGATCGCTTCGGCACATGCCTTTTCAACCTTCGCCAACCTGCAATGGGGCACGGAACTGTTCGGCCCCTTGTTGTTGACCGAGGAGATTCTCGCGACGCCGCTGGATTACAGCGACTTCGAGCTAACTGTTCCCGACGGACCCGGCCTGGGCATCACGCTTGACGAGGACCGCATAAGGTTCTTCCAGCGCGATGGACTGCGCAAGACCGTAAGTATCGCGAAGTAGAGGAGCCAGACCATGCTGTTTCAAGTTCGAATGGACGTCAGCATCCCGCGAGACCTCGCCCCGGAAGAGACGGCAGAGATCATCACGAAGGAGCGGGCCTATTCGCAGGAACTGCAGCGCAGCGGCAAATGGCGCCACATCTGGAGGATCGTCGGCGAGTACGCGAACTACAGCATCTTCGACGTGAAGGACAACGACGAACTGCACCAGATCCTGGCGGGTCTGCCGCTGTTCAAGTTCATGACCATCACTGTCACGCCGCTGGTGCGGCATCCGTCGTCGATCCGCGACGACGACAGCTGAGCAACGCGCCGGGAGTGGCGTTCTGTCCAGATGGCGAGCGCCCGATCGGTTTTGCAACACCCAAGTAGGAGGAGAATGGCAATGGACGTAAAGATTTTTGACAAGCCCGAGGTGCAGGACTTCCTGAAGGTTCTGAGCGGCTTGAACAACGACGGCGGTAATCCGCGCATGAAACAGATCGTTCATCGGGTGATGTCCGACCTGTTCAAGGCGATCGACGACCTCAACATCACCCCTGACGAATATTGGACCGGCATTGCCTGGCTGAACGAACTTGGTGCTGCGGGGCAGGCCGGCTTGATCTCGCCCGGTCTCGGCCTCGACCATTTCCTCGATGAGCGCCTCGATGCAATCGATGCGGCGCTCGGCATCGAGAATCCGACCCCGCGCACCATCGAAGGCCCGCTCTATGTGGCCGGCGCGCCTGTCTCCAATGGCTTTGCTCGTCTCGATGACGGCAGAGACACCGATGGCCACACGCTGATCATGCACGGAACCGTCTACGATGCCGGCGGCAAGCCGCTGCCGGGCGCGACCGTCGAAGTCTGGCACTGTGACACCCGTGGCTTCTACTCGCACTTCGACCCGACCGGACTACAGGCGCCGTTCAATATGCGCCGCACGATCGTCGCCGATGCGAAGGGCTGTTACAGGTTCCAGAGCATCGTGCCGCACGGTTACGGTGTTCCTCCGGGCAGCCCGACCGAAAAGCTGCTGTCGGCGCTCGGCCGTCATGGTCAGCGCCCGGCGCATATCCACTTCTTCATCAGTGCCGATGGCCACCGCAAGTTGACCACCCAGATCAACATCGACGGCGACCCGCTGGTCAACGACGATTTTGCCTACGCAACCCGGGACGGGCTCGTTCCGGCAATCACCGAACACACGGACGAGGCCAGCATCAAGGCCAACAATCTCACTGGTCCGTTCGCGGAGATCGAATTCGACATTCATCTCACCGCGCTCGTGAACGGCGTAGACAACCAGGTCAACGAGCAGCGCCAGCGCGCCGCGGCGTAACCCCCCGCGGCGGCTGAAACAGGCCGCCGCTCAAACCATCGTGAAATCGACATTGTTGCAACGGCCGCACGGACAGAGGTGCGCCGCGAGCGGGAGAAGAACCATGTCTGTGATTATCGATAAAGCCCATGCATTGGACGAACTGCTCGCCACGGCGGTGCAGGATGACAAGGAGACCGGTATATTCCGCTGCCGGCGGGACATCTTTACCAATGCCGATCTCTTCGAACTGGAGATGAAATACATCTTCGAGAACAACTGGGTCTATCTGGCCCATGAGAGCCAGATCCCGGACAACAACGACTACTACACCACCTATATCGGCCGCCAGCCGGTGGTCGTGACCCGCGACAAGACCGGCGAACTGCACGCCGTCATCAATGCCTGCGCGCATAAAGGGGCCATGCTGTGCCGCCGCAAGCACGGCAGCAAGGGCAGCTTCACCTGTCCTTTCCATGGCTGGACCTTCTCCAACACCGGCAAGCTGCTCAAGGTCAAGGACGAGAAAACCACCGTCTATCCGGAGCAGTTCAACAAGAACGGTTCGCACGACCTGAGGCGTGTGCCGCGTTTCCAGAACTACCGTGGCTTCCTGTTCGGCAGCCTCAATGCGGACGTCGTCTCCCTGGAGGAGCATCTCGGCGAGGCGAAGGTCATCATAGATCAGATCGTCGACCAGACGCCGAACGGCCTGGAAGTCCTGCGCGGCAACTCGTCCTACATCTACGACGGCAACTGGAAGATGCAGATGGAGAACGGCTGCGACGGCTATCACGTCAGTTCCGTCCACTGGAACTATGCCGCCACGATGGACCGCCGCAACGAGGAAGGCACCAAGGCGGTCGACGCCAATAGCTGGAGCAAGTCGATCGCCGGCGTCTATGGCTTCGAGAACGGCCACATTCTCCTGTGGACCAGAACGATGAACCCGGAAGTACGCCCGGTCTACAACAGCCGCGACGAGATCACGGCCCGCGTCGGCGAGAACAGGGCGGATTTCATCATCAACCAGACCCGCAATCTCTGCCTCTATCCGAACGTGTTCCTGATGGACCAGTTCTCGACGCAGATCCGCGTTACCCGGCCGATCAGCGTCGACAAGACCGAGATCAGCATCTTCTGCTTCGCGCCGAAGGGTGAGAGCGCGGCGGACCGCACGCTGCGCATCCGCCAGTACGAGGACTTCTTCAACGTCTCCGGCATGGGCACGGCCGACGACCTGGAAGAGTTCCGCGCCTGCCAGGCCGGTTACGCCGGCATCGCCGCGCAATGGAACGACATGTCGCGTGGCGCACCGCTCTGGATCGACGGTCCGGACGAGAATGCCAGGAAAATGGGCATGAAACCGCTGCTGTCGGGGGAACGGAGCGAGGACGAGGGCCTTTTCGTGCGCCAGCACGAGCACTGGACCCATGTCATGCGCGAAGCGCTTGCGGCCGAAAGGGAAGAGGTGTCGGCATGACGATCTCCTACGACGCCATCTGCGCTTTCCTTTACAAGGAGGCCCGCCTGCTGGACGACCGCGAATTCGACGAGTGGCTGACCTGCTACGCGCGGGACGTGACCTACTGGATGCCAGCCTGGGACGACGACGACAAGCTCACGGAAGACCCGCATTCCGAGATCTCGCTGATCTACTATCCAAGCCGCGACGGTCTGGAAGATCGTGTCTTCCGCATCAAGACCGAGCGATCCAGCGCATCCATGCCGGAGCCGCGCACCGGCCACACCGTCTCCAATGTCGAGGTCCTGGCACGGCGCGGCGAGGAGGTCGACGTGCGGTACAACTTCCACACCCTCAACCATCGCTACAAGATCACCGACCACTTCTTCGGCACCATGTTCCTCACGCTGCGAAAGAGCGGCGATGACCTGGTGATCTCGAACAAGAAGATCGTGCTGAAGAACGACTATATCCGCCAGGTCATCGACGTCTATCACGTTTGACGGATGTTGCCGAGGGAACAAGGACTTCGAGGAGGGTTCCATGACCAGCTACAGAGTTGCATTGAATTTCGAGGACGGCGTTACCCGTTTCGTCGAATGCAGGAAGGACGAGAAGGTGCTTGACGCTGCCTTCCGTAACAAGATCAACCTGCCGATGGACTGTTCCGACGGCGTGTGCGGCACGTGCAAGTGCCGCGCCGAGAGCGGGCAATACGACCTGGGTGACGATTACATCGACGACGCGCTGACCGCCGACGAGGCGGCCAGCGGCCTCGTCCTCACCTGCCAGATGCGGCCGAACAGCGACTGCGTGATCGCCGTGCCGACCACTTCGGCGGTCTGCAAGACGGGCCAGCAGACTTTCGCCGCCACGGTGGCGAAGGTGTCGCCGCACAATGACGCGGCGATCGTATTGGAGATGGACGTGGATGCGGCCGCGCCGGCATTTCTGCCCGGCCAGTACGTCAACATCGACGTGCCGGGCAGCGGTCAGCACCGCTCCTATTCCTTCAGTTCGGCGCCCGGCGAACAACGCATCGGCTTTCTGATCAAAAAGATTCCCGACGGCGTGATGAGCACCTGGCTGGAGCGGGCCGCGGCCGGCGAAAAGCTGGAGCTGACCGGTCCGCTGGGCAGCTTCTATCTACGGGAGGTCAAGCGTCCGCTGCTGTTCCTGGCCGGCGGCACCGGTCTTGCGCCCTTCCTGTCGATGCTGGAAGTGCTCGCCCGCACGAATTCGACGCAGCCGGTTCATCTGATCTACGGTGTGACCCGCGACCTCGATCTCGTCCTCGTCGAGGAAATCGAGGCCTATGCCAGCCGTCTGCCGAACTTCAGCTACGCCACCGTGGTCGCCGAGCAGGCTTCGAGCCATCCGCGCAAGGGCTGGGTGACGCAGCACATGCCGCCCGAAGCGCTGAACGGCGGCGATGTCGACGTCTATCTCTGCGGCCCGCCGCCGATGGTCGATGCCGTGCGCCGTTATTTCGATGAAAACGGCGTGACGCCCAACAGCTTCCACTACGAGAAATTCACGCCCAATGCCGCGGCGAAGGACGGCGCATGATGACCCAGCGCTTCGCAGGACGTTTTGCGGGCAAGGTGCTGGTCGTCACCGGCGCAGCGCAGGGCATTGGCCGCGCCGTGGCGCTTCGCGCGGCCGAGGAAGGTGGCAAGGTGCTGTTCGTGGACCGGGCCGATTTCGTCGCGGAGGTCGCGGCCGAGGCCGGGGAGGCGGAAACCGCAGCATTCAGTGCCGACCTTGAAACCTATGAAGGAACGGCTGCCGCCATGCGCTTCGCCGCCGAGAAGTTCGGCGGCATCGATATCCTGATCAACAATGTCGGCGGAGCGATCCGCATGCGCCCCTATGGCGAATTCGAGCCGCAGCAGATCGATGCGGAAATCCGCCGTTCGTTGATGCCGACGCTCTATTGCTGCCATGCGGTTCTTCCGCATCTGTTCGCACGTGGCAGCGGCACCATCGTCAACGTGTCGTCGAATGCCACGCGCGGCATCCACCGTATGCCCTATTCGGCGGCCAAGGGCGGGGTGAACGCGATCACCCAGTCGCTCGCGATGGAGCTCGCGGGGCGCAACATCCGTGTGGTCGCTACGGCGCCGGGTGGCACCGAAGCGCCACCGCGCCGGATCCCGCGCAATGCCGCCGGCGATACCGAGGTCGAGAGAGGCTGGATGGCCGAGGTCGTGCAGCAGGTGAAGCAATCGAGCTTCATGAAGCGTTACGGCAGCGTCGACGAACAGGCCGCGCCGATCCTGTTCCTGGCTTCGGACGAAGCCTCCTACATCACCGGCAGCGTATTGCCGGTCGCCGGCGGAGATACCGGCTGAGAATTCGCATTTGATCTGTGCAACAACTGGGAGGGGAAAGCATGCGCAATATCGATGTGACCGAGGCAATCGACAAGGCACCGTTCGGTAGCTTCCAATGGACGGTGGTGGTGCTCTGCGCGCTGCTTTTGATCGCCGACGGATATGACGTATTCATCGCCGGCACCGTATTGCCGACACTGATCAACGAATGGGGCCTCAGCAAGCCGGAGGCCGGCGCGCTACAAGCCTGGGCGCTGTTCGGCATGATGTTCGGCGCCCTCATCTTCGGTCCGCTCGCGGACAAGATCGGCCGCAAGAAAGGCATCGCGATCAGCTTCCTGCTGTTCAGCGTCTCCACGTTGCTGACCGGCTTTTCCAATTCGCCGCTCGAATTCAAGATCTTCCGCTTCTTAGCCGGCTTCGGCTGCGGCGGCCTGATGCCGAACGCGGTCGCGCTGATGAACGAATATGCACCCAAGCGCCTGCGCGGTACCATGGTGGCGCTGATGTTCTCCGGCTATTCGGTCGGCGGCATGGTGTCCGCGAGCCTTGGCATCTGGGCGATCCCGCAATATGGCTGGAAGCCGATGTTCTTCGCAGCGGCCGTTCCGCTGCTCATGCTGCCCTTCATACTCTGGAAGCTACCCGAATCGCTCGGCTTCCTCATTCGCCAGGGCCGGCAGCAACAGGCCAAGGGCATCTATGCGAAGATCGAGCCTTCCGCGCGTCTGAGCAGCGACGACAAGCTGGTCTTTTCCGAAACCAAGGGAGCGTCCGCGTCCGTCGCCGAGCTCTTCCGCCACCAGCGCGCCCTGCGCACGCTGATGCTGTGGGTGGCGTTCTTCTGCTGCCTCCTGCTCGTCTATCTGCTTTCCTCCTGGCTGCCCAAGGTCATGCAGGAAGCCGGCTATGCGGAAAGGGCGAGCCTGCTGACCCTGTTCTCGCTGAACTTCGGTGGCATGGTCGGGGCAATCGCCGGTGGTTGGCTCGGCGACAAATTCGGCCTGCCAAAGGTGATGATCGGCTTCTTCGTGGCGGCGGCGGTGTCCATCGCCCTGGTCGGTTTCGGCTTGCCCACCGTATTGCTATTCCTGGTGGTGTTCGTCGCCGGTGCCACGACTATCGGCACACAGATCCTGCTCTATGCCAGCGTCGCTCAGCTCTACAATCTCTCGGTGCGCTCCACCGGGCTGGGTTGGGCCTCGGGCGTGGGCCGCATCGGCGCCATCGTCGGCCCGACTTTCGGCGGGATGCTGCTGGCGAAGGAATTTCCGCTGCAGCAGAACTTCCTGATCTTCGCCATTCCGGCCGTCATCTCGGCGGTCGCGATGCTGGTGTTCGCGGTCAGCAATGCGCGTCGATCGAGCGCCATAAGCTTGGCGGCGGCATGAGCTGGGCAGCGGTTACGAAACGTCCGGGCAGATGTTGCCCGCGCTACCGGACCGCTGGCCTCGCCTTTGGGCTGCTTCACCATCGCACTGTCTTTATCCGTGCGATAAGGTCAATACAGGAAGCCGCGATGCGTGCGGCTTTCGCCAATGCGGGTGACTGAATTCATGGAATACCTCAATCTTACCGGCTATCGCCTCCATTATCGCATCGACGGTGACGATCAGGCTGCGCCTTGGCTTTTATTCTGCAACTCGCTCGGAACCGACCTTCACATGTGGGATGCGCAGGCGGCCGTGCTGTCACGGCACTTTCGCGTGCTGCGATACGATCGTCGCGGTCACGGCCGGTCGTCGGCCCCGCCGCCACCGTATTCGCTGGCCGATCTCGGCGGCGATGTGCTCGCCTTGCTCGACGCCCGGGGAATAGAACGGGTACATTTCTGCGGTCTGTCGATCGGCGGTCTGACAGGGCAGTGGCTGGGCATCAATGCCGGGCAGCGTCTGAACAAGCTCATCATCTGTGCTGCGGCGGCGAAGATCGGCACCGCCGAGGGTTGGGCCGCGCGCGTGGATGACGTGCGGATGAACGGGCTTTCGGCGCTTACTGGCGCCACTGCCGAACGCTGGTTCACCCCGGCGTTCAAAGCCGCCGAACCCGGCATCGTCGGGCCGGTGCTCGAAAGCTTTGCTGCGACGTCGGTCGAAGGTTACGCCGGGTGTTGTACGGCGTTGGCCGGCGCCGACTTTCGTGAGGACATCAAGCAGATCGCCAACCCGCTCCTTGCCATCTCCGGTGATGACGACCCGGTCTGCCCGCCATCCGATCTGGAATACATTGCCGCCCGTGTGCAGCAGGGCCGGCACCTGTCGTTACGTGGCCGCCATATCGTCAATATCGAGGCCTCGCAGGCGTTCAACGCGGCGCTTCTGGATTTTCTCTGACCTGCCACTGAAGTTTCATCCGGCTGCGATTAGAGCTTCGGCAGTTTTGGATACGCCAACTGGCGCGGTGTGAGCAACCGGCGAAAACGCGAAGCTTTCATCTTGCGCAGCGTTGCAGCCGGTTGCGGCGATGATCCCGGCAAAGTCTGCAGGGGTTTTGTATCCGAGCGATGAGTGGTTATAGTCGTCCGCCCATTCGGCGATGGCGCTGCGGGCATGGTCGAGGCCGAAGAATAGGCTCTCGTTGAGCAGCTCGTCGCGCATCCGGCCGTTGAAGCTCTCAACATAGCCGTTCTGCATCGGCTTTCCCGACGCGATGTAGTGCCACTCGACCTTGTGATCCTTCGACCAGGCAAGGATCGCATTCGACGTGAGTTCGGTGCCATTGTCGGAGACGATCATGCCGGGTTTGCCACGCCGCTCGATCAGCGTCGTCAGTTCTCGCGCGACACGCCGGCCGGAGATGGACGTGTCCGGGATCGCCGCCAGGCATTCGCGCGTCACATCGTCGACGACGTTGAGAACGCGGAAGCGTCTGCCGCAGGCAAACTGATCATGGACGAAGTCCAGCGACCAGCGGGCATTGGCCTTGGCTTCGACCAGGATCGGCGCACGCGTGCCGACAGCACGCCGCCTGGCTTTCCGCTTGCGGACCGAAAGTCCTTCCTCGCGATAGAGCCGGTAGATGCGGTTGACGCCGGACGGCTCTCCGTCCCGCCGAAGCAGGATGAACAGCCGTCTATAACCGAAGCGTCGCCGCTCATTGGCGAGGTCACAAAACGCGTGCGTCCCGCCCTTACTCCGGAATGGACTGCGTCATGATCTCGCTGCGCAGAACAGGCCCTTCATCTCCGAAATAGGTCTTCAACAGTTTCGGAAAGTCGTCGGACTGGTAAAATTCGGTGAGCGCCTGATCCACCAGAAGGCGGAAGGCGGAATCGTCTCGTCGCAGGGCGATCCCGTAAGGTTCGTGCGTGAACAGACGATTGCCGATGGCGAGCGCCGAGGGCGTGCGGGCATGCGCGGCAAGGCTGATGAGGAGGGCGCGGTCGGCAAAATAGGCATCGATCTTGTGATTTTCGAGCGCGTTCAGCCCGTCCTGATGCGTCGCGAAATCGACGACGCGCGTTTGCGGCACATCGGGGCCGAGCGCCTCGCGCAGTGTGGCGCCGGTGGTGGTGTCGGAGCGGACGCCGATGATGCTTGCCGATGGCGATTTCGTATCGGCGGCGCGGGTTGCGCGCTTGTCGAGGAAAAGAATCTGCAGGTATTCGGGCGAATCCTTGCGCAGCAGCGCGCTTGCGCCGGTCAGGAAGATCGGCTGGGAGAAGTCGACGCTTTCGCGCCTGGCAAGATTGATGGTGACGGCGCCGCAGAGAAGGTCGATCTGGCCGCTTTTCACCGCGTCGAAGCCGTCGGCAAGGGTGATTTCGACGTAATCCCGCTTCATCTGCGGAAGCTTGCGCGCGACCGCATCGGCGATCTTGCCGCAAAGGTCGATAGTGTATCCCGCCGGATTGCCGTCCTTCTTCTTGAAGGAGAAAGGCACCTCGTCGACGATATAGCCGATCCGGATGGTTCCCTTCCGCGCGATAAGGTCGAGCGTTTGCGCGGCGGCGGCCATATGGGCCGAAAAGCCAAGGGCGAGGCCTGCCAGAACCAACCGTCTGATATATTTCGCCAGTATGATCTTCATCTCCGAAAGAATGGTGGCGATCGCAAGCGTTTGAAGGGAGATTATGGCCTGGCCGGCATTTGTCAACGGTGGATTGTCTTCCTGAAACTTCGCGGCAAGCTTGTTGCATTCCGGAGCGGCTACGATTGCCGCCTTGGCCGGCGGAGGCCTCGATGGTTCGCTCAACGGAAGATCGCGGCGGACCGTGCCGCTTTCCCTCGGGATCACGAAGAGTTTCGTTATCATCCTGTGCGTTTTCACCTATCTAGGGCGGGCGGTCAGGCGAATGACCCCCTGGGAATTCGAGAGAGGGACGTCATGAGACATTTCGGCAGCGTGATGCGGAATTCAGCCTTTGCTTTCGGTATCGGGTTCATTGCCCTCGGCGGCGCCATGAGTCCCCTCGGCACTTCGGCGGTCTCCGCACAGACCATTATCGACGACTGGCAGACGGTGAAGCCGCCGGCGGCGCCGGAGCTGAAGCCGGTGACCGTCGATCTCAAGACGACGGCGCTGCTGATCCTCGATTTCAATGGTGCGCAGGACCCGACCAAGGGGCCGTGCAACAAGAATACCAAGCCGCGATGCCTCGCCTCCGTCCCGAAGGTCAAGACGATGCTCGACGAGGCGCGCGCCAAGGGCGTGTTCGTGGTCTATAGCCTCGCCGGCGCGGGCGAGCCTCAGGATATCGCCACGGAGCTTGCGCCGCTGGCAAGCGACCCGATCGTCAAATCAGGTCCGGATAAATTCGTCGGCACCAATCTCCGCAATATCCTCGCCGACAAGGGCATCAAGACGGTGATCGTCACGGGCACGGCCTCCGAGGGTGCGGTTCTCGATACCGCAACCGATGCGGCGCTGAACGGCATGAACATCATCCTGCCCATAGACGGCATGTCGTCCACCGAGCTTTACGCCGAGCAATATGTGGCCTGGCACATGGTCAATGCGCCAGGCGTTTCGCAGAAGACGACGCTGACCAGGATCGATATGATCAAGTTCTGAACGCTCGTCCGGCCTGCCCCATTCTGTCCATCCGATGCAAAAACACCCGCCATCCTCACTGGAAGCAGGGTGTTTCTGCTTGAAGCTTTCGCGGGAGCTTCGTCGAACAAAGCTGCGGTCGGGTCGGCGATCAACATCTCTTGAGTTCCCGCCTCTGCCGTCAATGGAATAGTATCCGAGACTACGGCGCCGATGCGCGGGGCCGATGGAGGATGCGTTCCCATGTCTTTTCGCCAGATGGTTCCGGGCCTTGCGCTGGTGTTTTCCCTTGTCTCGACGCTCGCCTTTGCCGCGCCGCCGGAGCAGGGCCGCGCCGTCGGCGGGGGCAGCGGCAGCGTTCTCTCCCTGTTGCCGGCCGACGCGGTCAGCGATCATGTGTTGAACGCCGACGGCAAGAGCATTCCCTATACGGCGACGGCGGGTACGCTCGATCTCTTCGGCCAGGATGGCCAGCGCACGGCGGCGATCTTCTACACCGCCTATGTCGCCAAGGATCGCGATGCCGGCAGGCCGATCACCTTCGTCTTCAATGGCGGGCCGGGCGCTGCCTCGGC
This sequence comes from Rhizobium sp., assembly GCA_036398815.1. Lineage (GTDB taxonomy): Bacteria > Pseudomonadota > Alphaproteobacteria > Rhizobiales > Rhizobiaceae > Rhizobium. The sequence continues at coordinate 15,053 of DASWOH010000076.1, read as the reverse complement.
CTTCCTGAGCCTTGGCCTGGTCGGTCCACGCATCCTCGATTTCGGTCCCGACGCCCGCGACGGCGCCAATGCCAAGCTTGTCGATAACCCCGAGAGCTGGCTGAATTTCACCGATCTCGTCCTGATCGATCCGATCGGCACCGGCTGGAGCCGCACGGTCAAGCCGGACGACGCCAATGACTTCTACAATATGCGTGCGGATGCCGACAGCCTCGCCAAGGCGATTGCGCTTTATGTCGCCCACAATGGGCGGGCCGCTTCGCCGAAATATATTCTCGGCGAGAGCTATGGCGGGCTGCGCTCGGCAAAGGTCGCCACCAGCCTGCGGCAGGATCAGGGCATCCTGATTTCCGGCATCGTCATGCTGTCGCCGCTGATCGAGGGGCGGCTCGTTTTCGGATCGAACGATTTCGCATTGGGCGCGGCGCTTGAATTGCCATCGCTGGCCGCCGCCGAACTGGAGCGGCAAAATGCCTTCAGCGAGCAGGGGGTTCGGGATGCCGAGACATTCGCGCTGAACGAATATCTGCCGGCCCTGGCAGGTCCGCCGCCGACCGGTGACGCCGGCCGTGCTTTCTATGGGCATGTGGCCAAGCTGACCGGCATCCCCGAAGATGTCGTTGCCAGGAACCAGGGCTTTCTTGGCGGGGTCTATCAGAAACACTCGGATGGCGCCGGCGCCGATGTCGCCAGTATGTACGACGCCTCGTTCCTGGCGCCCGATCCCTATCCCCAATCGGATGCGGAGCATGGTGGCGATCCGATCCTCGATGGTTTCGTGCGCGCCTATGGCGGCGCTTTTTCGAGCTATGCGCGCGACGAGCTCGGCTTCCATACCGACATGACCTATACGCTGCTGTCGAGCTCCGTGAACGAGCATTGGAACTGGGGCGGCCGCAACGGCGGTTCGCGGCTGAGTGCCAGCGCGACCGATGATCTCAAGGAGATGCTGTCGCTGGTACCATCCTCCCGGCTTCTGGTGGCGCAGGGCTACGGCGACATCATCATTCCCTTCGGCGTCAACAAATATGTGCTCGATCACATGCCGGCGGCCTTTGCCGACCGCGTGGCGCTGAAGCTCTATCGCGGTGGGCATATGTTCTACACCCGCCCGGCGTCGCGCGGGCAGTTCACCGCGGATGCCAAGGCATTTTTCACGATGAAGCCGGCGACGCCGCCCGCGGCGCAATCGGATTAGTCGTGCTGTATCTGAAACAGATGCTTGATGCGGGAACTCAGCGAGCTGATGGGGGCGCCGTCGACCAGCATGTCGCTGGCGCCGAAGAGGTGGTGTTCGGCCTCGATGCGCTTTGAGAGGATGGCACCCAGTTCCTCGGCGAGGGAGGGGCGGTCGCGCAGCAGGGGCGCCAGGCAATCCTCGCCGATCTCGTAGGTCACGACGAAGGTCAGCGCCCGGATCGTGCCGACTTCGTCGGCGTCCATCAGCAGGCCTGCTTCGCCGAAGTAGTCGCCGGGAGCAAGCCGTGTCAGTTCGATTTGCCGCTGCGCCTCCTTACGGGTGATGCTGACAACGCCGGAGCGCATGATCGTCAGCGCGTGCAGCCGCGTTCCCTGCTCGGCAATGATGGTATCCTTGCGATAGGTATGGCGCTGCATATGCGATGCGAGGTGCTCCTTCTCGTCTTCGGTCAGCGACGAGAACAGCGGGATATTGTTGAGCAGCCGCCAGGGCGTGCCCGAATGCTGGATGGCGCTCGCCGTCTCGGCCCGCTCTTCCGAAGGCATCGTGATCGCTCTGGGAGGGCCGGCGAGCTTCAGGCCGCCGGCTTTCGAATGGCGGTAGATGAGATCGTAGATCTCGTTCTTGGCGGCAGTCGTCTGCGATATGTCGCGGATACGGAAGCTCAATTGCAGTTCCACGGCCTGCGCATCGATCGAATTGACCATCACGCTGGGTTCGGGCGTCTTCTGGATCGTGTTGCAGCTGATCAGTGCGTTGCGCATCACCTCGGCGATGATATTCGGTTGGGTGGTCGGCTGGACGCGCACGGTAATGGTGACGCCGTGGCTTTCGTCCGGGCTTGAGAGATTGGTGATCCGCGTCTTGGCAAGGGCGCTGTTCGGAATGACGACGAGGTCGTTGGTGCCGTTGAGCAGATGCGTGGCCCGCCAGTTTGTCTCGACGACGCGGCCCTGGATGTCATTGTCGAGCACCACCCAATCGCCGATGGAATAGGGCCTGCCGAGATTGAGCGCCAGGCCGGAGAAGACATCGCTCAGCGTGCTCTGCAGCGCCAGGCCGAGAATGATGGCGAAGACGCCGGAGGTGGCGATGAGCGTGCCCACGGGAACGCTGAAGACATCGGCAATGACGGAGAGGATGGCACCGAGATAGATGATGCCGACGACCACATCCTGCAGCAGCCGGCCCTCGCGCGGCTTGCGCTCGAAGATCAGGAACAGGCGGACGAAGGCGACCAGCACCCAGGCGCCGTTGATCCACCAGACGATCTTGGCGAAGCCGGTGAAGACGCGCAACGTCACCGTTTCCTGCGGCGGGCTCTGCTCATAGGGCACGATGCCGTGATAGAGCAGAAGCGCGGTCAGGCTGATGAAAAAGGCGATCTGCCCGATCAGCCGTCCGGCGCGCCGGTGGCGAAGCAGGATGCGGCTGACGAATGTGCCGACGACCACCAGGATGCAGAACTGGACGATGGGATCGGCGAGAAGCGCAATGGACATGAGGACTTGGCCGCGTTCAGTCTTTCGGATGGCCGGTAAATTGGCATGAACCGGCGCGCAATGCCATATGGCGATGGCATGCTCGTTTTCCGCCCTTGGCAGCCTTGATCCCGGACGAGGCCGGCGCATAAGGTGGTTACCGTCTTGTCTTCGGGATGAGGCTTGATATTTAGATGACGATTATCATCTTACATCTGTCATTTCATCCTGCTATCTGCTCCTGACGGGCGCACCTCCCAGCGCCCCGGCATCATCAAGGAATACCCATGACACAGTCTTTTGTGATTAGCGGCGATCTGCTGATCGGCGCGGAGTCGACCGGCGAAAACAAGTCCGCGCGCGCCATCAACCCGGCGACCGGCGCAAATCTGGAACCGGCCTTCGCGATTGCCGGCGAGGCGGAGGTCGCCCGCGCGTGCGAGTTGGCCGCCCAGGCGTTCGATATCTATCGCGCCACCAGCCCGGAAGCCCGTGCGACGTTCCTGGAGACGATCGCGGCGAACATCCTGGAGATCGGCGATGCGCTGATCGAGCGTGCGGCGGAAGAGACCGGCCTGCCTGTCGCCCGCCTGCAGGGCGAGCGCGCCCGCACCGTCGGCCAGCTCCGCCTGTTCGCGCAAGTCGTTCGTTCCGGCGAATGGCTCGACCTGCGTGTCGATCCGGCTCTGCCGGAACGCAAGCCGTTGCCGCGCCCGGATCTGCGCCTGCGCCAGATCCCGCTTGGCCCCGTCGCCGTCTTCGGCGCCAGCAATTTCCCGCTCGCCTTCTCGGTTGCCGGCGGCGATACGGCTTCGGCGCTGGCGGCCGGTTGCCCCGTCGTCGTCAAGGGTCATCTCGCCCATCCGGGCACGGGCGAGCTGGTCGGCCGCGCCATCCGCGCCGCTGTCGTCGCCTGCGGCCTGCCGGAAGGCACCTTCTCGCTGTTGACGGGCGCCAACGAGACCGGTGCCGCTCTCGTGCGCAATCCGCATATCAAGGCGGTCGGCTTCACCGGCTCGCGTGGCGGTGGCCTCGCGCTCGGCGCCATCGCGGCCGCCCGGCGGGAGCCGATCCCGGTCTATGCCGAGATGAGCAGCGTCAACCCGGTCTTCCTGTTTCCGGCAGCGCTTGCCGCTCGCGCCGAAACGATCGGTAGCGGCTTCATCGATTCGCTGACGCTCGGCGCCGGCCAGTTCTGCACCAATCCCGGCCTGGTCTTCGCCATCGAAGGCCCCGATCTCGATCGTTTCGTCGATGCCGCCAGCGCGGCACTGACCGGCCGTGCGCCGGCGCCGATGCTGACGCCCGGCATCCATGCCGCTTTCGACAATGGCGTTGCGGCCCTTGCGGGCCATGAAGCGGTGAAGACGGTTGCTCACGGCGCGCCCGCGGAAGGCGTCAACCGTAGCCCCGGCATCTTCTTCGAGACCGATGTCGAGCACTTCCTTGCCGATGAGCGGCTGGGTCACGAGGTCTTCGGCGCGGCGAGCCTGCTGGTGCGCTGCAAGGATATCGACCAGATGATCGCCATCGCCGAAAAGCTGGAGGGCCAGCTCACCGCGACGCTGCAGCTCGATGCCGGCGATCATGCCATCGCTGCCAAGCTGCTGCCGGTGCTGGAACGCAAGGCAGGACGCATTCTCGCCAACGGCTGGCCGACCGGCGTAGAAGTCAGCCATGCGATGGTGCATGGCGGTCCGTTCCCGGCGACGTCGGACAGCCGCACCACTTCGGTCGGCACGCTTGCCATCCGTCGTTTCCTGCGTCCGGTATCCTATCAGGATATTCCCGAAGGGCTGCTGCCGGTGGAACTGCGGGATGAAGGCGTCAAGGGCCTGCCGCATCTGCTGGACGGCGTGCGCGGCGGCTATTGATTTCAAAGAACATCCCTTCTTCCGGTCCAACGGAAGAAGGGATGTTGGCCTCGGCGCCTTTGCGGCGCTTGATCGGCATTATGCTGTCGTCGTGTCCTCGTGACGTGCATTGATGTGCTCCTTCAGATGTTGAAGCGACAGTTCCAGCCCGATATGGGACAATTCAGTTGCCACGGCCTCGGCCGAATGTTCGGCCGGCTCGACAACCCGTATAAACATCTCCGCTTCATAGGCTCTGACGGCGTCTTTCCAGTTGCTGTGTTCAAGCAGATGACGGCCGAGTTCGGCCGCATCCAGCATCGCGGCGTTCACACCTTCTCCACCGAAGGGCGACATCACATGAGCGGCGTCGCCGAGAAGCGTTATGCCGATCCGGTTCTGCCACTGGTGTCCGACCGGCAGCGCGTAGATCGGTCGGGCAACGATATGATCGTTGCTTGCCCGGATGAGGTCGACGATTTCCGGTGCCCAGCCTTCGAACTCGGCGATAAGCCGCGCGCGAGCGGCGGCCGGCGAAGCGGAATCGAAGGTTCTGGTCGCCCAATCGACGGGAACGCGGAAGATGGCATAGCCCCTGATATGGGCATTGCCGTTGCGTTGCGCGATCAAACCCCTGCCGTCACCTTGCACGTCCGTCTTGCCGCGACCGACAAGCTTCGCAAGTGCCGGATGTCGGGCATCGACGTCATCGATGCCGAACTCGATGAATGTGATGCCGCTATATTGCGGGCGGTAGGATGAGACCAGCGGTCTCACCTTGGACCAGCTTCCATCTGCGCCGACAATGAGATCGAAAGGTCCCGCGGTCCCATTTTCAAAGACCAGATCGTAAGCGTCATCTTCTCGTGGGCGCACTTCGCGGAGGTTGTGGTTCCACCGTACGGTGTCGGACGGCACTGACGCGAGGAGGGTTTCCCGGAGTGCGGTCCGGTCGACTTCAGGCCGTTCGCCGTCCTCGGCGTCATCCTCTGCGAACAGCAGGGTGCCGGTCTTGTCGTAAAGTCTGCTTCCCTGGTCCTCATAGCGCGCGATCCGCAGGAATTCGTCATGCAGGCCGGCGCGCTGGAGAGCGAGTTGGCCCGAGTCGACATGCAGATCAAGCGTGCCGCCCTGAGGTCGGGCGAGTGCATGTTCCTCACGTTCGAATACGGTCGTGGGAATTCCGCCAAGGTAGAGAATGCGTGCCAGAGTGAGGCCGGCGGGTCCGGCGCCAATGATGGCGATGCGCGGAAATTGAGTCATGGACAAGGCCTCTTCATTTTTGTACATAGGTACCTATATATATAAATATAGGTACCTATTCAAGTGGGGAAGCCATGACTGACTGGGATTTGTTTGCGACGCCTGCTCCCCTTATCAATATGGCGTCGCGAGGCTTCGCGCGTCTTGGCGAGCGTCGGGTGAAAGCTTTCGGCTTTAGCGCCGGTCAATTGCCGGTGCTCTATCTACTCAAGGATGGTGCGGCGATGTCGCAAAAGGAGCTGGCGAAGTTCGCGAAGATCGAGCAGCCATCAATGGCGCAGATGCTGGCCCGCATGGAGCGCGACGGACTGATCCGACGCGCGCCCGATCCACGCGACGGGCGCAGCAGCCTCGTCTCGCTGACCGAGGCTGCCCGTGCCAAATTACCCGCCGCGCGCGAGGCATTGAGGGAGGGAAGCGATGCCGCGCTGGCCGGTTTCAGCGATAACGAGGTCACGACGCTGATTGAGCTAATGCAGCGGCTCAACCAAAACCTCGACCGGATGATCGCCGAAGAAGAAACGCCGTAGGAACGCGCAACAGGTTTCAAGCCTCATGCGCGCTCATGTGATTTGACGTCGTGGCTGCACTCAAACCACCGCGTAGACAATCCCCGTAAACGAGCCCGCATGATGCAGCAGCTCGCGTTCGCCCGAGCCGTCGAGGCTTGCGGAGTAGAGATTGCCGCCGATGTCGGTGAAGAACATGCGGTTGTTCGGCAGGTCGAGCGACAGGCCGATGCCTTCGTCGAGGCCCTCCAGGACGACTTCGGAGGTTGCCGCGAGATCGTCCATCTCGGCGCAGTTGACGGTGTTGCCGCGCGGAAGGTTGCCGCGGTCGGTCCAGTAGACGGTGCGGGTGGCGAGATCGAGTTCGAGGTCGATCGGTTCCGGCAGCTTGTCGAGCAGGACCTCGATATCGCTGCGGCTCGTCGCCGTCTCGCCTTCGGGGATGTTGATACCGGCGCGGAAGATGCGGCCGAGGCCGGCGTCCGGCGGACCCTTCTGCGTCCAGTAGATCTGGCCGAGCGGCAGGTCGAGCGCGATGCCGACGCACCAGCGTTCGATATCGGCGCTGTCTTCCGGGCTGTCGCCGTTCTGCACCAGGGTTTCGATGTCGCTGCCGTCGATATTGGCGCGCATCACCCGCATGCCCTCGCGGTCGCACCAGTAGAGCTTGCCATTGTCGTAATCGATCTGGATCTGCTTCGGCGTGACCAGCGTGCTGCCGGGCGGAATCAGCGTCACATGATTGCTGCCGTCGAGATCGATGCGCTCGATCGAGCCGTCATGGGCATTGTAGTCGGTGCCCATTTCCGTCCAGTAGAGCCAGCTGTTTTCGCTGTCGACGAGAATGCCGTCCGGGCTGCGGCCCGGCCGCCGGATGATCAGCTTGAGATCGGTGCCGTCGATGGCGGAGGAGAGAATTCGTCCGTCGTTGATGTCGAGGAAAAACAGCCGTTCGGTCTTTTCGGGGGAGGCGGCAGGCGTCCGTGCTTCTGCTTCAGACATGAGAGCATCCTTTCAAAGGGGCGGATCTGCGGGTCACAGCGGCGCGATGATGGCATCGCTTGATGACAGGATCATTCGTCTCTGTGATCTTATTGAGGATCTGCCGCGGTGCAGCGAAGATCAAGGGTCGAGATGTCGCGGGTCGGGCCTCGCATCCATGTCGAAAGCCGGCGCGTGTAGTGTGAACGCAATTGCGCCAGCGCCGATCGTAAAAGGGCGCTGGCGCATCCGGAATTATGAGCGGTGGTTTCCCCAAGGGGCTAGCCGATCTTGTAGCGCTCTGCCGGTTTCGTGCGGGACAGATTGGGCATCATGGCCTGACGGGCGTTTTCATAGGCGTTCCACTGCGCGATGTCGGCAAGGGCGGGCACGGTGGCGAATTCGCCCTGGTCGAAGCCGGAGAGCGCCGCATCCACCAGGTTCTCGGCCGACATGACGACTTCGTTTGGCAGATGCTCGACCGGCGTGCCGGCGATGCCCCAGAAATCGGTGGCGGTGGCGCCGGGCAATACGACCTGGACCCTGATGTTCTTGTCGGCCAGTTCATGCTTCAGCGACTGGCTGAAAGCGAGCACGAAGGCCTTGCTGCCGCCATAGACACCATTGAGGACTTCGGGCGCCACGGCGACGATCGAGGCGATATTGATGATGGCGCCGCCGCCCCGGGCGACGAAACCAGGCACGGCCGCATAGGTCAGCCGTGTCAGCGCCGTGACGTTGAGGCCGATCATCTGCTCCATCTTGTCGATGTCGGAGGTCAGAAGTGGCGCGGTGCCGCCGACGCCGGCATTGTTGACCAGCAGCGTGATGCTGGCATCGTTGCGCAAGGTTGCTTCGACGCGGGTGACGCCGGCCTTCTCGTTGAGGTCGGCCGCGATGGTCTCGACGGTGCGGCCGGTTTCGGCGGTGAGGCGCTGGGCCAGCGTCGTCAGGCGGTTGCCATTGCGGGCGACCAGGATCAAGTCGTAGCCGCGTTTGGCGAGGCGGTGCGCATAAAGCGCGCCGATGCCGGTCGATGCGCCGGTGACGAGGGCTGTGCCTTTGTGTTCGGTGGTCATTGTTTCTCTCCTTGGGTTGAGAGCGGCGACGGATGCCGTTCGCTTGAAGAGAGGTATAGTCCCACTTGTTTGCGTCTCAAATGTCATATATGCCACCTTTTAGGACAAGGTGGAGATTTCGGCCATGCAGCGTGTCGCCTTTCTTTTGTACCCCGGCTTTCAGGTGATGAGCCTTGCCGCTGCCTCGGTGTTCGAATTCGCCAATCTCGATGGAAACGAGCCGATCTACGATATTTCCTATGTCTCCGAGACCGGCGGCAGGATCGTCAGTTCGATCGGCATGGCCGTGGATACGGTTGCCTTTGCCGACCCGGCCTTCGACACGCTGATCGTCAGCGGCGCACCGGCGGAGGTGGTGCCGACGGAAGGAGAGCAGCGCTTCATGCAAGAGGCGCTGACGGCATCGCGTCGTCTCGCCTCGATCTGCACCGGCGCTTATTTCCTCGCTCATGCTGGGCTGCTCGACGGGCGGCGCGCGACGACGCATTGGTATGTCGCTCGCGATATTCAGACCCGCTTTCCCAGGATCAAGATGGAGGAGGATCGCATCTTCATCATCGACGGCCCGGTCTGGACTTCGGCGGGTATGACCGCCGGCGTCGATCTGGCCCTGGCAATGGTGGAGAAGGATCGCGGCATCGATCTGGCGCGAGCGGTGGCAAAGAAGCTCGTCGTCTATCACCGTCGTGCCGGCGGCCAGTCGCAGTTCTCGGCGCTGCTGGAGATGGAGCCGAAGTCGGATCGAATCCAGAGCGCGCTCGCCTATGCCAAGGGCAATCTGCACACGCCGCTCTCTGTAGAGCAGCTTGCCGATGCCGCGCATCTGAGCCCACGGCAATTCAGCCGTGCGTTTCGCTCCGAGACCGGCCAGTCGCCGGCAAAGGCGGTGGAGAATCTGCGCGTCGAGGCGGCGCGGCTGATGATGGAGGAAGGGCGGCATTCGATTGATGTGGTGGCGCGGGAGACCGGCTTTGCCGACCGCGAACGCATGCGGCGCGCCTTCCTGCGGGCATTCGGGCAGCCCCCGCAGGCGCTCCGGCGAAATGCGCAACGGGATAGTCTGGGATGAACCGATGCCGGTCCTGAAGGACGGAAGCGTGCACCATTTCGGACCTATTCAAATAACTGTCATCGAACTGCTATAAATCCCGCCATTCCCATGGCCTGCCGGCATTTGTCGGCGGACCTGAAGCCGGAGGTGCATGAGATCATGTCGACGCTCCAGCAAGTCGCTTTCCGCGCCGGCTGCTCGATCGCGACCGCAAGCCGGGTGCTCAATCACAACGGTCCGGTCAGCGACGAGATGGTGCGCCGCGTGCGCCGGGCTGCGGCCGAACTCGGCTATCGCGCCAGCGGCCGTGCCGGCACCTTTACCCGCCGCCGGCCGGCGATCGGTGTGCTCATCCCCAGTATCACCAACCCGGTCTTTGCCGCTTCGCTTTCCAGTATCCAGCACCGGGCGCTGCATGCCGGCCATAGCGTGCTGATCGCGCAGTCGAACTACGACCCGGCGCAGGAGGCCGATGCCGTCGCATCATTGCTCCAGCAGCAGCCGACCGGCCTCATTCTCACGGTCTGCGATCCTGAACATAGCCCCGCTCTTTCGTCCGCGCTGCCGCCGACCGTGCTGCTCGGCAATCTGCCGACGGCTCGCTTTACCGCCGCTGTCGCGACCGACAATTTCGGTGCCGGCCGGGATCTGACCGATCATCTCCTGCGTCAGGGGCATCGCCGCATCCTGTTCATCGCCGGGCATTTCTCCGCCTCGGATCGGGCAAGGCTACGCTATCTCGGCCATGTCAAGGCGATGGAGGCCGCCGGCCATCCACCCTTCGCTCCCCTGGAGATTTCTTTCATCGACGGACTGGAGCAGCTCGATCTGGCGGATGTCATATCGGGCCTGCGGCCGACCGCGATCATAGCCTCCAACGATCTCCTGGCTCTCGGCGTGATGGGAGCGTTGCGACGTCAGGGGCTTTCGATCCCGCGGGATATCTCCGTGGCCGGTTTCGACGGAATCTCCCTCGGCCAGCTGATGGAAGTGTCGCTGACGACGGTTGATATACCGGATGCGACCATGGGGGCGGCGGCGGCCTCGCTGCTGCTCGACATGGCGGAAAATGCCGCGCCGCCACGCCACCTGACCGTGCCCTACCGGCTGCGGCCGGGGAAAACGGTCCGCAATCTCGACGCCCTGTCCTGACGCATTCGCGGACAAGGAAACGCCGCCTCCGGGAAAAAAGGCGGCGCATCTGGTCGTCAATCGAGCATCAGCTGCGCGGCAGCATGCCTTCGACGTCGGAAGCGGCGTCATCGAGCGCTTCCTTGGGGGTGGCCGAGCCGTCGACGATGCGCGACAGGTTGTCGACGATGGTCTGGGTCACCTTGACGCCATTGGCACCGGGGAAGGCATACCACGGGATCATGACAGGCATCTGGCCGAGGCCGGCCTGGAACAGCGGGTTCTTCTTGTAGAAGTCGCCGAGATACTCGGCCGACTTGGCGGCAAGCTCGTTGTTCGGGACATAGCCGGTGCCGGGAACGACGACCGAGGCGCCATAGGGGCCGGCGGCGAACTTGGCGAACTTCCAGGCGGCTTCTTCCTTGACCGGATCGTGTGTCAGGATGACGACGGCGTTGCCGCCGGTCGGCAGCTTGCCGTTGACCGGGTCGATCAGCGGGATCTTGGCGGTGCGCAGGTCGAACTTCGTGCCGACATTCTTGATCGTGTTGACCAGCGCGCCGGTGGTCTGGAATTCGAAACCGACCTTGCCGGCCGCGAAAGCCTGTTCGCCGGCGGCCTTGGTGAAGACCGGCATGCCGCCTTCCTTGACGAAACGCTCGATCATCTCGACGGCCTTCTGGCCTTCGGGGCCGTTGAAGGCGACCTTGGTCTCGTCGTCGCTCAGCATCTTGCCGCCGGCGCCGAAGAGGAGGGCGGAGAACATCCAGTCGTCGCCCTGCCAGCGGAAGTCCATGCCGTCGACGCCGTTGCCGAGCGCCTTGATCTTGGCCGAAAGCGCGATGACCTCGTCCCAGGTCTTCGGCGGGTTTTCCGGATCGCCGCCGGCGGCTTTAACCAAGTCGGCGTTGTAGTACATGATCGGGTTCGAGGTCGCGAAGGCGAGACCGACCTGCTTGCCCTTGACCTGGGCGAGCTTCAGGATCGTGTCGGAGAAGCCCTGCTCGGCCATGTTGCCGTCCTTCTGGACGAGCGGCCCGAGATCGACGGCGACATTGCGCTCGTCCATCATGCGCAGGCGGTTGAGGCCGATGAAGGTGACATCGGGCATCTCGCTGGTGCCGGCCTGGCGCAGGATGGTCTGGATGCCTTCCTCGTAGGTGGCCGAGGGCGCGGCGAACTGGATCTTGATATCGGGATTTTCTTCCATGAACTTCTTCGAGATGGTGTCCATCACGTTCTTGAAGAAGCCGGGCATCGGATAGTGAACCGTCAAGGTCGTCTCGGCATAGGCCGGGACCGACACGACCATCGAAATGGCCGCGGCGGCGAGAATCTGGGTGATATGCTTCATCGCTCGTTCTCCTGTTTCGAACCGGTCAGCCTTTGAGACCGGTCATGGTGATGCCCTCGACGAAACGCTTCTGTGCGAGAAGGAATGCGGCGACGAGGGGAAGGGTGATCATCAGCGTGGCGGCAATCAGCGCGCCATAGTCGTCGCCGGCCTCGGCCGCGCGGAAATACATGAGGCCCAGCGGCGGCGTGGCGTAGTCCTGTTTGCTGATGACGATCAGCGGCCAGTAGAGGTCGTTCCAATGTGCCACGACCGAGAAGATCGCGAAGGCGGTCACGGCTGGCCAGGCGTTCGGCACGATGACGCGGGCGACGATGCCGAGCTCCGACATGCCATCGAGGCGGGCGGCATGGATGAGATCGTCCGGCATGGCGCGGAAGAACTGCAGGAACATGAAGATCGCGAAGACCGAGATCGAGAAGGGCGCCACCAGCGCGGTGTAGCTGTTGAGCAGCGACAGGCTGTTGAAGGCGACATAGAGCGGCAGGGCGGTGGCGTGGATCGGGATCAGCAGGCCGAGCATCACCAGCACCATCATCAGGCGCGCGGCGCGGAACTTCAGCTTGGCCATGGCGTAAGCGCAGGGAATGGCGATCAGCACCTGAAAGAAGAAGATCAGGCCGCAGACGAGAACGCCGTTGAAGAGCAGCGTGCCCATCGACACCTTGCTCAGCGCCTTGGCGATGTTCTCGGCATAGAAGAAATGCGTCGGGATGAGCTTCAGGGCGGAGGTGAAGATGTCGTCCTGCGCCTTGCCGGCGGTCGAGATCATGAAGATGTAGGGCGCGAGGAAGACGAGCGAGCCGAGGATCAGCAGCGAAAGGCGCAGGATGCGGCCGGGGGTGAAGCCTGTGGAGGTCATGTATAATGCACCTGCCGGTCTAGGACGCGATATTGCAGGAAGGTCAGCACGACGAGAATGGCGAGGAAGACCGTCGTCATCGCCGAGGCATAGCCGACCCTGAGATAGACGAAGCCTTCCTGGTAGATGGTGAACAGCAGGACCTCGGAGGCATGGTTCGGGCCGCCATCGGTCAACGCCTTGACCGTGTCGAAGACCTTCACCGCGTTGATGATGCTGATGGTGGTGACGAACAGCGTCGTCGGCGCGAGCATCGGCCAGGTGACCAGCCAGAAACGGTCGAACGCCGATTTCGCGCCATCCACTTCGGCTGCGGCATATAGCTCGCGCGGGATGGCAGTGAGGCCGGCGAGGAACAGCACCATGTTGAAGCCGACCGTCTGCCAGACGCCGATGATCGATAGGCTGTAGAGCGCGGTCGCCGAAGAGGCGAGCCAGTTCGGACGCGGCAGGCCGATTTCGCCGAGCAAGGCGTTGATCGGGCCGATGGTCGGATGGAAGAGGTATTGCCAGACGGTTGCCATGGCGACGATCAACGAGGCAACGGGGAGGAAATAAGCGGTGCGGAAGAAGCTGCGGCCGATGCCTTCGCTCTCGATCAACAGCGCCACGCCGAGGCCGAGCACGATCGAGGCGGGGGCGACGATGGCCGTATAGACCGCCGTGTTCCACAGTGATTTCTGGAAGGTACGATCCTTCAGCAGATGGGCGTAATTCTCGAAGGCGACGAAGCGCAGGCCCCTGTCGCCAAGCTGGAAATCGGTGAAGCCGAGGACGATGACGGCGACGATCGGGAGCAGAACGAACAGCACGATCAGGATGATCGCCGGAAGCGCCAGCAGCAGGGCGGTGCGGGTCTCGCTACGCTCGTGCTTTGCCGCCGACCGCATCGGGATAGCCGTGGCGGTAATGCTAGCCATGGGCTTTCTCCCTGCCGGCTTCGACCGTAACGGGGGTCGTGCGCAGGCGGCGGCCGTCTTCGGCAAAGACCATGGCCTGTTCCGGCGCCAGTGTCAGCGCGACCGGCATACCGGCGGAGAGGCCCGCAGTGTCGGCGGGCGCAAGTTTTGCGACGATGCTCTCGCCGATGGCGTCGAGCTTGGCATGCAGGATGACCTCCGAGCCCAGGAATTCCATCCGCTCGATATGGGCGGCGAGCGCATCCTGGCGATCGCTGGCGAGACGGACGAATTCCGGGCGGATGCCGAGGGTGACGGCGGAGCCGGCAAATCCGGTTTCCTCCAGCGCCAGCCTGATGCCGCCGAAAGCGACGGTGCCGTTTTCGGCCAGGGCGGGCAGGAGGTTGATGCGCGGCTGGCCGACGAAGCGGGCGACCTCGACATGGGCCGGATCGTCGTAGATCGTCTGCGGCGAGGCCAGCTGCAGCAATTGCCCGCCGATCATCACGGCGACGCGATCAGCCATGGACAATGCCTCGGCTTGATCATGGGTGACATAGACCGTCGGCACGCCGGCGCGGCGATGCAGGTCTACGATCTCGCCGCGGGCATGGACGCGCAGATTGGCGTCGAGATTGGAGAGTGGCTCGTCCATCAGGAAGACGCTCGGGCGGCGCACCATGGCGCGGGCAAGCGCCACGCGCTGCCGCTGGCCGCCGGACATCTGGCCGGGCTTGCGGTCGAGCAGATGGTCGATCTTCAGCGAGACCGCCATTTCGCGAACATCGCGGATGATGCCGGAACGGGTGTTGCGCTGGCCGGGGATCAGCGCGCCGATGAAGGGTAGGCGCTGCACGCGCGTCAGGCGGCGCATGGCGAGCGGCACGGCGATGTTTTCGGACGCCGTCAGATGCGGATAGAGCGCGTAGGACTGGAAGACCATGGCAATGTTGCGGTCTGCCGCTGCCACGCCTGAAATGTCGTTGCCGGCGACCAGGATCTCACCGGTGTCGGCATGATCGAGCCCGGCGAGGATGCGTAGCAGCGTGCTCTTGCCGCAGCCGGACGGGCCGACGAGGGCGATGAACTCGCCTGGCGCCACGTCAAGGCTGACGCCTTTCAAGATGGCGTTGCCGCCGAAGGATTTGGTGATGCCGCGAAGCGAGAGCGCGCTCATTCGGTCGGCTCCCGCTGAGCCTTCGGAGCCGCCTGCGGATAGACCTCCATGACGACGTCATCCAGGAAATAGGCCGTCATGCCCGGAACCGCGACGATCTCGGTGGCGACGTCGTCGCCGAGTTCGTGGATCGCGGCGCCGATCAGACGCTCGCCGGGCATTTCCCGTTCCATCTTGTCGAGGATGAAGGAGGCGGGCGGTGCCCAGGCCAA
>DASWOH010000075.1:0-7631 GCA_036398815.1 Rhizobium sp. | reverse complement strand
CTTTGGGGCGTCGTTGCCTTCTTCCTCAACTACGTCCCGATCATGGGACCGCTGCTCGGCGTGCTGGTTTTTCTGCTGGCCGGTTTGCTCGTGATCGATACGCTGTGGCTCGCCCTGCTGCCGGCCGCCCTATACTTCCTGTTTCACGTCATTGAAGGCGAAAGGGATCATGACGCGCCAATCGAGGGATCTGAATGACGTTTGGCCTGCGGCCACTTGCCAAAGTCGCATTAAGAGTCGACACAGGTGGCTCGGAAAATCTCCACAGTGAGGATAAGTGGAATTTCTGCCTGAGTTCGGGTTAGATGCCGGGAACAGGAGATACGATGACGAGACGACTGCACCGGAACCATAGCCCGGCTTTCAAGGCGAAAGTAGCGCTTGCCGCGATCAGGGGCGAGCAGACACTGGTGGAGTTGTCCCAGCAATTCGACGTGCACGCGAACCAGACCAAGCAGCGGAAAGACCAGCTGGTTGAGTGGGCGACGGGTGTTTTTGGCGATGAGACCAAGGCGGAACCGGCAGGGCCAACCGTCGATGTCAAATGCTTCACGCCAAGATCGGCGAGCTGAAACTGGAGAACGATTTTTGTCCGGTGCGCTCGGCAAGGCGGGCTTGCTGGGCGAAAAGAAGTGATCGACCGCGAGCACCGACTATCGATCTCACAGCAGGCGAAGCTTCTCGGCTTCAGTCGTGGCAGCGTCTATTATTCTCCGCGCGCCCGGTGTCGGCTGACGACCTCGCACTGATGCGCCGGATCGACTAACTGCACCTCGAATATCCGTTCGCGGGAAGTCGAATGTCCGAGGCACGCGCTGGCATCGGCGGGTATCTGACCTTTTACAACAGCCGACACATTCAATCAGTTTAAATCCGCGCAAAATCTAGAAAAGAGGTGACCGTTGGGCTTGACGCCTTTCGGCAAGCGTCAGAAAACGTTTTTTATAAACCTGATTTTCAGTGGAGAGTTTTGTGGGCAAGAAGCTTCTCGCCGATTTTCCCAATACGTTCTGCCTGATATTCGGGGGATGTGGCATTCGCGATACTCGCTTCGTGGGTCCCCGATCTGATGACTGGATATGCCGCACTCGCCTTTGGCCTGACGATGACCTATTCGATCGGAGCACCTCTTTTGTCCGTTTCAACCCTGGCGGTTTTATCGGCATAACCGGAGCGGACGGGCCTGTATATCACCACGGCCCTTGAAGAAGAACTCGTGGGCTTCTGAGCCCAAGGCAATGCATGAAGAAGAAGGCACTGCATTATGTTGATGCTCGACCGTTTGGCGCTTTACGAGCTTGTCTGGACAAGACCGTTGCGGGACATCGCCCAACGCCATGACCTTAATCCCGTTCGACTGGCGGGTATGTGCGATGAATACGACGTTCCCCGGCCCCCAGCCGGTTACTGGCAAAAGCGGCAGTACGGCAAGACGGTTGAGAAGCCGCCGCTAGAATGCCGGCATTTCTCATTCAAAGAGATCGTGATCGTCCCCTGCAAAGGCAACAAAGGTTCTGCCATGGATCACCCGACCTCGTTCAACAAGAAAGCAAAGTATGTGCATGCTCGAAACCTGCACGGACAGGGAACTTGAGTTTCATTTTCGCATCCGTGCCTCCAACGGCAAGGTGATGTCCGCACCTGAAGGCCATAAGCCACCTCATCCGCACTGAGTGCGATCGAATCCATCGGCAACCATGTCATGGATTATACGCTCGGCAAGGGCCTGAGCTTCATCTGGCGTTCAGATCCCCAACGCTATCGTCGTTTCCGTTCATAACGCAGGAAAGTAATCATGAGACACATTTTCATCGCCGCCCTCGCAGCTTCCGTCCTGGCAGCACCGCTGGCATATGCGAAGGATATGCATCGAGCACCTTCGGTTCATCATGACGTTCAGAAATACCCGAAAGGTTGGGGACCGCACCGCGGACCCGATAGGGCCGGATACCATCATGGCTACCAGGGATATCACGAGCGTCGTCCGGGATATCGTCGCGGGTCTGATGGCCTGTGGTATCCTGCTGCCGCCTTCGCCGTCGGCGCCATACTCGGCGGCGCACTGGCGCATTGATCACCAGATAGAAGTTCCTGCAGCTCGTCATGCGTGGCAGATGGCATGACGAGCTGCCCGTGGTCGCTGACAGCTGAGCGCATATGCGAGCGACTACTTCGGTTGTGCCTTGCAAAACAGGTCAAGAACGGCGCAAACGGATGGAGAGCGTCGCCACTCATGTTCATGAGCGGCCAGACTTGAAGCTATCATGGCGATGCTTCCACTGATCGCTCAGCTTGCAATTCGCCTCACCGCATATCGAACTTGATCGGCGCGGTGATTGTCTTATTGACGTCTGGTGGTGGCGCAGGCACAGGGGACGCGTGTTTGACGAGTTCGACGACTTCCTGGTCGAGATCCGGGTAGCCGGATGAGCGGGCGAGGCCGGCGGATAGCACGTTGCCGGCGTCGTCGATGCGGAAGCGGACATAGGCTGTGCCCTGTTCACCTTTGGATCTGGCTCCCGGCGGGTATTTCTTGCGGCGTTCCAGATGCGCCATCAGGCGTGATTGCCATTTGGCAGGTGACACGGAGCCGAAGCCCATGGCGGCCGTGGACTGGTTGGCGGCATTGCGGCTTGACTGCTTCACCTGGGCGACGGCTTCGTTCTTTGCCTGAGAGGCGGCCGAGGCCTGCTGCGGTGTCGAGCTCTTTTTCTGCTCGACCTTCTTCGGCTTCAATTTCTCAACTGTCTTCTGCATCGGCTCGACCGGCTTCGGTCGCACCACCGGAAGCGGCACTTCGACACTCTCAATGGGGTTCAGCGTCTGCTCCTCGACCGGATCGGGCTGCGGTTCGACGACGTCGGGGGGCGACTGATCGGCCGGTTGTTCCGCGGGTGTGTCTTCCACGGGCTGTTCGGTCGGTTGGGGCACGGGTTCTGTCTCGGGTTTCGCTGCCGCTTGCGGGGTTTTCGGCGCGCTCGCTTCCGCGTTCTCCTGATCCTTGGTGATCTCGTTCTCATTGGTATTGATCGCTTCGGCCTCGGGGGCGAGCTCGATCATGATCGACGGCGGCGGAGCGTCGTCGGCCATCTCGATCGGCGGCTGCCACAAGGCCCAGGCTGTAAGCCCGAGGTGGAAAGCGATCGCCGCGACGATGGCACCAGCCCAAAGGACCGTGCGCGTGAGACGCTGCCGCTCATCCCGCTCCTTTGTCCAGGATGCAAGATCCGGGGCGAACGGCGACGCAGTGCTCATTGATCCGCTCCGGGGGGAACCGCTGCCTGGTTCACCGGCGGGCGCGGCCGGGGCTGCGGCCGGCGGCATGGCTTCCAGTCCCACCAGCGCGATCTTAAGATAGCCGGCGTTGCGCAACAGGTTCATGACATCCATGAACGCGCCATAGTTGACGCCCTTGTCCGCCCGCAGGAAGATGCGTGCATCCTTGTTGCCTTTGCTCGCCTGTTCGAGATGGACGGCGAGTTCCTCTCGGGCGACCGGGCCGTTTCCGAGCGCCAGCGTCAGGTCGCTCTTGACCGTCAGGTAGATCGGATCGTCCGGCTTCTCGTGCGGTGTGGCGCTCGATGCGGGCAGATCGACATTGACGTCCACAGTCGCCAGGGGGGCTGCCACCATGAAGATGATCAGCAGCACCAGCATGACGTCGATGAATGGCGTGACGTTGATCTCATGGTTCTCAGTCAGATCGTCGCCACTGTTGTTTTCCCGGATGCCTCCAGCCATGTCCAGTTACTCCGCCACGAGGTCGCGCACGACAATAGGACGTGGGCCGGGCAACGCAGAACCGGCAGCCTCCTTCGGCGCCGGCAGTTTGCGGAGGTCGAGGTCTCGGCTCACCAGCCGTTCGACACCGGCCGCCGCATCGCTCAGCAATTGTCGGTATCCGGTCACTGAACGTGCAAACACGTTGTAGATCACCACGGCGGGAATGGCCGCGACGAGACCGATCGCGGTGGCAAGCAGGACCTCGGCGATGCCAGGCGCGACGACGGCGAGATTGGTGGTATGGGCCTCCGATATCCCGATGAACGAGTTCATAATCCCCCAGACGGTCCCGAACAGGCCGACGAAGGGTGATGTCGAGCCGATGGTGGCAAGGATCCCGGTCCCCATGGCGATCCTGCGGCCGGCATGTGCGCCGATGCGGTCGAGCGCCGAGGAAACCCTCTCCTTCAGTCCATCACCGCCGGCATGGTCGACTGCCTCACCGGTCAGGTCCGCCTCGTCCTTCGCCGCGCGCAGCATCAACGATGCCGGGCCACTTCGCCCCCTATTGCGATCGAGCGCATCAGCGAGCGTCGTGGAGGTGCGGATCGCCTTCAATGTTCGGTTAACCCGTGCCCTGGCGCCGGCAAGCTCGATGGCTTTGGCGATCAGAACCGTCCAGGTGGCAAGCGAGGCGATCGCCAGTCCGATCATGACGACCTTGACCACCCAGTTGGCAGTCAGGAACATGCCGATCGGCGACAGGTCGTGCGGCAGGTCCGCGCGCCGCTGCTGTTCGGCGATCATGTGCGAAATGGCTCCCGCCGGGTCCTTCAGCAAAGATGGGGCCGGCTTCTCGGCGGTTGCACCTTGTTCGCTCCCACCATCTTGCACCGAGGGCTCGGTAACGGCTGTCCCGGCCGGGGGCTGATCTGAAGGAGCGCCTGTCGGTCTGATATTCGAAGGCGCTGTCTGCCCGTTCCCTTGCGCCTGTGGGCCGGGAACCTGGATCCCGACTGTGTCTGCCGCCGGCACCAAAGCCGGTTCCGGCAAAGCGGCAGGTTTTTCGCGGCTTTCGCCACCGATAGTGATGGGAGCGAGCGATACAGGCTGCTGGCCGGAATTTACAATCGTTCCGTGAGACGCGCCATTCTCCTGCGCGACCAGCGCCATGCAAAAGATTAATGCCGCCTTGTAAAACGCCTAACGTTAGCTTTAGTTCCGGCTGGTTCTTAAGGCTGGAGTGGGCATCGCCTAAGCGGAGCAACCGAGAGGTGGGGTTATCCCAATCCCGTAACAGCCGCAATGAGCGTGATGCGGGCTTCTCTGGGGCAGTCCGATAGCGTCGGATGTGTTCAAGACAGCTATGATTGGGAAGAGGCGCTCGGGGGTATTTGGGTAAAAAGATAACGGCGGGCAATGCCCGCCGTTATTTTACGAAGCTCTGGATTCCGTGAAATGACCGCACCAGTCATTGGCGGTCACTACCGGCCATAGCCCACGCGCATTCGCGTCCGGCTGGGAGACAGGAGGATTGTAACGACAGAGACCGGCCTCGTCTTTGACTTTGGCACTATTGAGAACGTGATCTTCAAAATACGTGCAAGACTTGCAGGCTGTGTTCGACATGGCGTTTCTCCTTTCAACGAAAAAGTTGAGCATCATACTCAAACTTTATAATTATTCTAAACTGCTTTCCAACTTGAATCAATATCGTTCGATCATCCAAGATTCTGTACGGAGCCGTATGAGGCAAACCGACACCGTAAATCCGAATTTAGATACCACCTCCGCTAGGCAGCCTTTCGTGACGACGTCTTCTTGTTGACCGAGGTGACAGCTAGGTTTGTTAGCTTGTTGTTTGTCGCCTTTTCCTGATCCAGGATTTCACTCAACAACTTGTGAGCTTCGTCATGGCCGAGATCCTTCGCCCATTCACGAAGCGAGCCGTAACGTGCGATCTCATAATGCTCGACCGCTTGGCATGCAGCTAGCAAGCCAGCATCTAGTGCGGTCCCGGACGCCTCCTTGATCAGTCCATCCGTTTCCTTAATCAGCCCTTCAATGGCATCACACTTCTCGCCCGCGGCCTTCTTCCCGATTGACTTGAGAACTTGCTCAAGTTTTTTAATCTGCGCCTTGGTCTCTTGAAGGTGTTCTTCCGCAACGGCCTTCAAATGAGTGTCGGTAGCCGCCTTGGAAACCTGGGGCAATGCCTTAGTAATAGCGTTTTCCGCGTAGTAAATATCTTGCAGGGTATGTTCGAATATATCGGCCAACGTTTTCATAGACATCTCCTCTTGGCTATAATTAGCGAAGAGTGAAATGCGGCGCGTATGGATTTGTTCCATCGCCAGTTGCACCAACCGAGCACCAGGCAAACAGGCAGGACCCTTGCAGCCAAAACACGGCGGCCATCGGCACCGTGGGGTCGGCTCGACTAGAGGACCAATATCCCAATCGCTACAAACGAGAGCGCGATTAGCGCCGCAATCATTAGTCGTTCGAGACGTTTATTTCTGATTGTTTCGCCGGACCAGTCGTAAGTCATACAAACCTCCTACCGTTCAACGAACAAAAGGTTGGCTTGGTATGGTTAATAATTCCTTAGCATCGAGCTGGGCATGCTTTCTGGTGGCGTAGATCAAGTGAGCAACTCGCATTTCTCCGCGCACTTGCTTTTGCGGCCAGTTCATATCGCGAACTGCAGATGGTTGGCTTTACTCCACCAAGCTCTTTGCTGTCTCGGCGAGCTTGGCAAGTTTTGCAACTATTGCCGAGAGGCTTTCTGCCGTTATTTCTCGCTCGCTCTGCACGATGCTCTGTATTGTCGCGGAAAGCGGATCATAGCCTTTGTGGTGAAGCGGTGACGTTCGGTCAAAACCACAATACCAATAAGGATACGGTGGCTGGAAAATGATTTGGAGACTCGCGAGGGCTCCGGACTGGTTCAAAAAATCGATTAGATTCGGAACGAATTATACTCAAATGCATTAGATAAAGCTTATATTGTAATGGGAGAGATATATGTTCCAGAATTTCGAAGAAAGCGAGGCCTATGTCAGATATGCTGGGCTGCGGGCCTCTATAGAGGCTGCGCTTGCGGCAGATCCGGTTTGCTGTGAGGCCGACCTTTCCGTTTGTTTTTTTTCATATGCCATAGTGATAGAAGGACTTGCAAATCCGGAAGCAGCGCTGCGTGCACGCGAGATTGTCGCCGACATCGCGAAACCAAGCCTGGTGCTCGATCGAATAATTTGGGTACGGAACGGATAAAGGCTCTCCAGCCACATACCGCCCAATTAAGCCCGAGTGAATATGTCTGCGCGGCTTTCGGCCGGCATGGCAGCCGACCCTTCGATCTCGACACCCTTATCCAGGCAAGTCCCGTCGATCAGACGTAGGTCGTCGCCAAGAGCGCGCCCCTCCGCCAGCTTCTTGTTGATGATGCGCTTGGATCGCCTGCAAGGTCGGCCAGTTCCGCGGCGGGCGATGTCACGGTAACGCCTTGTGAGGAGCGGCTGCGATAGACGCACGTGCATGAACACCTCGCCAGTCAGCTACAAGCGCCATCGCTTCCCACCCCAGATCATCGCCCACGCGGTCTGGCTCTACTTTCGGTTCCGCTGAGCCTGCGCCTTGTCGAGCAATTGCTGCTGGAGCGCGGCATTGCCGTTTCCTACGAAACGATTCGCCGCTGGGGAAAGAAGTTCGGCCCGGATTATGCACGACTCGATAGCTCTTGACCTCTACCGCCGAATAGAGAATGAACCGCGCCGGGTTTGCCGGAGGCTCCAACTTCTGAGAGAGTGGAGCCATCATGAGCAAGACAACGAACAAGTTTTCACCTGAAGTCCGCAGCCGCGCCATCCGCATGGTGCTAGACCACGAGGCCGAGCATTCATCAC
>DASWOH010000074.1:0-2505 GCA_036398815.1 Rhizobium sp. | reverse complement strand
CTGACGACGGAGATCGGCGTCGTCCGCTGCTTGCGAAAATGGCACTGCTCGGGGCGGATGGCGGCGCTGGCCGGAATCGTGAAGAAGCGCGGCGCGACCGAGAGCGCGGCAGCCAGGGCGGCAGTCATCTCGCCGGTTGGCAGCTTTGTGCCCTGTTCGAGCTGGTTAAGGTATTGCCGGGTGGCGCTGACCTTGGCGCCGAGCTCGTCCAGCGTCAGTCCCAGCGCCACGCGGGCAAGCCGCAACCGCTCGCCTTGGAAGGCGGTGTCACCCATGACCTGAACCCGAAGACCTGCGTAACCACTCAGTACCAGTTTCGCCGGCGCGGTCGCGAATAACGACGGCGGGAGCGTCGAGCTCGACGGATTCGGTTGCAGGGCGCCCGACCGTTCCGACGCCGGAGAGCGCGGCCAGCGGCACGTCCCAATTCAGGATGGCGGACTCGCCGCGCAGGCCGACGAACTTGATCGCCAGCACGCTGCCGTCGATGTCGGTTTCAATCGCGTAGCGGTAGGCGAGACTCCCACCATCATCTTCCTTGTCAAAGCTGAAGCTGAGCTGTTGCAGCTCGCTGTAACTCTGCCGGAGCGTCCGCTCCGTCGGGTCGTCGGCTTCGCCGCGATAGATGCGGATCGGCACTTCGCCGATCGTGAACACCAGCCGGCGGGACCGGTCGAGGACCCCGAGCCAGGGGAATTCGCCGTCGGCGGCGGCGCGCAGGATCCGCGCGCGTCCGAACTGGGAAGCACGGCAGCCCAGCGTCCAGCCATCATCGCCGGCCGCCTCATCAAAGAGCTCGACGGCCATGTGCCGCGCGTCTGCGATGAGACGGGCGATAGTGACGACTCGTTCCTCGGTGAGGTCCGGATGATATTCCCAAGGAAGGGTCTTCGTCGCCATGTGCCGAAATGTCCGCGCCCGTTAGGTCATCGTCTTCATTTATGGGCGATTAGGCGATTCTGTCAACCGCGAATGCACTTGTAAACCGACGCTCGCCCAGCCCTCGACGCGCTCCAACCCCATGAATGATGCCTTCGATTACGCAAACACTTCGAAACCCTCGGCAGCTGCCCCGATCAAGGGCGACATCTAATACCAACCCGTAGGGTTGCTGACTCATGACAGGGCTTCGGGCCGATCACGGCCTCCATCTGGTCGGCCGTCATCGCGGCGATCCGCTCCGGTGTACCGAAGCCACGTTCCCAGAGGCGTAGCAACTCGCCGCGCGTGAGTTCCACACCGAAATCTGCGAACCACAGGGCGGCTTCGGGCACCCCGAGTTCGAGACGTTTCAAGGAGGCCGCGACCGCCTCTCATCCAAGGTGGCGGCCCGAATGATCGAAACGATACGGATTGCGGAGTCGAGGGGATATCGACTCCTATCGACGAAGCCCCGCACGTCGCCATGGCATACCGCTGAGAAGCCATTGACCGGCCAGAGGTATTGGATTGGCAGCAAGTAGAGGGTGAAGTTAGCATAATATCATGCTGTTGTGATAGATCGATATAACGCATGGTCCATGTCATAAAGTAAATGGTCGAATACAGCCAATAGGGCAGGGGGCATGGACCAGATCAAGGTAGGCGCGCTCCCGCGCGCCTACCTCAATCATTAGTACCGTCGGGGAATGCGGAAGGCTTGCAACCCCCGCTCCTTCGCATAGATACGTCGTCCGTCGCGGAGAGTGATCCAGGGGCGGAAGATATACTCTATCTCTTCAGATGAAGCAGGAACGGTCGGCTTGCTACGAGACTTGATGCGGGGCATCTGTAGCTTTACTCCTTCAGGTCCCTATTTGGGACAGGGATACCGACGTCATCACGACGCTGGACGCTCTACGAGCGCACCGTCTACAATGCACCGAACTACATAGTTTTCAAGGTAATTTCTACGCTGGCCAGAACCAGGCAAATTTATCGCTGCCGCCTCATCGGCCCAAGTCACCGCCACCCCTCGGCGAAGGGCCAGACCTCGATATGATGTCGAATACCTCGGTAAGCTGTTGGTCCGCCATTTCAATAGAGGAAGCCCAGTCGGTGAACCTATAGGGCTCTTTGAATTCGTAAGGAAATATGTCCGGCCACACCTTGTGTAGGTGTGTACCTTTTTCGTCATTGTTATGCTTGAGGGTGTTAATTAATGTTACAACTCGATCCAAGTTATCGTCTATCGGATAGCCTAAATTTATAGCCTCTTGTTTTATACGATCATATGAGCGCAGTGATCTCCTAGGGCGATCGTTGGGCGCAGAATTGGAGCTTTCGTGTGCAAAATGCCGCTGCACAGAACGCTCCCAATGGTGAAATGCGGCAATAGCAAATGCTTTTCTTAACTCTATTAATGCCTCTTGGGATTGCAGAATTTGATGCCTAAGAACTTGGTCCTGCTCCCAAATGATGAAACCCTCTTCGCTTCGCTCTCCCTCGAATATTCCGGCTCGCTCATACTCAGCAAGCTGTTGAACTAGCGAAGCGATCTCATGATTTAGGGCAGCGGTGCCTGCT
>DASWOH010000073.1:0-15690 GCA_036398815.1 Rhizobium sp. | reverse complement strand
CCTCGCATCGCTGGGGCTTCATTCGCATCTCCATCAAGTGACGACGGCCGCGTTTTGGGTGAAGTTTTCCTATACGGCAGTGATAATGGGCGCGACGATAATTGCGCTTGATCGCGTTGCTCGACCGGAAGGCCTAGTGGGTGATATGGTTTGGGTTCCCGTAGTGGCTTTCGGAGCCATTGTGCTGTTGGCTGCTGGCCAACTGGTCCTATCGCCTTCATCATCCTATCCGGTTTTGATTTTCGGATATTCGGCGCTGATCTGCCCTTTTCTAATCGTCGGGTTCGGTCTTCCGGCTTTCGTTGCTAATCTATGGTTCCTCCGCCGCGCAGCGCCCTTGGATCCCGGCCTTGCAGGCTTCGTCGCTGGCGCATGCGCCGGCGCTTTAGGCGCATGG
Organism: Rhizobium sp.; assembly: GCA_036398815.1. Taxonomy (GTDB): domain Bacteria; phylum Pseudomonadota; class Alphaproteobacteria; order Rhizobiales; family Rhizobiaceae; genus Rhizobium. The sequence continues at coordinate 15,293 of DASWOH010000073.1, read as the reverse complement.
GTGTACTCATGGGCTTGCATCGAAAATGGCATCCCCTTCATCGGGATTTGGTACACGCTCGGCATTCTGATGAGTGGCGTTCTGGGGCGGTTTGCGGGCAAACACATTCTCCGCTGGTAATCGGAATTGCGTGTGTCATTGAGCCACTAGAGAGACTTGCGCCACAGTCAACCGAAAGGGACCAGTATGTTTGCTGGTCTGCCCTGTGGCAAAAGTCGGTTCACGGCATCAGAAGTGTTAGACAATTCATGCGCTCAGGCAAATTTTCAATTGGTGAGCCGCCGATTCTAATCCTTTCAAGACCAAGAAGCCGGTTAGGCGTTCGAAACGCCGAACAGAAAATGGCCGGACATCGAAAGAAACTGGTGTCTGCATCGCCGAAATCTATGCGCAACACGTCGGGCAGGCAACCGCAGCCCGGTTAATGTGACAATACCACGGGGTATAACGAGGCTTGAATGTTTACAGGCGAACAATCATATTGATCAAACGCCCTTAGGTTAGGATTTCCTTCGAAGAAGAGCCTGAAGATGCTTGATGGAAAGTAGACCAAGGGAGATTTTGTACTTGGCCTTAGAAGTCGCGACGCCGCTAGCGTGCGTTTTCATACAATGACGACAACTGCGAAGGCGCGGTTTGCCCAGCTCGTTTTGCCAAGAATGGACGAGGCTTACCGCCTCGCCAGATGGCTGACTGGAAATGCGACTGACGCAGAAGATGTGATGCAGGAGGCCTGCCTGAGGGCATACCGGTCTATCGAGACCTTCGCCGAAGGAAATGCCCGATCCTGGTTTCTAACCATCGTGCGGAATGCCAGTTACTCGTGGCTTGAGAAGCATCGGCTAAGCACAGTCGTTTTTATCGACGACCTTGATCCGAAAAGCCGTCTGACGCTCGAAACAGGGAACTCAATTGCTGACGTCCCAAGAACGCCAGAACAGGTTCTTATTGCCAAGAACGAGACACTGAGGCTCGTCGCCGCGGTCGAGGCGTTACCGATCCTACTGAGAGAGGCGATAGTCCTGCGCGAATATCATGGACTTTCATATCGCGAAATAGCAGATGTGACCGCCGTTCCTATAGGAACGGTCATGTCCCGGCTTGCAAACGGCCGACGGCATCTATTGAATTGGGCAAAGGAGGGCGGGCGTTGAGTTTAGACGACGAAACCATCCTCTTGATCACGGCTTACCAGGACGGTGAGCTGTCGCCTTCAGAGACGCTTCTGATGGAACGAAGGATTGCTTCCGAACCAGAAGTCCGAGCTTTGGCGGAGCAATTGCAAAAACTCTCATTCCAGCTGAGGGGAGCGCTGGCGGGTGATCCGGTGCCGGAGGCGCTTCGCGGCAACGTCATCGGTGAAATCGGTTTCTCCGATGACGTTGCTTCACGGCGGAGCCCACCGCAGTGGCTTCCAATCGCTGCATCTTTGCTGATTGGAACTTTTGTGGGAGGAGGGGTGGTTGCCGGGTTGAATTTTGGCAACGGCTCCGTTGATCGTTCAATTTCTGATACTGTCTTCGAAGCTCACCTCCGCAGTTTGGCGGCACCTCAGCCGTTCGACATCGCGTCTTCCGACCGGCATGTCGTGAAACCCTGGTTCAACGGCAAGGTTGGTGTCGCACCATCGGCTCCAGACCTAAGCAGTGCGGGATTTCCGCTTATCGGAGGCAGGGTTGACATCGTGTCAGGGGCTTCTGTTCCGGTTCTCGTTTACCGACATGATCGACATATCATCAGCGTCACCGTCCTGCCGCGAAAACCTGGAGCGTCGCAGGAAGAGGAAACACGCGACGGCTCGAATATCGAGCGATGGACCATTGGCGACTTAAGCTATTGGGCTGTATCCGATCTTAATAGAGCTGACCTGAGCCAGTTCATAAGAGCGTTCAAGGCTGCCCCCTAATCAGCCTCCCAAAATTATTTTCATTTCGACTGAATAAAACAGCCTGCCACCCGGTCTTATCAATTAGAGACAAATCGGGGGCAGAGCAGTGGTGGGAGTTGAGACGTCACTTATCGCGGGGGCGACAATAGGGTTGTCAATAGCCGTTCCGTTTGGCCCGGCGAGCATGCTTTGCGTCCAGCGAACGTTGGGCGACGGATTTCACACCGGGCTCGCCACAGGGCTTGGCGTTGCGACTGTCCACCTAACTTACGGGGCCCTGGCCAGCCTCAGTGCTTCGTGTCTTCAATTGACTTCGCAGTATGCCTTCATACTCCCTGTGATCGCCAGCTTGCTTTTGATGTTTTTCTCCGTGCGTGTGCTCCGAAGCACGGTCGTGCTGAATACCGCGATCGGAGAGCGCACGGCTTTGGGTTCCGCCTATTGCGGGGCTATCGGCCTGGGCTTCCTCAATCCGTTTACGCCTGTCCTCTTTGCCGCAGAATCTCCCAATCTGGTATCCCACGATCCCGTATCGACCGGGTTCATAGTCTTGGGAGTATTCGTGGGATCGTTTGCCTGGTGGTCAGTGCTTTCAAGCGGCGTCTCGTTTTTCCGTACAAGACTGACCGCGCGCGTTCTCAATTTCAGCAATAAAATGGCTGGCTTCGTCCTGGGCGCGATGGCTGTGTCCATGCTGGCGAAAACGTGCTTTGCCGCGATGTAGCCCTCCATATCTGGCGCCGTGCCGGGCAGCAAACTCCATCGTCGGACAGACAACCAATGTGGTGTCTTGAAGGCAAATTTTAGAGGTAGATCTTAATATGGTGCAGTTTGGAAAACCAAGGTTTCAGTTCGAAGAACGCCAGCGCTCGCTTGATTGCCGCTACGCCTGTACGAAGGTTTATTCCAAGCTCATTGATGAAGCGGTAGCTATGGGCTGGCGAAGAGAGGAAGTCGCGCTTCAATTGGCCGACGCGGCAGACGATTACATACTTTACCTGGCATCTAATCTGGGGCCAGAGCTATCTCCGTCAAAAGCGAAAGACAAGGTAGCGGCGAATGACGACTTACGTCCCACAGCCAGTAGGTAAGTTCAGATGGGTCCCTGGCATTTGATTTGCGAGCAGGGCGAGACTTCGAACGGTCATGTGTCACTAAATTTGAGAAGCCCGATTATTGCGGCAATCCGCAAGGGCGTGACCAGCAGGATTGTGACCGCAATCAAAAAGCTGGCTGAATCGGATGCGGAGACATTCCTAAAACTCTCGGAGAATTTCGGAGCGGTTCTAAAGGAAGGGATGTACGAGGATTCCGAACGCCGGGCTCAATTGTTGGCGTTTGTGCGTTTCAAAACATCCACATCAGGCGACGCGTATCGGTCGTTCAGCGAGTATTTGGGAGGGGCAGGACACTATCTATTACCTTGCCGGCGGCAGCCTGGAGCAACTCAAGGCGTCGCCACATCTGGAAGGTTTAAAAGCCCGCGGCGTCGAGGTTCTATTGCTGGCCAATTCCATAGACAGCTTCTGGACGATGAACGCGCCCGAGTTCGAGGGTAAGACCTTCAAGTCCATACTGACCGATCTATTGGAGCACGTATTTGGTTGCAAGAGTCTCCACGTAGTATTTCGCACGACCGATTTATCAGATGCTTGCACAAAAGACTAATTTCCCAAAGCCGGGCCTGCGGTTCGTATCCCATCAAGACCAAAGATTTACAGGTCTCAGTATGATCAGGCCCGAGCTCAATACTTGGGGCCATCGTATAAGGCGGAAATAATTTCCGTTGCTGACCCAAGCGAAAATTATTGGCATCCGTAACCAGAATATAACTATGGTAAGCGCGGTTCTACCTCTTCCAGCGCCTTATCGGCTGCACGACGCGCTCTAATCGCCGCAGCGATGAAGACGCGTGAAAGTCCGTGATACAGCGGTTCGCGCGAGAGGATGCGCGAGGTCACATAGCCGATCATCGACACTGCCATGATCGGGATGACGGCTTGGTGATCACCGGTCATTTCGAGGATGATGACGAAGGCGGTCATCGGGGCCTGGACGACGCCTGCGAAATAGCCTGCCATGCCGAGGATGGCGGCAAGGGCGATGCTGGTGCCGAGAAGTGAGCCGACGGTGCTGCCGAAGCCCGCGCCGACGGCAAGCGAGGGTGCGAAAATGCCGCCCGGAATGCCCGAGAGCATCGAGAGGAAGCTGGCGACGAACTTTTCCAGGAAGAAGAACAACGGCAGGGCCTCACCCTGCACGGCGCCCTTCGCCTGTTCGTAGCCGGTGCCGAAAGTCGCGCCGCCGGAGGCTATGCCGATTGCCGCGATGATCAGGCCACAGAGGAATGCGAGAGCCAGCATGTGCTTGAGCGGCTGCGGTTGGGCCCAGCGACGAATACGCTGGCCGAAATGCAGCGCGAAGCCGCTGAAGGCGGCTCCCAAAGCTCCCCCGCCGATGCCGCAGATCAGGACCAGTCCCCAGTCGCGCAAATCGGTCGGCGCTGCCGAGGTCATGCCGAAATAATTGTAGCTGCCGGCAAGCCCGAGCGCGGCGAGGCCGGAAAGAATTACTGCGGTCAGCACCAGCCCGTTGGCGCGAGATTCGTAGGTGCGACTCATCTCCTCGATGGCGAAAACGATACCCGCGAGCGGTGTGTTGAAGGCGGCGGCAATGCCTGCGGCCGAACCCGCGAGGATCAAGCCTCGAGCCTGTGCCATGCCACTGAAGCGGGCGACGGCAAGCATGATCGAAGCTCCGACCTGCACCGTTGGCCCCTCGCGGCCGATGGAGGCGCCGGAGAAGAGGCCGAGTACGGTCAGGACGATCTTGCCGAAAGCGATCCTCAGCGACAGCAGTCGCGTGCGGTCCTCTTCGTCGCGCAGATGCCGGGCGGCGATCGCCTGCGGGATGCCGCTGCCTTGGGAGTTCGGAAACAGGGTGATGGCGAGATAGGCCGATAGAGTAAAGCCGAGCGGGGTCAGGACAAGCGGCAGCAGGAAGGACCATTCACCGGAGGTGGTGAGGCCGCCGAACGCCTTCTGGGCAAAATCGGCAATTTTTGCGAAGCCGACGCTGATCACGCCGATTGCCAGTGCGCCGCACCAGAAAACCAGCCTCGGATGCCAGAGCCGATATGAGCCCCACAGGACACGGGAGCGGCGCAGAAGCTTGGATTTTCTATGGAAAGACGGCATTGGCTCTATTCGGCATTTTCGAGCTTTCTTTCCTACATCATTCCAGCCGACTTTCTCAACCTGTCGATGACTCATTCTCTCCCGTCGCCCACCAGCGGCCGATGAGATGGTCGAGTGACAATCGCCCCGGCCCCCATCGCATCACGGCGAGCGCCATCGCCGCCCAGGTGATGTGGATGGGCCAGCCGTCGGGGACGGTGAGCTCGACGATGAGCGTCATGAAGAGCAGGCCGAGGCTGGCAAAGCGCGTTCCGAGACCGAGGACAAGGAGGATTGGAAACGTGATCTCGCCGCAGCCGGAGAGGAATGCCATCGTTGCCGGCGCCGGAAACGGATAGGGGCCGCCGGGAAGATGCAGCATGAATTCCTGCGTGAAGAGATCGGTCGCGGTATCGTTGAGTTGAAGAAAACCGTCCCATTTCAGAATGCCGGAACGCCAGAAGGGTACCGCCAGCGCCAGCCGGACGACCGCCTGGACGAAATCGGGATAGGCGATCGTCCGGACGAGCCTGCTCGCCGCCGCGATCAGTTTCGCCAGCGGGTCCAGGGCGCCGTGGCGGGGTGCGGAATCAAGCATGTTCGACATCGGAGATCTCCATCTCGATATTGGTAAAGCAGCCTGCCTCGATCATCTCGGCAATCATGGCCGGCAGGTCGAAATAGGGATTGGCGGCGAGTGCGGCGGCTGCGGCGTTCTCGAAGGAGCCGCCACTGACAAGGCTTTCCAGAAAGGCCGCTCCGTCCTGCTGCCGGCGGACGACGACTTCGTCGTCGACGCGCGTAATCAGGCCGTCTTCCGCAACATTTTCCACGCGGCTGACCGGTTCCGGGCTCCGGTTCATGGCGAAGATGCTTACGGCGGGATGGCTGGAGGAGATGACGCGCATAGCAGGATGAGGTCGGAATCTCACCTTTCCCACGCAATGCGGAGGAATGCCGGCAAGCGCTTCCGGGCGAAGTGCCGGCGCATCTGCTGCATGATAGGAGTCGAGCCAGGCGCACTCGACCCTTGCCACATCGCCAAGCCACGGTATCTCCTGCGCATATTCGTAGCGGTCGATGAAGGCGGGAAAATCCCGGCCATATTCGAACAGCAATGGAGACGTCGGTGGCATCTCGCGGATATGGGACCGCGCCATGGCGCGGAAGAAATCGGATCCGGTGATGCGCTGGACGGCCGGGAAGATGGAGGCGAGCGCCTCGATCAGGCTGACCGTCACATTGTTGCGGTAGACATTGTAGCGCTTCTCCGCCCGCTTGCCGCGCGGCCCCGTGACCAGCGTCGGCGCAGGAGCGTCGGGCACCAGTAGCGCGGCCGCGAATTGCCCGGCGAAATCCGATGCGACCTGTGCGACCTGCCGGATCGGCAGGATGTCAGCCGAGCGCATGGCATGCTCCCTTCCGAACCGCATGCTTGTCGAGGGTTGCCTGCGCCGCGAGCGCTTCGGCACGGAGAACCGGCCAGTCCGGGATCTTGCTATCCCATTCGATCAGGGTGGGGATCTGGCCGCAGCGGGCGATGACGATTTCGTAGAGCTGCCAGACGGCATCGGTCACCGGGCCGTCATGGCTGTCGATGAGCAGCAGTTCACCTTCGTCGTCCTCCTGTTCATCATGTCCGGCGAGATGGATTTCACCCACCCTGGAGAGCGGAAAATCGCGCAGATAGTCCAGCGCCGAAAAGCCGTGATTGGTGGCGGAAACGAAGACATTGTTGACGTCGAGAAGCAGCCCGCATCCGGTACGCCGGGAAATCTCCCGGATGAAATCGGTCTCGCTCATCAAGGATTGCGCGAAGAGCACATAGGTGGACGGGTTTTCCAGCAGGATCGGACGGCCGATATGAGTCTGCATCTCGTCGATGTGCTCGCAGACATGCGCAAGCGTGGCATTCGTGTAAGGCAGCGGCAACAGGTCATTCAGATAGGTGTCCTCATGTGTCGACCAGGCCAGATGCTCCGAGACGAGGGCCGGCTCGTAGCGATCGACAAGCGTCTTGAAGCGTCGAAGATGGTCCTTGTCCAACGGCTGTGGACCGCCGAGCGACATGCAGACGCCGTGCAGCGATATGGGGTGACTGCAGCGCACCTTCTCCAGTGCGCGATGGGGTGGGCCGCCAGCACCCATATAGTTTTCGGCATGGACTTCGAAGAAGCCCTGCGGACCCTTCTCTTCGACAATTGCCGGCAGATGCTCCGGCTTGAAGCTGGTGCCGGCCTGGCCGGCAACCGAATAGGTTGGAAAGCGGGGCGTGCTTTCCGCCTCCACGGACAGAGTGATGGTCCCGTCGATCTTGGTCATGTTCGCCTCCGCTTTCCTGTCAGGCGCTTAGATGTCGCGCTTCAGTGGCATCAGCGAACCATGGCGGCCGCCCGGCAGTTCGAGCGAGGCACAGGTGCCGCCCTGAACGAATTTCCAGGAATTGCCCTGGAAGTCCTTGACGGACGTTCCCTGGCACGTCGTGCCCGGACCGGCGGCGCAATCGTTCTGGCCCTTGAGAGCGACGCCGTAGCACTTCTCCTTGTGAGCGGCGATCGCAGCGCTGGCTTCGGCCTTGGTGAGGGGAGCGGCACTTGCAACCGTTGCAAGGGCGGTCGTCACGGCGCTGGCGAGAAGGGCGGCGCTGATGGAAGTCTTGAACATAGAAGTTCTCCGTTGCTTGTTACGCCCCTTCCGTCGGGGCACGAACGGTACTCGTCAGCGCGGAGTTTTTTGTTACAGGCAGCGATGTAACGAACGCGTGATCGCCGTAAATTGCGGTGCAGGGTGCTTTCGGATCATGTCGCAAGGGGTGGTTTCCGGGCAGGCCTCTGCCTATGCCGTAGCCGTGCGGGAAAGCTTTCCTGGCCTACGCTGTGGATTTTTGAAATGAATCTGCATAGAGCAGTAACAAAAGCTTATGCCTGCTCGTAGAGGATAATGTTGGGTGAAATACTCGGCGCGTGAAGAGGAATGGGCAGGCTGGATGCGTGCGGCCATGAATGGCGACACGCAGGCCTATCATCGCTTCCTGTCATCGGTCACACCGCATTTGCGCGCCATGGCGCGAAGGCGCTGCGACCAGTTCGGTGCGCCGCCGAGCGAGGCGGAGGACGTGGTGCAGGAAGTGCTGCTTGCCGTCCACCTGAAGCGCGGGACCTGGGATACTGCACGGCCAATCGGCCCCTGGCTGTCGACGATCGTGCGCAACAAGCTGATCGACAGCCTGCGGCGACGTGGCCGGCATGGCAGCGTGCCGATCGAGGATGTGATGGCGACGCTGGAAGCGGAAGAGCAGACCGACGCCCTGGATCGGCTCGACGCGGAACATATGTTGAAACAGCTCAGGGACCCGCAGCGCGACATCGTGCGCTCGATTTCCATTCAGGGTGCCGGCGTGCGCGAAACTGCCGAGCGACTGAAGATGAGCGAAGGCGCGGTGCGCGTCGCCCTGCACCGGGCGCTGAAATCGCTGGCCGCCCTTTACCGGAGTGATGAACGTGAAAACGGATGAGCTGATCAACCTTCTTTCGGAAGACGCCCCGGTGCGTATGCGGCTCGGCCGCACGATGGCGTTGGCGCTGCTGATCGGTGCCGCCATTTCCATCGCGCTCATGGTTTCGACGATCGGCATCCGGCACAATATGCAGACCGCCTTCGAGACGGCGCGCGTCTCCTTCAAGATATGCGAGACGCTGCTGCTCGCGATCCTCGCATCGCGTCTCGTTTTCCAGATCGGCCGGCCGGGCGTTTCCATGAAGGCACGCGGCCTGGCGCTGCTCGTACCTGCCGCGCTCCTCGTCGTTGCGCTCCTCGCTGAGCTTTTCGTCGTGCCGGAACAGAACTGGCAGGTGAGTATGGTTGGGAAGAATGCCGCTTTCTGCGTCTTCTTCATTCCCATCTTGTCGCTGGCGCCGCTGGCGGGCTTCCTGCTGGCGCTTAAGAATGCCGCGCCCGGCAATCCGGGGCTTGCCGGCGCTGTCTCCGGGCTCGCCGCCGGCGGTATTGCGGCGGCGATCTATGCGTGGCACTGCCCGGACGATAGCCCTCTGTTCCTGGCGAGCTGGTATGGTCTCGCCATTACCATCGTGACTGTCGCAGGACTACTGATCGGCCGGCGTCTGCTGCGCTGGTAGTATTCGCAGACGCTTTATTCCGGCCCCCCATTTACGCGCTTTGCTTTGATGCATTCCGCAAAACGGGCAGCATGTCCTCCGGCTCGAGGCGCCGCGTATAGTCCGGATTACTTCGGCATGGAGAATGGCGCCGTCCCGGCCGGTCACAGCAGCCTCACGACTACAGAACAAGGGTGATGTCCACCCGCGCGGCGAAAGCAGCGACTTGCCGCATTTCGCCAAGATCCGAATAGATCGAGGCATTGCTGATCTCGAGCAGGTCGGTTTCCGCGACACGATCCCCGAACAGGAGTATGGCCTGCTGCGGATCGCAGCGCTTCGACGTCCAGATCAGGCCATCTACGTCAGGTCTGCTCTGGTGCATGGCCAATGCCCACTGAGCGGGGATGTGATAGTCGGCAGCCGTCGTATCGATGAGGTCTGCCCTGCTTACGCCCCACTTGGCGAGATCGGGGGCGAAAAGCGGTCCCAGAACGAGATCGCGTTTCAACGAGACGACCGAATGGGCGAGCGGCCTGATATTGTCGACACCCACGGTCTTGTGCGGCTCATCGATCGGCACATCGTGAAAGATCGCCTCATGAACCGCGCATTCGCAATCGGTTGCAAGGTATTGCGTCGGGATCGGATCGCTGCCCAGGAATAGGCGCGCCAAACGGCGCGGACGTCCCTTTCCCGGATTGAAAGAGCAGCTTGCGAAGCGTTGATCGTGGACTCTATGGAATTTCGTCCCCGCCTTGACCTCGTGAGAGTTCGAGGCGGGGAGCGGTGATGGAGGCGAAGAAATCATCCGGCGATATTTTCCGCTTCATGGGCTGCCGCCGAAACCACGACATCGCCGTCTTTCAGGAGGTCGACAGGGCGCTTGCCGGCAAGCCACCCATTCGGGGACGTGAACCAGAACGCCAATTGCCAACCGGTCTTTCTCCCGCCAAGCAGCGTGAGCACCTTGATAACCGTTTCAATGGGCTGCCCTTCCTCGAACTGGAAGGCAGGGAAATACTCGACGCCGCCATGCCTGATCGAGAATACCTTTCCCTTCATCTTCCATCGCGAGGCGGTCATGCTCCTGTTCTTGGAACCATGTCCGGCAACTTCCGCCAGATCCTTGCTCGTAAAGCTTGGCCATTCCCCGAAAAACCGAGCTCTCGCCTTTGCGTTGCTGTCGTAGAGCAATCTCTCGACCTCGGCATTGGGAGGCGTGCGCATGTAGACCGATACGAGTGCGTCGATCGCGTCATCGGTCAGTTTACTTTGACGGGCTTCCACGATCGCCGGCACATGCTCGACGATATCGCGGATGGTGTCCCGCACAGCCCGATTTGGGGTGTCGACCAGCACGACCATCATGTCGTCGACATCGGTTTCCGGCGTGGAGTGCATGGCGTTCGCCATCGCCTTGCGCAGTTTCGCGCGGAAGGATGAGGCACGCTGCTCGGCCGTTTGCTTGCGCTTCAGCAGGCGCTTACCGGCGTCCGATGTCTTCTCGCCGGAAGCGGAATCCATCTCGACCTGTAGCGCGTGAGCGAATTCGGCGCCATCATAGACGCGAAGACCATTGGTTACAGCCATCTCGATGCTCCAGGATATTTTGGTTATCATATAAACTATAACCGATATCACCGGGAGCGGCTTTTCAAGCGGAACATCTCGTATCGTCGAAGAGCAAACGACAACGCAAAAAATAGGGCCACCGGAGAACCAGGGCCCTTTAAGGTGTGAAGGTCAATAACCTCCAGAGGGGAACAGTTGACACGATGGTACTGGGAGGAGGGCCATCAAGCTGCACCGTCAGACGCAATCCAGCATACGGCGCGCGTGCGGTACAAATGACACATGAAAAGAGCTTCGTCTCAGACGAAGCTCTTTTCATTCCCTCACCAATCCATGGTGAACCGGGGGGCTGTCGCAAAATTTTCCGTGGATTTTCCAGCGGTTTGATCTTGCCATAGATCCGGGTTGAAGATGAGCAGGCATGTTGAGTTCCAAATCATGGTCGATTTCAAAGGTAGCCACTACCCGAAAGACGTGGTTTTATATGCGGTGTTTTTCTACGTGCGATACGCGGTCTCCTATCGTGATCTGGAAGAGATTATGGCTGAGCGCGGCGTTGCCGTTGACCACACGACGCTGAACAGATGGGTCGTGAAATATTCGCCGCTTATTGCCTGCCATGCCCGGCGCCGCAAATCCGCGACCAGCCGTTCCTGGCGAATGGACGAAACCTGTATTCAGGTCAAAGGCAAGTGGACCTATTTCTATCGCGCGGTCGATAAATGCGGCAAAACCCTTGATTTCATGCTGTTCGAGCACCGCGACGAGGCTGCCGCCAGCGCCTTCTTCGCCCGCACGATCGAAAATAATGGCTGGCCCGAAAAGGCCGTCATCGACAAGAGCGGCGCGAACCTCGCAGGATTGCAAAACGTCAACTGGCTGCTGCTACAGCATGGATGGTTTTGGCTGGTCGAGATCCTGCAGGTCAAATATCTCAACAACATGATCGAGCAAGATCACCGGTTTATCAAGACGCTGACCCGCCCCATGAAAGGCTTCCAATCCTTTCAGTCTGCGTCAGCGACACCGGATGGCATCGAAGTGGCTCAGATGATCCGCAAGCACCAATTCTCAACCCATGTCCAATCAACATTTCAGCAATTCGCCGCACTCGCTGCGTAAGCGTGTCCTGCGATAGCCGTCTCTGCCGCCTTGCAAAAAGTTTGCGACAGAACCGTGAAGACGAGGTGAACCAGCCCTTCAAGCCAAGCCATTTGGGCAGGACGCGCAAAAGTTTCCCTCGTCCTGTACCCGCCGGACGCGATCGAATTACTCAATATCGAGTTCTGCCGTCCTTGCGGTCAGAATGAGTGGTTGACTTGTCTTCAATCCGAATTTCCGGTCGAGGTCTGACGCATTCCGGGCCAAGCCGTGAGTGCGATGTCGATCAGGCGCTTCAACAGAGCATTGCAGGCGCCGTCGCAGGCTTGAGCGGACATGCCTTGGATGATCGCGCCGTAGAAGCGCGCGAGCGTGTCGGTATCGGTTTCCGCCGGCAATTCGCCTTCGGTGATTGCGCGATCGAAGCGGCTCTTGAGAACTTGCATCGACGCCTCGCGCAGTGCCGTGGTCATCCGGGCGACCGATGCATTTTCTTCCGCATGCTGGAGGACCGCCGTCGAGACCATGCATCCCGGCGGCTTGTCCGGCTGGGTATCGCCATCGGCAATATCGTAGAGGTAGAGGCTCAGGGCTTCGTAAACCGGAAGATTGGATTGCAGGATTTCCGACCGGCGACTGTTTTCACGGGCAATGCTGAAGTCGAGCGCCTGACGGTACAATTCTTCCTTGGAGCCGAAAGTCGAGTAGAGCGTCGGCGGATTGATCCCCATGGCCTTCGTTAGGTCGGCGGTCGAGGTTCCTTCATAGCCACGTTCCCAGAACAGGCGTGCCGCGATGTCGAGCCCGACATCGCGATCGAGCACGCGTGGTCTGCCTCGTTTGCGGACTGGCTCATCCATTAAAATAGTGATCCCTATTAAATTGTTGACAGACCTTCTTTCCTCCTTATTATAGGGGTCACTATTTAATTTAGCAACGGAGTGATCCATGTCCCAAAGACTCGCAGACAAGATAGCCCTAATCACCGGAAGCTCGCGCGGTATCGGCCGAGCCGCAGCCCTTGCCTTCGCGAAAGAAGGTGCCGCGCTGATCGGTGTGCATTACACCGCCAATTCGGATGCGGCCAATGCCACTGTCCGCGACATCGAAACGCTCGGCGTCAAGGCTGTAGCCGTGAAGGCCGATCTACGGCAGGGCAAGGACTCTGCCGACAGCCTTTGGGCGCAATTCAGCGAAGCTGCGCGCACCGAGACGGGTTCACCCGCTCTCGACATTCTAGTGAACAATGCCGGCATTGCACCCGCGATACCCTTGAAGCAGACGAGCGAAGCCGCGTTCGATGAGGTGATGACGATCAACTACAAGGCGCCGTTCTTCCTGATCCAGGCAGTCGCCGACCACATTCGCGACAATGGCCGCATCATCAATATCTCGACAGGGTTTACGCGGATCGCGGCCCCGACGCATCCGGCCTATGCAGCCTCGAAGGGGGCGCTGGAGACACTGACATTGGCGCTGGCACCTGAATTTGCGGCTCGCGGGATTACGGTAAATGCCGTGCTGCCGGGTGTGACCGAGACGGATATGAATGCAGAGTGGTTAGCATCGCCGGACGCGCGCGCCGGCGCCGAAGCACTCTCGGTCTTCTCTCGTATCGGCCGGGCGGAGGACGTCGCAGACGTCATCGCTTTCCTTGCATCGAACGATGCGCGCTGGACGACCGGCCAGATGATTGATGCAACGGGTGGCGCCCGGATCTGATCGATCCCGAGGCTCCGCTATGTTTGCGGCCGTTCGAACCAAGCGGCATAGGGCGTATTCTTGACGAGGTTGACCGCGCTCGCTGAGCGCGATCTTGGCTTCGTCCACCCGGCGGCGCGCTTGCGCCAAGTTGGCGGGATCATCCCTCGCATCCCGGATGGCGCGCAGCGCCGATATCAACTCATCGACCAGAAGCTGTCTGATCTCGTCCTTTGGCGCCGGATCGCTTTTACGCCAAAGGCGGCCCCGCACCATGAATCAGTTTCGCAAGAGATTGAACGACGTGCCATAGGTTCAAATCTCTTCAAGGCGACGGATCTCGACCCTTGCAAGCGATTTTCCTCATGGCCTTGCGCCAAATTTAATTCATCCCTATATTGGGACGGATTGATGATGACGGAGTGGAGCATGACCCAAATCCAGAGTTTCACGCTGAGTGAGGCAGGGTATGTCCTGGGCCGGTCCCCGGCAATGCTCAACAAGGCAGTTGATACAGGGGTAATTCAGGCGAGGCAGAGGAAGGTGGGGAACATCATCCAAAGGCTGCTTGGACCGGCTGAGCTGCGCTTTCTGCGGCTTGCCGATGAACTCGACAAGGATCTGACGCCAGCCGGACGGCGCCGGCTCTACGGTGCCCTGCGAAAATTGCCGAATGATGCTCACAAGTTCCAACTCGGAAGGTTGGAGCTGGATCTCGCGCAAATTGACACCGATCTTAAAAACCGAATGGCGAGACTTGAGGCGGTCAGAGATCGGATTGATAGCAAGGGCGATCGAGGCGAGGCGGTTATCCGCGGTACGACGATCGCGGCGCATCTGATCGCTGCTTTGGCGCGCGACCAGGGTGTTGATGCGATTCTCATGGATTTTCCTTCCCTGACGCGCGACCAGATCGATGCGGCAGTCGAGTATGCCAAGGCTTATCCGAAGCGGGGGCGTCCGTACCCAACGAAGAGCCTGAAAACCACTTTGGCTGCTTTGGCCGATATTGGTGCGTTCGATGACGACGGTGACTTGGGCGACGTCGAACCAAGGCCCATTCCGTGACGCTCTATCTGTTGGATGAAAATGTCCTCCGTGAATTGAAGCACGGTGGGCACGAAAATGTGCATCGGTGGATCGCGACGGTTGATGACACGGACCTCCGACTGAGTGTGGCCACGCTGTTCGAAAAACGTAGGGGAGCCGAGGCCCTGATGAAGCGGGAGCCAGAACGCGCACGCCGGATTCTTGATGGTATCGAAGCGCTCGAAAAATCATTCTCTGATCGCATCATTCCGATTGATGGGCCGGTCGTGGCGGAATGGACACGCCTGCTCGGCAGCAAAAACAAAGACCGTTGGGACATTGCTCTGGCGGCGACCGCACGCGTCCATGGTCTCGTGGTTGTGACGCGAAACGTCTCCGATTTCGCGGGAGGTGGGGTACGGATCCTCAATCCGTTCAAGTCGCCTCCCGAGATTCTGGATATCTAGTGGATGGCGGCCATACATCGGCAACACCTGGATCTTTCGTTGCATAGGATGCCGCGCGCCACTATTTTTTGCGACCAGCGATGAGAGCAGGATATGGATTCGCAACTCGTGTCGATGGCTGTTGAAAACCGCGCATAGTTGGCGCCGAGAGGGAATTGCAGCGAATTTCGGCGCATTGGTTGCGGCAAAGACGATCGTGGAAAAGGGGTTGATGGGGAGATGAGCGCGGGATGTGCCGACA
>DASWOH010000072.1:0-32332 GCA_036398815.1 Rhizobium sp. | reverse complement strand
ACGATGGATGAAATCGGCGGAGAGAGCGCGCATGGTCAGTTCAGCGTGGGACACATGCTCCCATATGATGTCGCCATTCAGCGCCAGCGCGATGGCGCTGTTCAGGCGGTGGGTCTTGCCGGACAGGCTTTGCAGATGGCCCTCCGCCTCCGCCATCGTCTTCGGCTTGTGGAAGACCTGGCTGCCGAGCGACATGGTCTGATCCGACCCGATGACGAGCGAGCCCGCGAAACGACCGCTCACCTCTTTCGCCTTGGCCTTGGCCAGCACCAGCGCCACGGCGTCGGGGCCGGCACCGTCCCGCTCCAGCGGCGCCTCGATCGCGCGTTCATCGATGTCAGCCGCGATTGCCTGGAAATGCAGGCCGGCGTTTTCCATCAGCATCCGCCGAAACGGGCTGGAGGAGGCAAGGATGAGCGGCGTGGTCATGATCGGACGAACCCTTGGAAATAATGCTGTCCAGCGCTTAGCGCAGCTTCGGGCGCAGGGCAACAATAGCGGCGGCCGTCTCCTCGATCGAGCGGCGGGTGACGTCGATGATCGGCCAATTATGCCGGGCGCAGAGCGAGCGGGCATATTTCAGCTCCTCGGAGATCGTGGCCCGATCGGTATAGCCGCCACGGTCGAAGCCGGTGGTCGCCCCGAGGATGCGGTTTTCGCGCACCTGCGAGATCCGGTCGGTGGTTGCCACCAGCCCGACGATCAGCGGCTTGGTCGCCTGGATCAGGCTTTCGGGCAGGGGCACGCCGGCGATGATCGGGATATTGGCGGTCTTGATGCCCCTGTTCGCCAGGTAGATGCTGGTCGGCGTCTTCGATGTCCGGCTGATGCCGATAATGACAACATCGGCGTCATTATAGTCATCCCGCATCTGCCCGTCGTCATGGTCCATGGTGAAGTTCAGGGCTTCGATGCGGGCGAAATAATCGGCGTTCATGACATGCTGGGCGCCGACCCGACGCCGCGATGCCGTGCCGAGATAGGTCTGGAAGACGTTCATCACCGGTTCAAGCACGTTGACGCAGGGTACGCCCATCTCCCGGCAACGCTCGTCGATGAAATCGGCAAGCTCGCGGTCGACGATCGTATAGAGGACGATGCCGGGGCTATGGTCGATCGCTTCGAGAACCGGCAGCAGCTGCTTGCGATTCCGAATCAGTGGGTAGACGTGCTCAATCGGCTGGCTGGCATGGAATTGCACCGATGCGGCGCGGCCGGCGGATATCAGAGTCTCGCCGGTTGAGTCAGAAATCAGATGCAGATGAAAGAAGCTTGTCCGGTTTTCCACGCTACTTTCCATCACCTGTTGATATCCTGGGAGAGAAGAGAGGTACGGGAACCGCCCGGTCGGGGGCAAGTGGAAAACCGCCGACTTTTCCACATTTCGGTTTTTCGGGACGCCGCTCATCGGGGATTGTGGGTAATGTGGATAAGCTGTTTTCAGCAGCTTGTCTCCCCACTCCATCCACAGATCGGGTCGAAACGGAATCGGCGCCAAGCACTTAGAAAGATTGATCTAACGCTTTTCTTTTCCACATATCCCCGAGAGAGGTCGATCTTTTTGCGAAATTCGGGATGGGTGCGCGACAAATTGGATCAGCGGTGGATGAATTTTAATCCTTGATAGTCACAGACTCTAAGAAATAGAAACCTTAGATATATCTTTGTTTTTATATTGGGATGATGCCTTTGAACAATGCGGGCCGGAAGATCATGAGGGTCCTCAGCGGGGAAACACTGACCCCTCCCCCTGTCTGGCTGATGCGCCAGGCCGGACGCTATCTCCCGGAATATCGGGAGACGAGGGCAAGGGCGGGAAGCTTTCTCGATCTCTGTTACAGCCCGGAGCATGCAGTCGAAGTGACGATGCAGCCGATCCGGCGTTATGGCTTCGATGCGGCCATCCTGTTTTCCGATATCCTGGTGATCCCCGACGCGCTGAAACGCAATGTCCGCTTTACCGAGGGACACGGCCCTGAAATGGACCCGATCGATGAGGACGGCATTCTCGCGCTGAAGGCGGATGGCGTACTGGATCATATCGCACCGGTCATGGAAACGGTGAGGCGGCTGCGCGGCGAGCTTCCGGACGAGACGGCGCTTCTCGGTTTCTGCGGCGCGCCCTGGACGGTCGCCACCTATATGATCGCCGGTCATGGCACGCCGGATCAAGCCCCTGCCCGGCTTTTCGCCTATCGGCACCCGAAGGCGTTCGAACATCTGCTGATGCTGCTTGCCGATATCTCCGCTGCCTATCTCGTGGCGCAGATTGATGCCGGCGCCGATGCCGTGCAGATATTCGATTCCTGGGCGGGTGTGCTTGGCGAAAGGGAATTCGAGGCATTCGCCGTCAAGCCGGTTGCTCGGATCATCGCTTCCGTGAAGGCACAGCGACCAAAGGCGCGGATCATCGCCTTCGCCAAGGGGGCGGGATATTTGCTGAAGACCTATCGGCAAAAGACCGGCGCCGATGCTATCGGGCTCGACTGGTCCGTTCCGCTCGCCTTTGCGCGGGAGCTGCAGCGGGAAGGACCGGTGCAAGGCAATCTCGATCCGATGCGCGTCGTTGCCGGCGGCAAGGCGCTGGAGGATGGGATCGACGATATCCTGCAGCAACTGGGCCATGGCCCGCTGATCTTCAACCTCGGCCACGGGATTACGCCGCAGGCCGATCCCGCCAATGTCGCGGCCCTGGTGAAGCGCGTGCGTGGGTGGAAGGGCTGAGGCCATGAGCGAGCAATCGGGGGAAAAGCAGACGGATCCCCGCCCCGGCACCTATGCGAGCCGGCGCGCCTATTTCATGATCCTGCTGTTCATTGCGTTGGCGATCGGCCTGTTCGCCTGGCATCCAGAAAATCTTTACCTCTGGATCAAGGCGCTGCATATCATCGCGGTGATCTCATGGATGGCTGGCCTGTTCTACATGCCGAGGCTTTTCATCTATCACACCGATGCGGAGCCGGGCTCGCAGCAATCCGAGACGTTCAAGGTGATGGAACGACGGCTTCTTCGGGTGATCATGACACCGGCCATGATGCTGACCTGGATTTTCGGACTTTATCTCGCCTGGTCGATTTATGATTTTCAGGGCACCTGGCTGCACGCCAAGATCGGGCTTGTCGTATTGCTGACAGGTATCCACATGTTCTTCAGCCGTGCCGTTCGGGCTTTTGCCCGGGATGAAAACCGCTATTCCGCCCGCTACTGGCGGCTTATGAACGAGGCACCGACGCTGTTGATGATTCTGATCGTCATCCTGGCGGTGGTGAAGCCCTTTACGTGAAATCGGCGGAGCTGCGCGTCGAAGTTAAATTTCCTTCATTTTACGGTTCCCCCTTGCGGGGCACAAACTGAATCGCTATTTTCCCGCCATCTCTTCTTCGTGGCATGTATCAGTTCTATCGCCCGCGAATACCCCATCGCGGCTCTGAATACGACCAACATTGCCTTTCCCCTTCTAAAATAGAGTAATTCCCTTCATGGCTGAAATGAAGCTTCAAGAACTTAAGAACAAATCCCCGACCGATCTCCTGGCTTTTGCCGAATCGCTCGAGGTCGAAAACGCCAGCACGATGCGCAAACAGGAATTGATGTTTGCCATCCTGAAGGAACTCGCCAGCCAGGATGTTGAAATTATCGGGGAAGGCGTTGTCGAAGTCCTGCAGGACGGCTTCGGTTTCCTGCGTTCCGCCAATGCCAATTATCTGCCGGGTCCGGACGATATCTATATCTCGCCGTCGCAGATCCGCCGCTTCTCGCTGAAGACCGGCGATACCGTCGAGGGTCCGATCCGCGGGCCGAAGGAAGGCGAGCGCTATTTCGCGCTGCTGAAGGTCAACACCATCAATTTCGACGATCCGGAAAAGATCCGTCACAAGGTCCATTTCGACAATCTGACGCCGCTCTATCCGAACGAGCGTTTCCGCATGGAACTGGATGTTCCCACCACCAAGGATCTGTCGCCCCGCGTCATCGATCTCGTGGCGCCGCTCGGCAAGGGCCAGCGCGGGTTGATCGTGGCACCGCCGCGTACCGGTAAGACAGTCCTGCTGCAGAACATCGCCCATTCCATCACCGCCAACCATCCGGATTGCTATCTGATCGTTCTGCTGATCGACGAGCGTCCCGAGGAAGTTACGGACATGCAGCGTTCCGTGCGCGGTGAAGTCATCTCCTCGACTTTCGACGAGCCGGCCGTGCGCCACGTCCAGGTTGCCGAAATGGTCATCGAGAAGGCGAAGCGCCTTGTTGAACACGGGCGCGACGTTGTCATCCTGCTCGATTCGATCACGCGCCTCGGCCGCGCTTACAACACCGTCGTTCCTTCGTCCGGCAAGGTCCTGACCGGTGGTGTCGACGCCAACGCCCTGCAGCGCCCGAAACGCTTCTTCGGCGCGGCGCGCAACATCGAAGAAGGCGGTTCGCTGACGATCATCGCGACCGCACTGATCGATACCGGCAGCCGCATGGACGAAGTGATCTTCGAAGAATTCAAGGGCACGGGCAACTCGGAAATCGTCCTCGATCGTAAGGTCGCCGACAAGCGCATCTTCCCGGCGATGGATATTCTCAAGTCCGGTACGCGTAAGGAAGACCTGCTGGTACCGCGCCAGGATCTGCAGAAGATCTTCGTTCTGCGCCGCATCCTTGCGCCGATGGGCACAACCGATGCGATCGAATTCCTGATCGACAAGCTGAAGCAGACGAAGAACAATCCGGATTTCTTCGACTCGATGAATACGTAATCCTTAGCCGGATTCACCGCTACTCATGCGTGGCGAAAGCCAGGAAGATATGATCGGGTCGCGTTGTGCGGCCCGATTTCGTTTATGATCTTCGACATTCGCGTTGAGTCGATCTGGCGGCAGGTAATCACGATGTGGTGTTTCGGGGGTTTAAATGCCGCACCGGGCAAATCCGCGTAATGAGGAGTTGTCGGAACAAACCTGCGACTGATCGGTCGCACTTGAATATGCATCGTCGATAGCTCGGTATTTTCAGACGATCGGCGGAGCCTGATAAGACCGGAATATATAAACTGAGATCGATCCCCTCATGGCCAGGAAACGGGGATCGATTCGGATGCGGATCAATTTCATGAAAACTATCGGCGATACGATCTTTGCCCTTTCCAGCGGAGCGCTGCCGTCTGGCGTTGCGGTCGTGCGGATCAGTGGGCCGCAGGCGCTTTCGGCGACATCTGTGCTAGCCGGATCGCTGCCGAAGCCCCGGCAAGCGGCATTAAAAACGATTCGGACTCGTAACGGTCTGGCAATCGACCAGGGACTGGTTCTGATCTTCCCCGCGCCCGCCTCTTTTACGGGGGAGGATTGCGCGGAAATTCATGTTCATGGAGGCAAGGCCGTTGTTGCCGCACTTCTGGACGAACTTGCCGGGTTTGAGGGGTGTCGCCTGGCCGAGCATGGGGAATTCTCACGTCGCGCGTTGGAAAATGGCAAGATGGATCTTGTCGAGGTCGAAGGCCTCGCGGATCTCATCGCCGCCGAGACGGAAATGCAGCGCCGTCTGGCGGTAGAGCATGCCGCCGGCGGATTATCGAAGCTTTATGCTGGATGGGCTGATCGTCTGACACGTGCCCGCGCCCTGATCGAGGCTGAACTGGATTTTGCCGATGAGGACGATGTCCCCGGTTCGGTATCTGATCTCGTCTGGGATGATATGGCGAAACTACGGGCGGAACTGTCAGCGCATCTTGCCGGCGCCGGCTTCGGCGAGATCGTGCGGGATGGCTTGAAGGTGGTTATCGCCGGCGCCCCCAACGCCGGTAAATCGAGCCTGATGAACGCGCTGGCGCGTCGCGAGGTGGCGATCGTGACCGACATTGCCGGCACCACACGCGACGTCTTGCAAATTGATCTCAATATCGAGGGATATGCGGTCCGGCTCTATGATACCGCCGGACTGCGGGAAACCGAGGAAATCATAGAGCGCGAGGGGATCAGGCGAGCGCTGAAAACGGCGACGGAAGCGGACGTCATTCTCTCCCTTGCGGAGATTGGTGCTGAAGCGCAGACGGATTTCCCCGGCTTTAGCGGGAAAATCCTTCGTATCGGCACCAAAGCGGATATTCACCCGGCAGATGGGCGTGATTACGACCTCTCCATCTCTTCAGCCACCGGCCTCGGTTTGGCGGAACTGCACCAGTTGTTGATCGAAGATCTGCAAGACAGGTCCACGGCTCTATCCCTGGCGCTGCCGAGCCGCGTGAGGCATCGGACTTTGCTGGCAGAGAGCCTGGAAACACTGACCCAGGCGGTCAGCGCGACGTCTGCGGGATTGGATATACGCGCTGAATACCTTCGTCAGGCGGCACATAGTTTAGGCCGGATCACGGGAAGGGTCGATGTCGAGGACCTCCTTGATGTGATCTTCTCAGAATTCTGCATCGGCAAATGATTCACGTGAAACATGGTCTTTGACTTAGGCTACTCAAAACGTTTCACGTGAAACCTTCTTGACTCCTGAAATTGGTGTGCCAAACAGACGGCAACACTGAGGGCTTGATAATGCTCGATACTATATATGATGTGATCGTCGTTGGCGGCGGACATGCGGGTAGCGAAGCTGCGGCCGCGGCTGCGCGCCTGGGTGCGAAGACCGCTTTGATCACCCACAAACGCGACACGATCGGCGTGATGTCCTGTAACCCGGCGATCGGTGGCCTCGGCAAGGGCCATCTGGTTCGGGAGATCGATGCGCTCGATGGCTTGATGGGCCGGGTTGCCGACGCCGGCGGCATACAGTTCCGTATGCTGAACCGGAAGAAAGGTCCCGCGGTTCGTGGCCCGCGCACGCAGGCCGACCGAAAACTCTATCGTTTGGCCATGCAGTCCGAGATCGGCGCGATCGAAAACCTCGATGTCGTTGAAGGCGATGCTTTCGACCTGACGATCAGCGACGGTCGCGTCTCGGCTGTGGTTCTGAAGGATGGCCGGACATTCCGCTGCGGCGCCGTTGTTCTGACGACCGGCACTTTTCTGCGCGGCCTGATCCATATTGGCGACAGGAAGATCCCTGCGGGCCGTGTTGGCGAAGAACCGTCCGTGGGCCTGTCGGGTACGCTGGAGCGCTATGGGCTTGCACTTGCCCGCCTGAAGACAGGCACCCCCGCGCGTCTCGATGGCACGACGATCGACTGGGATGCGGTTGGGCGGCAGGGCGCCGATGATGAGCCGGTGCCTTTTTCCTTCATGACGGACACAATCGTGAATCGGCAGATCGAATGCGGGGTGACGCGCACGACGCCGGCGACGCATAAGATCATTGCCGATAACCTCATGCGTTCGGCGATGTATTCCGGCCAGATCGAGGGTGTCGGACCGCGCTATTGCCCATCGATAGAAGACAAGATCGTCAAGTTCGGCGAACGTGACGGTCACCAGATCTTCCTGGAGCCGGAAGGGCTTGACGATACGACGGTCTATCCCAATGGGATATCCACCTCCCTCCCCGAGGATGTGCAGGACGCCTTCATCCGAACTATTCCGGGTCTGGAACGAGTTCGAATCCTGCAAAGCGGTTATGCCATTGAATATGATCATGTCGATCCACGCGAATTGAAGCCGTCGCTTGAGGTGATGAAGATTCCCGGCCTGTTCCTGGCCGGACAGATCAATGGAACGACGGGGTATGAGGAAGCAGGCGCACAGGGTTTGATCGCCGGTCTCAATGCCGCGCGATTGGCTTCAGGCGACGAACCGATCCAACTGAGCAGGACAGACTCGTATATCGGGGTGATGATCGACGATCTGACCTCGCGCGGCGTCGCCGAGCCCTATCGCATATTTACATCCCGGGCCGAATATCGCCTGTCTTTGCGTGCGGACAATGCGGATGTCCGTTTGACGCCTCTCGGCTTGACCATCGGCTGTGTCGGTAGTGCCCGTACCGCGCGCTTCGGTGACTATATGGAAAAGCTCGAATGGGCACGCGCGCGGCTGAAGACGCTGAGCGTAACGCCGAATGAGGCGGAGAGGGCCGGGCTGCATCTCAACAAGGACGGACAACGTCGAACAGCTTATGATCTGCTGTCCTATCCGGAGCATTCTATCGAATCGCTGTCCGCCCTATGGCCGGAATTGCGTGCGATCGATCGCCGCGTGGTCGAGGCCGTCGAAATCGAGGCAGCCTATGCGGTCTATATGGACCGTCAGACCTCGGATATCGTGCAGGTTCGGCGTGAAGAAGAGCGAGCCATCCCCATGGACTTCGATTTTTCTATACTCTCCGGCCTGTCGAACGAGCTGAAGCAGAAGCTGGCGAAAGCGCGGCCGAAGAATATCGCGCAAGCGTCGCGAATCGATGGCATGACGCCGGCGGCGATATCGCTCTTGCTTGCCCATTTGCGGAAGCTGGCGGTGGCAGAAGAACGGAAATTGGTTTCGTAATATTGTGGCGTTGCAAGGTGTGAGAGTCCTGCCATGGAATTGAACGGTGTGCGTGTTTCACGTGAAACACAGAGACGGCTGCAGCACTTTGCCGAGCTCTTCCAGAAGTGGGCGAAGACCATCAATCTGGTCGCGCCGTCTACCATCGATGATCTCTGGCGCCGGCACATTGCCGATAGTGCGCAAATCTTTCAGCTTCATCCTAAGCCTGGACATTGGGTGGATCTCGGAAGCGGCGGTGGTTTTCCGGGTATCATCACTGCGATACTTCTCGCCGAGCAGTCGGACGGATATGTCGATCTGGTGGAAAGCAACCAGAAAAAGGCTGCGTTTCTGCGGGTTTGCCTGCGGGAGTGCGAGGCGCGGGGCGCAGTGCAAGCGGTGCGCATCGAAGAGGCACCGAAGATCATCGCGGATTGCGACGTGATCTCCGCGCGGGCGCTTGCCGAGCTGGATATGCTACTGGATTATGCGTCGCCATGGGCGGAGCGTAATGAAAATCTGCGCTTGCTGCTGCATAAAGGCCGGGATTACGAGCGGGAGGTCCAGAAAGCCCGTGGTCGTTGGGAATTCGATCTGGTAAAACACAACAGTGTTGTCGAAAGCGATTCCGTGATTTTAGAGTTAACGCGCCTTCGACGTCGAACTTAACCATAATGGATATGCGGCAAATGATCGGCGAGCGAAACCGGATTATTACTATCGCAAATCAAAAGGGTGGTGTCGGTAAGACAACCACCGCGATCAATCTTGCCACGGCGCTGGCCGCTATTGGCGAGCGCGTCCTGATCGTCGATCTCGATCCGCAAGGGAATGCCAGCACCGGTCTCGGCATCGAGCGTCGCGACCGGAAAGTGTCGTCATATGATCTCTTGGTCGGTACGCATACGATCCTCGACACGGTTCAGGAGACGGCTGTCCCGAATCTTTATATCGTCCCCTCGACGATGGATCTGCTGGGCGTCGAAATGGAGATCGCGCAGCAGCCTGACCGCGTCTTCCGGCTGCGCCGGGCTCTGAACAGCGCCGGTGCCGCAGCCTTTTCCTACATTCTGGTGGATTGCCCGCCATCGTTCAATCTGCTGACGATGAACGCCATGGCGGCGGCGCATTCGGTTCTGGTGCCGCTGCAGTGCGAGTTCTTCGCGCTGGAAGGTCTCAGCCAACTGCTGGAAACGGTCGATCAAGTGCGCCGCACCGTCAATCCGTCCCTCGATATCCAGGGGATTGTGCTGACGATGTTCGATTCCCGCAACAATCTCGCTCAGCAGGTCGTCAATGACGTGCGCACGCATTTGGGCGAGAAAGTCTACCATACGTTGATTCCGCGCAACGTTCGCGTGTCTGAAGCGCCGTCTTATGGCAAGCCCGCGATCCTTTACGATCTGAAATGCGCCGGCAGCCAGGCCTATTTGCAACTGGCGTCGGAAGTTATCCAGCGAGAGCGGCAGCGGAAGGCGGCCGCCTGATAGTGTGTTTGTTCTGGAGTGAGTATTGCGATGAATGATGATCTTTCGAAACGGCGTCTCGGGCGCGGCCTGGCGGCTCTCATCGGAGAAATGGATCAGCCGACGCCGGTCGAGGCCGGCAGGCCGGGCGTCAATCCGGACCGCATGGTGCCGATCGAATTCATCAGCCGCAATCCGAAGAATCCGCGTCGCTATTTTGATGAAACCGAACTGCACGATCTTGCCAGCTCGATCCGCCAGCACGGCATCGTGCAGCCTGTCGTCGTGCGGACGGTCTCCGCTGATCGCTATGAAATCATAGCGGGCGAAAGACGCTGGCGCGCGGCGCAACTGGCTGGTCTGATCGAGATTCCGGTCATCGTTCGCGACGTTGACGATAAGACTGCGCTGGAAATCGCCATTGTCGAGAATGTTCAGCGCGCCGATCTCAATCCGCTGGAAGAAGCGCTGGGCTACGAGCAGCTGATTGCCGAACACGGCTATACGCAGAACGACCTCGGCGAGATCATCGGCAAGAGCCGCAGCCATGTCGCCAATTCGCTGCGCCTGCTGAAGCTGCCGGATTCGGTTCGCGACATGCTCGCCGGCGGCAGCCTTTCGGCCGGTCATGCCCGCGCGCTGGTGTCGACCTCCGATCCGGCGACGCTTGCCCGCACCATCGTCTCCAAAGGCATGTCGGTGCGCGATGCCGAGCGGTTGGCGCAGAACGATATCAAGGCTCAAAACGATCCACGACCCGCGGCCGCACGTAAGGATGACAAGGATTCCGATACGCTGGCGCTCGAGCGCACCCTCTCCGATACGCTCGGGCTTGATGTCGCGATCAACCATCGCGGCAGCGGCGGGCAGGTGAAGATTTCCTATAAGACCTTGGAACAGCTGGAAGAAATTTGCCGTCTGCTTGAGCGGCGCTGACCTGTTTCTGGTGAAACACCGAGACACCCGCTTTCGGATAACATCATCCGAAGGCGAATAATATGCTTTAAATTCAATAATTTATATAAATCGTCGCGCCTTTCAAATGAAGTCGGCGTCTTAACCCTTGCGGGCCGATTGCAGCGTGGTTGCTAGCAATGTCTGCGTAGCAATCGTATCTTCCAGGCTGGCACGCTGCCTGGTTTGAAGGATGGCCGACTGTAGGCGGTTCATTTCACGGGCAATGGCCGGCGCCGGCCAGCTCCGAAGCGCCTGCTCGATGATGGGCTTGCGGCGGAAATGCAGATGCCGGCCGAGTGTCTGCATGACTTGCGCCGGCGGCACACGTTTCTCATCCATCTCCGTACGCATGACGTCCAAAAGCTGAAACTGCCTCAGACAGCCCTGCAGCACCAGAAACATCGAGGTCTTGGACGCGGCGATCTTCTGCATTGCATGCAGAAAAGCCTCCGAATCGCCCTTGAGAATGGCATCCACGGCGTCATCCGCGGAAATGGCGCTGGCGTCGCCGATGATGTCGGCGACATGACCCTCTTCGATCGTCCCCTCCCCGCGGCAATAGAGCGCCAGTTTACGGACTTCGTTGCGCGACGCGATACGGTCGCCGCCGAGTAGCTCGAGCAGCATTTGCCGCGCGGCGGGCGAGATGCGCAGATTTTCATTCGCCAGCTCAGTATCGATCAGCCCGTTCAGCGCACGGATATCATCGGCATAGCAGGGAATGGTCGCGACCGCGCGGGACGTTTCCGCGACTTTACGGAGGCCGGACGCCTTCTTGAGATCGCCGGCCTCGATGATGACAAAGCTGGAATCGGGGGGATTGTCGGCAATGAGCTGCAACGAATCGACCAGGGCCTTCTCGTTGGCGGCACCGCGAATCCAGACCAGCTTCTCGCCGCCGAACAGGCCGATGGCATTGACCTCGTCCAGCAGCCGCCCGGCGTCGTTCTGGAGATCGCCGACATCGAGCTTGATCAGAGAAAAAGGGTCTTTCAGATCGACGCCGGTCTTGCCGGCGACCTGCCCTGCCCGCTCGGAAACGAGGCCGCGATCCGGCCCATAGATGACGAAGAGGCGGTAGTTGCGCGCGGCGCTTTGAAGAAAGCCATCAAACTCATGCGATTTGATCTCCGACATGCCGCGCGCTCAGATCAGCGGCTAAGCGCTGCGCCGATATCGGCGGCGACCATCTCGGCGACTTCACGCGCGGCGCGGTCTTCCGAATCGCGAATGGCGCGCTGCTTGGCAAATTCCTGGGTCGGGAAATCCACCAGCGAGGTGACCGCGCGGCTGCCGGATTTCAGGACTTTACCGTCGCTGGCATTCTTCAGCGTGAAGGATGCGGTGACGGTGGTGCGGCCGGCGGCCGAGGTGGCTGACGACGGCAGGTAGAGGACGCCCGCCGTGCCGGAACTGACGCTCAGATCAACCGTATATTTCGGCGTCTTCGTCTCGCCTGCGCCGCGGCCGGCGATGAAGATCAGCTGATTGCGCACTTGCTGGCCGACGCGCGAGCCGGCGTCGGAGAAGGAAACCTCGGCAAGCTTCTGGGTGACACCCGTGCTTACAGCGTAAAGCGGCCGAACCTGGCAGGAGGACAGGAGACCCGTAACGGCAATCACAGACGCAACGCCCGCAAGGCGAGCGAGTTTGAAGAGCTTATCAGACGACAATGTTTACGATCCTCTGTGGAACGACGATGATCTTCTTTGGCGCCTGACCATTCAATGCGCTTGCGACGGCATCTAAGGCGAGTACAGCCCGCTGCACGGCATTCTGATCCGCATCGCGCGCAATTGTCAATTCGGCGCGCTTCTTGCCGTTGACCTGCACCGGATAGACAATCTCGTTCTCGACGACGAGCGCTTCGTCATAGGCCGGCCAGGCACTCATGGCGACGAGATGCGTGTTGCCGAGGGCGGTCGAGCATTCTTCCGCCAGATGCGGCGTGATCGGTGCGACCAGCGCGATCAGGATCTCGACCGCTTCGCGAACCGCGGACCGGTAGCCGATATCGGTGCCGCCGGCGGCGACCCTGGCCAGCGGCGCGGCCAGCGCATTGACGAATTCGTAGATGCGCGCAACAGCCTTGTTGAAGGCAAGCTTGTCGTAATCGCCCTGAACGGCCTTCAGCGTACGGTGGGCGACCTGTGAAATCGCCAGGGCCTCGCCCTCCTTAGCCGGAGTCGAAGCGACGATTTTCAGCTCATCCGCTGCTTCGGACACCAGGCGCCACATGCGCTGGGTGAAGCGATGCGCGCCTTCGACGCCTGCTTCCGACCAGATGACGTCGCGGTCGGGCGGCGAATCGGACAGCACGAAGAAACGGGCGGTATCGGCGCCGTAGGAGGCGATGATATCGTCCGGGTCGACGACGTTTTTCTTCGACTTCGACATCTTCTCGATCGCGCCGATGGCGATGTCCTCGCCGGTCGACAGCAATGTCGCGCGGCGCGTACCGTCGGTTTCCTCGATGCGGATATCGGCCGGCGACACCCATTCGCGCGTCAGGCCATTGCCGCGGCTATAGGTCTCGTGAACCACCATGCCCTGCGTGAACAGGCCCTTGAAGGGCTCCTTCGCGTCGACATGGCCGGTCTCGCGCATGGCGCGGGTGAAGAAGCGCGAATAGAGCAGATGCAGGATCGCATGCTCGATACCGCCGATATATTGATCGACCGGCAGCCAGTGATCGGCAGCGGCCTTTTCGGTCGGCTCGTCGGCCCAGGGTGCGGTGAAGCGGGTGTAATACCAGCTCGAATCGACGAAGGTGTCCATGGTGTCGGTTTCGCGCCGGGCATCCTTGCCGCATTGCGGGCAGGCGACGTGACGCCAGGTCGGATGGCGGTCGAGCGGATTGCCCGGCAGGTCGAAGGTGACGTCATCCGGCAGCTTGACCGGCAGGTCTTGCTTCGGCACAGGCAAGACACCGCAATCGTCGCAATGGATGACCGGGATCGGGCAGCCCCAGTAGCGCTGGCGCGAAATGCCCCAGTCGCGCAGGCGGAAATTCACCTTGCGTTCGGCCTGCGGCGCATTGCCGAGGCTTGCGGCCGACAGTTTCGCCGCCACCGTCTCGAAGGCTTCCTCCGTGCTCATGCCGTCGAGGAAGCGCGAATTGATCATCACGCCGTCGCCGTCATAGGCGACATCGCCGACGGTGAAGCTTGCTGCATCATCGTCTTTGGGCATGACGACCGGAATAACCGGCAGATCATATTTGCGGGCGAAATCCAGGTCGCGCTGGTCGCCCGAGGGGCAGCCGAAGATCGCGCCCGTGCCATAGTCCATCAGCACGAAGTTGGCGATATAGACAGGCAGCTCCCAGGACGGGTCGAGCGGATGGCGAACACGGATACCCGTGTCCATGCCCTTCTTTTCGGCGGTCTCCAGGGCGGCGAGCGAGGTGCCGGCGCGGCGGCACTCTTCGCAGAAGGCGTCGATAGCCGGATTCAAGGCCGCAGCTTCCTTGGCCAGCGGATGATCCGCCGAAATCGCCAGGAAGGAGGCGCCGAACAGCGTGTCCGGGCGTGTCGTATAGACGGCGATCTCCCGGTCGGCGTTGGGTGCCGTTTCCGGCACGATCTCCCAGCGGATCGTCAGCCCCTCCGAACGGCCGATCCAGTTCTTCTGCATCAGCCGCACTTTTTCCGGCCAGTGGTCGAGCGTATCCAGCGCGTCCAGCAGTTCCTGGCTGAACTCGGTGATCTTGAAGAACCACTGCGTCAGTTCGCGCTGCTCGACGAGCGCGCCGGAGCGCCAGCCACGGCCGTCGATGACCTGCTCGTTGGCAAGCACGGTGTTGTCGACCGGGTCCCAGTTGACCTTGGACTTCTTGCGGTAGACCAGTCCCTTCTCCATCATGTCGATGAAGAGCATCTGCTGGCGATGGTAATAGTCTACGTCGCAGGTGGCGAATTCGCGGCTCCAGTCCAGCGACAGGCCCATGGCCTTCAGCTGCGCCTTCATCGAGGCGATGTTCTGGTAGGTCCACTCCTTCGGATGCACCTTGTTGTCGCGTGCGGCGTTTTCCGCCGGCATGTCGAAGGCGTCCCAACCCATGGGATGGAGGACATTGTAGCCGCGGGCGCGCTTGTAGCGGGCGACGACGTCGCCCATGGCATAATTGCGCACATGGCCCATATGGATGCGACCCGACGGATAGGGAAACATCTCTAGGACGTAATACTTCTCGCGCGGATCGGCGTTGTCGGTGAGGAAGACGTTCTCCTCGTTCCATTTCTGCTGCCAGCGAGGCTCGGCATCGCGCGGATTATAACGTTCGGTAGCCATCTGATCTTGTATTCCGGAAAATCATGGGGAGTTGGCCGTGACCTTCATCACGAAACCAACCAAGCGTCAAGTTTGGCGGGCACGGCAAGTGCTTTATCTTGCAAAGCAAAGCCGGATTCTGCGGCATTCGCCCTTGGCAAAGGCCGCTTGCCTCATTACTGCAAAGTCCTGGGAATAGGCACAGATATCGAGGCGAAACGATGGAACTTCAAGAGCGGTTGAACGAGGTTCGTTCCCATATCGCGGCGGCGGAGCGTCAGGCCGGCCGACCTGACGGCGCCGTGCAGCTCGTTGCCGTTTCCAAGACCTTCGATGCCGACGCGATCCGCCCGGCGATCTCGGCCGGCCAGCGGGTGTTCGGCGAAAACCGCGTGCAGGAGAGCCAGGGCAAATGGCCGGCGCTGAAGGCCGAGACGCCCGACATCGAGCTGCATCTGATCGGGCCGCTGCAATCGAACAAGGCGGCCGATGCCGTGGCGCTGTTCGACGTCATCGAGACGGTCGACCGCGAAAAGATTGCCC
The DNA here is from genome assembly GCA_036398815.1 of Rhizobium sp. Classification (GTDB taxonomy): domain Bacteria; phylum Pseudomonadota; class Alphaproteobacteria; order Rhizobiales; family Rhizobiaceae; genus Rhizobium. Next base: position 16,704 of record DASWOH010000072.1, on the reverse strand, counting down.
GCGCCTTGGCCGATGAAATCAAGCGACAGGGCAAGGCGATCAGGCTTTATGTGCAGGTCAATACCGGCCTGGAGCCGCAGAAGGCCGGGATTGCGCCCGACGATACCGTCGCCTTCGTCGATCTCTGCCGCAACGAGCTTGGGCTTTCGATCGAGGGCTTGATGTGCATCCCGCCGGCGGACGAGAATCCGGGGCCGCATTTCGCGCTTCTCGCCAAACTCGCGGCCAAGGCCGGCGTCGAAAAGCTGTCCATGGGCATGTCGAGCGACTACGAGATCGCCGTTGCCTTCGGCGCCACCAGTGTTCGCGTCGGTTCGGCGATTTTCGGAGCAAGATAGGTTCCGGCCACCATTAAAAAATAAAGCCCCGGTCGGGAAACCAGGGCTTTGGAAACATGCGATCGATGGCGATTCAGTAGCGATCGTCGTCTTCGTCGTCCGGCGTGGTGGACTTCAGCGACTTCAGCTTGGCGAAGACGGCGTCGGCGTCGATTTCCTTTTCCTTGGGCTCGTCGCGCTCGTAGCTGAAGCCGAGCTTCTCGGTCTCCTGCGCCGGCTGCAGCGTCGCGCCGAGTTCGGCGGCGGTCGGCAGCGGGCGGCCCTTGGCGGCCTTTTCGACTTCCATGTCGAGATCGATCTGGCTGCAGAGGCCGAGCGTTACCGGGTCCATCGGCGCCAGGTTCGTCGAGTTCCAGTGGGTACGGTCGCGGATCTGCTCGATGGTCGACTTGGTGGTGCCGACGAGGCGGGAAATCTGCGCGTCCTTCAGTTCCGGGTGGTTGCGCACCAGCCAGAGAATGGCGTTCGGACGGTCCTGGCGCTTGGAGACCGGCGTGTAGCGCGGGCCGCGGCGTTTGGATTCCGGCACGCGGACCTTCGGCTCGGAAATCTTCAGCTTGTGATTCGGATTGGCTTCGGCGCGCGCGATTTCGTCGCGCGACAGCTGGCCGGTGGCGATCGGGTCGAGGCCCTTGATGCCCTGGGCGGCTTCGCCATCGGCAATGGCCTTGACTTCGAGCGGATGCAGCTTGCAGAACTGCGCGATCTGGTCGAATGATAAGGCTGTATTGTCGACAAGCCAGATGGCCGTTGCCTTTGGCATGAGCAATTGTTGAGCCATGGATATAGTCCTTCTGTCAGTCCGCGCCGGTGTCGCGGTCCGGGGTGTAACACCTTATTGTCCGGGAAATATGGCCCTATATAACCGCAGCGTTGCAGAATTGCAATTCTTTGCGGATGAAATGCACTTTGTCCAATTGCTGTCGTAACTTGAGATGCTATTGATTGATTGGGAAGGGTGCCCATAATTGCAGGAAGGGCGCCAGGATTTGAGGAGGAAATCATGTCGGAAAAGATTCATCCGGTCACGAAACCGGTTAAGGCGCGCGCTCTGATCGACGAGGCGAAATATCAGAAATGGTACAGGCAGAGCGTCGAGGATCCCGACAAGTTCTGGGGCAAGCATGGCAAGCGGATCGATTGGTTCAAGCCATACACCAAGGTCAAGAACACGTCGTTCACCGGCAAGGTCTCGATCAAATGGTTCGAGGACGGACTGACCAACGTCTCCTACAATTGCATCGACCGTCACCTGGAGAAGCACGGCGACCGCGTCGCCTTCATCTGGGAAGGCGATAATCCCTATATCGACAAGAAGGTCACCTACAACGAGCTCTACGAGCATGTTTGCCGGTTGGCGAATGTCCTGAAGAAGCACGGTGTCAAGAAGGGCGACCGCGTCACCATCTATATGCCGATGATCCCGGAGGCGGCTTATGCGATGCTGGCCTGCGCCCGCATCGGCGCGGTGCATTCCGTCGTCTTCGGCGGTTTATCGCCGGAGGCGCTAGGCGGCCGCATCGTCGATTGCCAGTCGACCTTCGTCATCACCTGCGACGAGGGCGTTCGCGGCGGCAAGCCGATCCCGCTCAAGGAGAACGCCGATACGGCGATCCATATCGCCGCCAGGCAGTACGTCACCGTCGATAAGGTGCTGGTCGTGCGCCGCACCGGCGGCAAGACCGGCTGGGCACCGGGGCGCGACCTCTGGTATCACGAGGAAATCGCCAAGGTGAAGGCGGATTGTCCGCCGGTGAAGATGAAGGCGGAAGATCCCCTCTTCATTCTTTATACATCAGGCTCGACCGGCAAGCCGAAGGGCGTGCTGCATACGACGGGCGGCTATCTCGTCTATGTGTCGATGACGCATGAATATACCTTCGACTATCATCCCGGCGATATCTACTGGTGCACGGCCGATGTCGGCTGGGTGACCGGCCACTCCTATATCGTCTACGGGCCGCTGGCGAATGCCGCGACCTCGCTGATGTTCGAGGGCGTGCCGAATTTCCCGGATCAGGGCCGCTTCTGGGAGATCATCGACAAGCACAAGGTCAATATCTTCCACACGGCGCCGACGGCGATCCGCTCGCTGATGGGGGCCGGCGATCATTTCGTCAAGCGCTCGTCGCGCTCCAGCCTGCGCCTGCTCGGCACCGTCGGCGAGCCGATCAATCCGGAGGTCTGGGAATGGTACTACAATGTCGTCGGTGACGGCCGTTGCCCGATCGTCGATACCTGGTGGCAGACGGAAACCGGCGGCCACATGATCGCGCCGCTGCCGGGCGCCACCGACCTGAAGCCCGGTTCGGCGACAAAACCTTTCTTTGGCGTGATACCGGAGCTGATGGATGGTGACGGCAAGGTGCTGGAAGGGGCGGCCAGCGGTAATCTGGTCATCGCCGATAGCTGGCCGGGCCAGATGCGCACGGTCTATGGCGACCACGAGCGTTTCATCCAGACCTATTTCTCCGCCTACAAGGGCAAATATTTCACCGGCGATGGCTGCCGGCGCGACGAGGACGGCTATTACTGGATCACCGGCCGGGTCGACGATGTGCTCAACGTCTCCGGTCACCGTCTCGGCACGGCCGAGGTCGAATCGGCGCTCGTCTCGCACCACCATGTTTCGGAAGCCGCCGTCGTTGGCTATCCGCATTCGATCAAGGGTCAGGGCATCTATTGCTATGTGACGCTGATGGCCGGCCAGGAGGGCTCCGACGCGCTGCGGCAGGAGCTCGTGAAACATGTGCGCGCCGAAATCGGCCCGATCGCCTCGCCCGACAAGATCCAGTTCGCCCCCGGCCTGCCGAAAACCCGCTCCGGCAAGATCATGCGCCGCATCCTGCGCAAGATCGCCGAAGACGATTTCGGCGCGCTTGGCGATACGTCGACGCTGGCCGATCCGGCCGTGGTCGATGACTTGATTGCCAACCGGCAGAACAAGGCGGATGCGGCTTGATGCGGGCGCCTATCTCGCCCTCGGCGGGCGAGATAGGGTTTTGCCTTACCGAGCCCTATGGAGCGGTTCACAGCAGCTGATACTCAAAAATCAATCGTCCGCCCATTGATCTCCCAGTCGCCGAACCGTGAGGGGTCCGCGCCGCCGCGGCCGCCGATTTCGGGGGGGAGGTCCGGCTGGGCCTGGGCCTTGCGGCGTTCCTCGGCCTCGGCGAGTGCGCGCTTGGCGGCTGGCGAGAGCGGTTTGCGGGGCGCGTCGCCGGCTTCGATGTCGGTTTTATTGTCGTTATCTGCTGTCTGCATGGCGTGATGCGGCCTGGAACTGTTGAAATAGCCGGGTGAATAGCCAAATCATAGAGCGTCCGGCCGCAAAGAGAAAGGTTCGGACTGCCGATCGTGTTGGAGACCCGAATGAATCTCATGCGTACCGCCATGCTGCTCGCCTTCATGACCGCCCTGTTCATGGGCGTCGGATATCTGATCGGCGGGCAGTCCGGCATGATGATCGCGTTTGTCGCCGCAGCCGGCATGAATTTCTTTTCCTATTGGAATTCCGACCGCATGGTGCTCTCCACCTATGGCGCGCAGGAGGTGGATGAGCGCAGCGCGCCGGAATTCTATGGCATCGTTCGCGATCTGGCGCGGAATGCCGGCCTGCCGATGCCGAAGGTCTATCTTTACGACAGTCCGCAGCCGAACGCCTTTGCCACCGGCCGCAATCCGCAGAATGCCGCAGTCGCCGCGTCGACCGGTCTTTTGCACGCGCTGACGCCGGACGAAGTGGCGGGTGTCATGGCGCATGAGCTGGCGCATGTGCAGAACCGCGACACGCTGACGATGACGATCACGGCGACGCTTGCCGGCGCCATCTCCATGCTCGGCAATTTTGCCTTCTTCTTCGGTGGCCGGCGCGACAACAGCAATCCGCTGGGCGCCGTCGGCGTGCTGGTGGCGATGATCGTCGCGCCCCTCGCCGCCATGCTGGTGCAGATGGCGATCAGCCGCACGCGCGAATATTCGGCCGACCGCCGCGGCGCGGAAATTTGCGGCAATCCCCTGTCGCTTGCCTCGGCGCTCGGCAAGATCGCCCGTGGCGCGGCGCATATTCCGAACGAAGAAGCTGAGGGACATCCGGCGATGGCGCATATGTTCATCATCAATCCGCTCTCCGGCGCGCGCATGGACAATCTGTTTTCCACGCATCCGGACACGGAGAACCGCATCGCCGCGCTGCACGAGATGGCGCGGTATGGCGGCGGTGGCACAGGCCCCTCCGTCAGTATGCCGACCCGCCCCGGCTCGACGGGACCGGCCATGACTGCTAATCCGGTGCGCAAATCGCGCTCCGTGCCGAATACGGGTCGCGGTGGTTCGCAACCGCCGAAGGGACCCTGGTCTTGAGTTCTGATCATAAAAACAAGCATTTCAACAAAGACGGAAAGCAAGCAGGCAACCGTTCGGCGCAGGCTCGGCCGCGCGATTCGGTTCCATCCAAGCCCGGATTTGCGGCGCGCGCCGCCGCGACGAAGATCCTTTCGGCCGTCGTCGACCGCAAGACGCCGCTCGACGGCATGCTGGATGCCGAGGGCGGAAACCCCGCCTACAAGGCGCTTGGCGACAGCGACCGGGCGCTGGTCCGCGCTATCTTGAACTCGGCCTTGCGGCATCTGCCGCGCATAGAGGCGGCGATCGCTTCGCTGCTGGATTCGCCGCTGCCGGAAGGTGCCCGCGCCCTGCATCATGTGCTGGTGGTGGGTGCGGCGCAGATGCTCTATCTCGACGTGCCGGATCACTCCGCCGTCGATATCGCCGTGGAGCAGGCCAACCAGGATCCGCGCAATCGCCGCTTCGCCAAGCTGGTCAACGCCATCCTCCGGCGCATCGGCCGGGAGAAGCAGGAGATCCTGAACCAGGTCGCCGGCGTGCCGGCCATGCCGGGCTGGTTCCTGGCGCGTCTTGAGGTCGCTTATGGCAAGGACGCGGCGCTGAAGATTTCGGATACGCAGCTGGAGCCGGCCGCCATCGACGTCACGGTGAAGTCCGATGCCGAGGGCTGGGCGAAGCGTCTGAACGGCGTCGTTCTGCCGACCGGCGGCGTGCGGCTTGCCGCTTTCGAGGGGTCCATCCCGTCGCTGGACGGATTTGCGGAGGGTGAATGGTGGGTGCAGGATGCCGCCGCCAGCATTCCGGCAAAGCTGTTCGGCTCGCTTGCCGGCCAGCGGATCGTCGATCTCTGCGCCGCGCCCGGCGGCAAGACGGCGCAGCTCATTCTTGCCGGTGGCAAGGTGACCGCGCTCGATCAATCCGCCAATCGCCTGAAACGTCTGTCCGGCAATCTGGCGCGGCTCGGACTGGAGGCGGAAACCGTCGTCGCCGACATGGCGAAGTTCCAGCCCGACGAACTCTTCGACGCGGCCCTTCTCGACGCCCCCTGCTCTTCGACCGGCACGACGCGCCGGCATCCCGACGTGCTCTGGACCAAGGGTCCGGAGGATATCGCCAAGCTCGCCGCTTTGCAGGAGCGCCTGCTTCGCCATGCCCTGACCCTGGTCAAGCCCGGTGGGCTCGTGGTCTTTTCCAATTGCTCGCTCGATCCGGAAGAGGGCGAGGATCTCGTCGCGCGCGTCCTGTCCGGGACGGATATGGCGGAGCGCGTGCCGATCAGGCCTGAGGACTGGCCGGGTCTCGAAGCCGCGATCTCCCCGCTCGGTGCCTTTCGCACCACGCCCGACATGCTGCCGCTTTCCGACGGTTTTGCCTCCGGCCTCGATGGCTTCTTCGCCGTGGCGCTCCGTCGCACGCAATAGTGGCGAAGCGCGGCCGATTACTCTCACCTTGATGAAAAATCGGGCACAATGTCCTGATTTGGAATATTCCTAACTTCTTCTTAACCAAGGGGTGTTGAGAGTAAGCACAAGCAAATATGCAGTTTTGCGGCAGGATTTAGTGAAATTACACATGCGGGAAGCATGGCGGCGGATGTCTCGCCGCGCGGCGTTGGCGCGATTGCGTCTCACCCGCCACACGATGCGTGTGCCGGAACGGCTGATCGTGGCCCCGACGGATCTGCGCAGCATCGATCCCTTTTTCGCGGAAGAACTTATCAATGGCCGCATCCTGCTGGCGGGCCGGGTGCTGGAAACCGAGGGCGGATCACCTTTCGCCCTTGAGCTTCCGTCGCAAGCCTTTGCCGCGCGGCTGCACAATTTCCGATGGCTGCGGCATTTGCGGGCGGAAAAAAGCGATCAGGCGTCTGCCCTGGCGCGCTCCATACTCAACGACTGGATGGCCGTTCATGGCCGCCGGCTGCAGGGTATCGCCTGGGCGCCCGATACAGCCGCCCAGCGGCTGATTGCATGGCTGTCGCATTCGCCGGTTCTCCTGCAGGGCACGGATAGCGGCTTCTACCGCCGTTTTATGCGTATGCTCGTCCTGCATGTGCGTTATCTGCGCCGGGTGGCAGCAACGACACGGGATGGAACGACGCGGTTTCGGGTGCGGATCGCGCTTGCCATGTCCTCGGTTGCCATGCCGAACAGCGCTTCGGTGCTGAAGCGTGCCGGCCAGGCGCTCAACCGGGAAATCGATCGGCAGATCCTGCCCGATGGCGGGCATATCTCGCGCAATCCGCGTGTGGCGCTGGAGCTTTTGCTCGATCTGCTGCCGCTGCGCCAGACCTATGTCAATCTCGGCCACGATGTTCCGTCGCGGCTGATCCCCGGCATCGACCGCATGTATCCGGCCCTGCGCTTCTTCCGGCATCAGGACGGCGATCTGGCGTTGTTCAACGGCGCGACTTCGACGCTCGCCAACGAGCTGATGTCGGTGCTGCGCTATGACGAAACCGCCGGCCAGACGTTCAAGGCGCTGCCGCATGCCAGATATCACCGGTTGGCCGCCGGTCAGGCCGTCGTCATCGTCGATACCGGCTGTCCCGCTTCCGCCGACCTTAGCCGCACGGCGCATGCCGGTTGCCTGTCCTTCGAGATGTCGTCGGGCAAATTCCGCTTCATCGTCAATTCCGGCGCGCCGGAATTTGCCGGCGACCGCTACGTGCAGGCCGCTCGGGCGACGGCGGCGCATTCGAGCGTGACGCTCAACGACACTTCATCGTGCCTGTTTTCCAAGTCGAAAACCCTTGGTCCCGTCATGGTCGGCGGGGTGAAGAAGGTCATCGTCGAGCGCGCCGAGACCGAAGACGGCCGCGATTATGTAAGAGCGGCGCATGACGGCTATCTCTCCGCTTTCGGCTATGTCCACGAGCGCGAACTGAGCCTGAACGCCGCCGGCACCATCCTTGCCGGCCGCGACCGTTTCTTCGTGCCCGAGGGAAAGAAGCACTCGCCGAAGGGTGAAAGCCTTGCTTCAGCCCGCTTCCATGTTCATCCCTGCATCAGCCTGCTGCAGACCGAGACGGACAGCGCCCTGCTGATCGCGCCGGATGGTGAAACCTGGGTCTTCTCCTCGCCGGGCAACGAGGTATTGGTGGCCGAGGATATCTTTTTTGCCGACGCCTCCGGCATGCGCTCCTCCGACCAGCTCGAGATTGTTTTCCCAATTGGCGAAAAGCCGGAAATCCGCTGGTTTTTGTCCTATCGGCCATAGGCTAACAGCGTCAGCTATGCTAACGGGGCGGGCATATCGTCCCGCGCCGTTTTCGCCGGACATCTCCTCTCCTCGCGCTATATCGGAGAAAGCCCATGGCCGTCGTATCCAAGAAAATCCCCGCTCCCGACAAAGTCCAGGTGAAAACCGCGCTTCTGTCCGTCTTCGATAAGGCCGGTATCGTCGAGCTTGCTCGTGCGCTCAGTGAAAAGGGCGTGCGGCTGCTGTCGACCGGCGGCACCCACAAGGCGATCGCGGCTGCGGGCCTTGCGGTGACCGACGTCTCTGAAGTCACCGAGTTTCCTGAGATCATGGACGGCCGCGTCAAGACGCTGCATCCGAAGGTGCATGGCGGCCTGCTCGCTATCCGTGACGATGCCGAGCATCAGGCTGCCATGAAGGAGCATGGCATCGAGGGGATCGACCTCGCCGTCATCAACCTCTATCCCTTCGAAGACGTGCGCAAGGCTGGCGGCGATTATCCGACGACGGTGGAGAATATCGACATCGGCGGCCCGGCGATGATCCGCGCTTCGGCCAAGAATCATGCCTATGTGACCACCCTGACCGATCCGGCCGATTATCCCGAGCTTCTGGAGCAGCTTTCCACTGAGGCCGGACAGACGACCTACGACTTCCGCAAGCGCATGGCCGCCAAGGCTTTTGCCCGCACTGCTGCCTATGATGCGATGATCTCCAACTGGTTTGCCGAAGTGCTCGATATCGCCACGCCGCGCCACCGCGTCATCGGCGGCGTGCTGCGCGAAGAGATGCGCTATGGCGAAAACCCGCACCAGAAGGCGGCTTTCTACGTCACCGGCGAAAATCGTCCCGGCGTTTCGACCGCGACGTTGATCCAGGGCAAGCAGCTTTCCTACAACAACATCAACGACACCGATGCGGCCTATGAACTCGTCGCCGAGTTCCTGCCGGAAAACGGTCCGGCCTGCGCGATCATCAAGCACGCCAATCCCTGCGGCGTCGCCACCGGCCCGAGCCTGGTCGAAGCCTACAAGCGGGCGCTGGCCTGCGATTCCGTCTCGGCTTTCGGCGGCATCATCGCGTTGAACAGCCTGCTCGACGCGGCGACGGCGGAGGAGATCGTCAAGCTCTTCACGGAAGTCATCATCGCACCCGAGGTGACCGAGGAAGCCAAGGCGATTATTGCCCGCAAGCCGAACCTTCGTCTTCTTTCGGTCGGCGCCCTGCCCGATCCGCGCGTCGCCGGTCTGACCGCGAAGACCGTCTCCGGCGGCCTGCTCGTCCAGAACCGCGATAACGCGCTGGTCGAGGACATGGAACTGAAGGTCGTCACCAAGCGCGCGCCGACGGCGCAGGAACTGGAAGACATGAAGTTCGCCTTCCGCGTCGCCAAGCATGTGAAGTCGAATGCCGTGGTTTATGCCAAGGACGGCCAGACGGCCGGCATCGGCGCCGGCCAGATGAGCCGCGTCGATTCGGCCCGCATCGCCGCGATCAAGGCGGAAGACGCCGCCAAGGCCATGGGGCTTGCCGAGCCGCTAACGCGCGGTTCCGCTGTCGCTTCGGAAGCCTTCCTGCCCTTCGCGGACGGCCTGCTGTCGGCGATTGCCGCCGGTGCCACGGCTGTCATCCAGCCGGGTGGCTCGATGCGCGATCAGGAAGTCATCGATGCCGCCAACGAGCACAATGTCGCGATGGTCTTCACCGGCGTGCGTCACTTCCGCCATTGATGACTTTACCTTCGCCCCATCGGGGAAAGGGTCGCGCGGCACGCGCGGGGTGAGGGGGCGTTACCGGGAAGTTATATATTGTTTGCAACGATATAGGCTGGTTCCGAATATGCCGCGCCACCCCCTCATCCGCCCTTCGGGCACCTTCTCCCCGTTGGGGAGAAGGGGACGAGCATATCCCTAATCGAAATGGGAATATCCCTATCTCGCCTTGTCGGCCGGGTAGGGTGTCCGCAGCAGAAGCAAGAGACCGCCGGCGAGGAAGACGACCAGTGTCGCCATGCCGAGGCGGGCCGAGCCGCTCCAATAGGTTATCAGCGAGAAGAACAGCGTCGCCATGAAGCTGGTGGCGCGGCCGGAGAGCGCATAGATGCCGAAATAACGGCCGGCTTCGGCAATGCTGACGCTGCGGGCGAGATAGGAGCGCGAGGAGGCTTGCACCGGGCCGAAGGCGATGCCGATCAGCAGACCGTAGCCGACATAGGCCTTCTCCGCCGCCGTTCCGAATAGGCCGCCGGAATCGGCGGTGGAAAGCGGGACGATGCCGAAGAGCGTGAAGCCCGGTCCGGTCGAGACGATGCCGAACGTGGCGACGAGCAGCAGGGTGAGGCTGATGACGACGGTTATCTTCGAGCCTAGCCAGCGGTCGACATAGCCGGCGACGAAACAGCCGAAAATGGCGATGACGTTGAGGATGATGCCGTAGATGCCGATCTCGATGGTCGCCCAGCCGAACATCCCGGCGGCAAAGGTGCCGCCGAGGATCAAAAGGCCGTTGACGCCGTCCTGGTAGATCATGCGGGCGATCAGGAAAAGGCTGATGCCGCGGCGGCGTCTCAGTTCGCCGAGCGTCGCTCTGAGCTCATGCAGGCCGGAGCGAACCGCGACGCGCAGCGGCAGACCGCGCGTGGCGTCCGGCGTGAAGAAGAACATCGGCAGGATGAAGAGGAAATACCAGACGGCGGCGATCGGCCCGGTGATGCGCGCATCCTCGCCGAGCGCGGCATCGAGGCCGAAGAGCGGCGTCAGGCCGAGAATGGTCTTGCCGGTCTGTGGGTTGCCGGCGAGCAGGGCAACCACGGCGATGAGCACGATCATGCCGCCGAGATAGCCGAGCCCCCAGGCGGCGTTGGACACGCGGCCGACATCATCCTTGCTGACGAGCCTCGGCATCATCGAATCGTTGAAGACGATCGAAAACTCCGCCGAGATCGAGGCGAGGATCATGAAGATGACGGGATAGATCATCGGCGAGCCGGGGGCAGCACCCCAGAGGCAGAAGAGGCTGGCGATCTTGATGACGGCGAAGAAGGCGATCCAGGGCTTGCGCGCGCCGGATTGATCCGCGATCGAGCCGAGAACGGGCGATAGCACGGCGATGATCACCGAGGAGACCGTCGCCATGTTGCTCCATGTCGTCTGCGCGGCAACCGGATCGGCTGTCAGCCGCGCGACGAAATAGGGGCCGAAGATGAAGGTGGTGACGACGGTGAAGAAGGGTTGCGCTGCCCAGTCGAAGAACATCCATCCCCAGATGCCCCGCGCCGGCACTTTTGCCGGCGCATCGTCGCTTATCTCAGTTGCCACCCAATTCCCGCCCTTCGTCTCATCGCCTGTCCAGCGAGCCGGGCGGACTGTCTCACCTCGCCCGGTCATGCGCAAGGTCGGTCAAGAGGCCGGCGGCAACGGTGATGCGCGCCAGGTTCGGATCGCCACCTTCGCTGAGACCCGCCAGTTCCTCGGCTATGCGGTTGATGCGGATGCGGTCCTCCGCATGCCATGCCTGCACCGGCTGCTTGTCCTTCGGATGGTTTGATAGTGCCGAAATGACGATATCGCGGCGGGCGCCGGCGATCTGGTCGAGGCTGCGCGCCAGCGCCAGGCTTTCATAGTGATCGCCGGTGAGAATGCGATTGCCCGCCAGTAGCAGACGGCCGACACGGAAGGTCTGCGACACGGTGAAGTAGCTTTCGGCGGCACGGTTCAGCGTATCGCCGGTGCGTTCGGCGATCTGCATGATCTCCGGCACAAGGACGAGCGCGTAGATAATAGCGATCTCGCCGGCGAGTTTTTCCGGCAGGCCGGCGGCCTGGTATTCCGTCTGGCGAGCCGCGATCTCGGCGGCGAAATCCGCCGGGATATGGCTGAGGAAGAGCGGTCGCAGCTTTTTCAAGGCTGTCTGAAGCCGGCTAATTGTTTCCTCCATATTGCCCTTGGCGGCGCCGGTTTTCAGCAGCAGGCGGGTGAGCGCCGTGTAGACCTCGGTGATCTCGCTGTAAACGCGGTTCTGCATCTGTCCGCCGACCTTGCCATCAAGCGCATCGGTTTCGTTCCAGAGCCGGTCGAGGTCGAAGCCGTCGCGGGCGAGCACGGCCGCCTTGACCACCTCGGCCGCCGAGGCCGCCGTCGCATCCATCATGCTGACGGCAAAACCCGGCCCGCCGCGGTTGATCGCCTCGTTTGCCAGCGCCGTCGCGATGATTTCGCGGCGCAGACGATGGCCGGCGATGTCGCCGGCATTCGAGCGCTGCATCTTTGCCGGGAAATAGCGGCTGAGCGTCGCGGCGAAATAGGGATCGTCCGGCAGGTCGCTTGCCGCCAGCGCGTCGAAAAGGACGATCTTGGCGTAGGAGAGCAGGACGCCGATCTCGGCGCGGGTGAGCGGCCGGCCGTTGGCATAGCGCTCGGCAAAGGTCTGGTCGTCCGGCAGCGTCTCGACCTTGCGGTGGAGCTGCTTGGCGGCTTCCAGAACGCTCATGAAGCGGTTGAGTTCCAGGGCGTTGCCGGTGCCCTTGCGTTCGGTCAGCGAGATCGCCAGCGATTGCAGATAGTTGTTGCGCAGGACGAGGATGGCCACTTCGTCGGTCATCGACGCCAGCAGCGTGTCGCGTTTCGCCCGCGTCAGACGGTCGTCGAACATGGCGGCAGCGAGCGCGATCTTGATATTGACCTCGACGTCCGAGGTGTTGACGCCGGCCGAATTGTCGATGGCATCCGAGTTGCAGCGTCCGCCCTTGAGGCCGTAGGCGATGCGGCCCTTCTGGGTGACACCGAGATTGGCGCCTTCGCCGATCACCTTGGCGCGAACCTCTTCGGCAGTGATGCGGATCGGGTCGTTGGCGCGGTCGCCGACTTCGGAATCCGTTTCCACCGGTGCCTTCACATAGGTGCCGATGCCGCCGAACCAGAGGAGGTCCACAGGCGCTTTCAGGATCGCCGTGATAATTTCGAACGGCGTCGCCACTGTCTTGTCGATGCCGATCGCGGCGGCGGCCCCAGCCGTCAGCGTCACCGATTTCGCCGAGCGGGAGATGATCATCGCGCCCTTCGACAGGACGGACTTGTCGAAATCCTGCCAGCTCGAGCGCGGCAGGTCGAAAAGGCGCTGCCGTTCGGCCAGCGTCTTTTCCATGTCGGGATCGGGATCGATGACGATGTCGCGATGGTCGAAGGCGGCGATGAGGCGGATTTTCGGCGACAGCAGCATGCCGTTGCCGAAGACGTCGCCGGACATGTCGCCGACGCCGACGACGGTAAACGGCGTCGTCTGGATGTCGATATCCATCTCGCGGAAGTGCCGCTTGACGGTCTCCCAGGCGCCGCGGGCGGTGATGCCCATCTTCTTGTGGTCGTAGCCGGCCGAGCCGCCGGAGGCGAAGGCATCATCCAGCCAGAAGCCGGCTTCCTGCGCCAGCGCGTTCGCCGTATCGGAGAAGGTGGCGGTGCCCTTGTCGGCGGCGACGACGAAATAAGGGTCGTCGCCATCCAGCCGCACCGTGTCCGGCGGCGCGATAATATCGGCGCCGGAGATATTGTCGGTGATCGACAGCAGCGTGCGGATATAAGTCTTGTAGGCCTCGCGGCCGGCATTGAAGATCTCGTCGCGGCTGCCGCCGACCGGCAGCTTCTTCGTATAGAAGCCACCCTTGGCGCCGACCGGCACGATGACGGCGTTCTTCACCTGCTGCGCCTTGACGAGGCCGAGCACTTCAGTGCGGTAATCCTCGGCGCGATCCGACCAGCGCAGACCGCCGCGCGCCACCTTGCCGAAGCGCAGGTGCACGCCTTCCACCTCGACGCCGTAGACGAAGATCTCGCGGAAGGGCCGTGGTTCCGGCAGGCCGTCCAGCAGCTTCGGGTCGAGCTTGAAGGCAAGCATGGCCTTCGGCGTACCGTCCGCGTTCCTCTGGAAATAGTTGGTGCGCAGCGTTGCGTCGATGGCGTTGACGTAGCGGCGGAGAATGCGGTCATCGTCGAGGCTTGGAACGTCGGCAAGCTCGGTCTCGATGGTTGCATGCAGCTCGGAAAGCTTCTTGGTGCGATTCTTGTCGCTGAGCTTGGGATCGAGCGTGTCGTGGAACAGGCGGAAGATCGCGGCGGCGATCGCGGGATATTTGTCCAGCGTCGCGGCGATGTAGTCCTGCGAATAGGCGATGCCGGCCTGGCGGAGATAGCGGGCATAGGCGCGCAGCACATTGGTTTCGCGGGCGGAAAGATCGGCGGAGACGATCAGCCGGTTGAAGCCGTCATTGTCGATCGTGCCGCCGAAGGCTGCGAGGAAGGCTTCCTCGAGCGCCGCGCCATGGCGGGCGAGATCGATCGTTGTGCCGCTGCGGGCTTCCAGCTCCATGTCGTGAAGGACCACATGGCCGATTTCGCCGTCCTTGGCCGTGACATAGATGTCGAAGGTCCGCTCGCTGATGACGTTGAAACCGAGATTTTCGAGCAGCGGCACGCGGCGCGACAGCGCCAGATTGCCGTCGCCATGAAAAATCTTCAGCGAGAGGATATCGCCGTCTTCGTCCTTGCGGATGTAGAAGGCGATGCGGATCGGCTCGGCACCGGCGGTGGCCGTGATATCCGGCAGGTCGGCGACGGCATCCTCCGGCGTGAAGGCTTCCTGGAAAGCCTGGCTGACGGAGATGCGCGGCGCTTTCGGCCCAGCCAGCATGACGAAACGTTCGTCCCAGCGGGCGGTGATGGCGCGGATCGCTTCTTCGAGCTTTGCTTGCGAAATATGCGGCGTCTTGCCGCCGCTGCGGCCGATGATGAAATGCACGCGCGCCACGCCGCCTTCCGGGAAAGCCGGATAATAAGCGGAAACGCGGCCGTCATAGACGGTCTTCAGATAATTGCCGATCTTCTCGCGCACGAGGGAGTCGTATTCCTCGCGCGGAACATAGACGATGACCGAGACGAAGCGGTCGAAATGATCGATGCGCGGCAGCGCGCGCACATGTGGCCGGTCGGTCAGGTCGTTGATCTGTTCGGCGAAGCTTGCGAGCAATGTCGCGTCGATCTGGAAGAGATCGTCGCGCGGGTAGGATTCCAGCGTGTTCTCCAGCAAGCGGCCGGAATGGCTGGCCGGGTCGAAGCCGAAGTGATCCTTGACCTTCTGCACTTTCGAGCGCAGCAGCGGCACGTCGACGGCGGCGCTGGTATAGGCGGTCGAGGTGAAGAGGCCGACGATGCGCAACTCGCCGGTGACATTGCCGTCGGCGTCGAAGCGCTTGACGCCCACATAGTCCATATAGGCGCGGCGATGGACGATCGACTTGACGTTGGCCTTGGTGACGATCAGGAAATCCGGCCCGTCGAGGAAGGCGAGGATCTCCGGCGTCGTGGTGACGGCGTCCTTGCCCTGGCGCAGAACGAGGACATCCGGATTGGAGAGGATGCCGAGGCCGGTGCCGCGGTCGCGCTCCACCTTGGCGTTGGCGCCCTTGCCGGAATAGACGTATTCGCGCATGCCGAGGAAAGTGAAATTGCCGTCGCGCAGCCAGGAGAGGAAAGCCAGCGCCTCGTCGCGGTCCGCCTTGCGGCGGCCGGCCGCCTCATGGACGGAAAGTTCCGATATCACCGTATCGAGCCGCGCCAGCATCGGCGTCCAGTCGGAAACTGTCAGATGCGTCTGATCGAGCACGGTCAGCACGCGCTTGATCAGGTCTGCTGCCTGCGCTGCGATCAGCGGCGCCAGATGCAGCTGGATATGGCTGGCGCGATGGGCGGGATCGCTCGGATGATCGGCGGAATAAAGGCTTGGCCGCTTGCCGTCCTCGATGACCAGGATCGGGTGTACGGCCATGTGAAGGTCACGGTAGCTGCTCGTCACCTCGCCCATGACGGATTCGTAGAGGAAGGGCATGTTGCGGTCTGTGATCGACAGGATCGAGACGGGCACGCCATCCGGATCGATATTGGCCACCTGCTCGATCGAAACACGGGGGGAAGCATCGTTCCAAGCCGCCAGCTCCTTGGCCGCGTGCACTGCGGCAAGGGCAAGCATTTCCGGGCTGTAGCGTTCCATGTCGTCATTGCTCGCCCGGCCGAACAGAATTTCCGGATCGAGATGCGCCTCGCCGGTCGCGGCAGCGATCTTTCGCGCCGCTTCGATCTGTTTTTCCCGTTTCGGATTGGTCCTGGACGCCATGAATTTCCTCCAAATTTCAAGATTTTGACCACAGTAGCAGAAGATCTATCGAAAAAACTGGCAAAGTGAATGCGGATTTCATCGCTTTTTGGCCGATCCGGTCTCAAATTTTGAAGAATCTTGCCGAACTTCGTGATCTCGGGACAAGGCGCGTGATATCGGCACGGAATTGCCGATATCAGCTCCTCAACGGACGATTTCATGACTGTGTGAAGCGCGGTTGACAGAGCGACGATAAAGGGATCATCACAACGCCATCGAAGTCGGAAGAGCGGAGCCGGAAGCAAGCATCATGTCGGACAATTCGGCGGGCGCCGTTATCGTCATCTCCAGCCATGTCGTCAGAGGCTCCGTCGGTAATCGCGCCGCCGTCTTCGCGCTGGAAACCCTCGGTCATCCCGTCTGGGCGCTGCCGACCATCGTTCTTCCCTGGCACCCCGGCCATGGCCGCTCGACGCGGCTGACCTTCGCCGAGGCGGATTTCGACCACGCGATCGACGATCTCATCGCAGCACCCTGGCTGCCGGAGGTGAAGGCCGTGCTGTCGGGGTATTTCGGCAATGCCGCGCAGGCGCGCTCCGCCGCCCGGCTGGTGGCGGCGCTCAGGGAGAACAACCCCGATCTCTTCTATGCCTGCGACCCGGTCATCGGCGATGCC
>DASWOH010000071.1:0-32958 GCA_036398815.1 Rhizobium sp. | reverse complement strand
CAGAGCGGTCGTTGCTGTCACGGTAGCCTTCGCCGTGGATACCGGAGTAGAGGAGGGCGGCGCCCAGGCCATCCGCGTTTGTGCCGCCCATGAAGAAGCTCGGCGTCGCTTTGACATGGCCGTTGTTGCCGTAAATTTCGGCGCCGGACGACACGTCTGCGGTGAAGTCGTCGGGGATCGGGCGCGTCACAAAGTTGATGATGCCGCCGACGTTCTGGGGCCCATAGCGTACCGAGCCGGCGCCACGCACCACGTCAATGGTATCGACATTGCCGAGAACCAAGGGGAAAAGCGAAAGCTGGGGCTGCCCGTAGGGCGCGTAAGACAGCGGAATGCCATCTATCAGCACTGTCGAGCGCGGCGATAGCCGCGAGGTCAGGCCGCGCACGCCGAGGTTCAACGAAACGTCACTGCCGCCGGTGCCGCTGCTGTCCTGCACTTGAACGCCGGGAACCTGCCGCAGCACATCACGAATGTTGCTCGCGCCGCTTTCGTCGACCCTTTTACGGTCGATGATCGTGCGGGCGCCGGCATGTTTGAGGACCTTTTCTTCGTTCGGTTCGTCGAGCCAGTTGCCAGTCACCGTTATGGTCTCCAGGACAGTGCCGCCGTCCTGGTGAGCGTCCTGGGCAAAGCCGTGAGCTGGCACGGCGGCTACTGTCGCGAGAAGAGCGGCTCTGATTGCATTGCGGTTGTGAAGCATGGGAATCCCTCTTTATGCAGTCGATAGACAAGTTTTCGCTGTGCCCGCAGTCGAACGTCTGCACGCTGTTGGGTGGAATATTTATGGATGGTGCCGCAGGGCACTCGTGATTTTTCCGAGAACAACACTGTCTGGACATGCGTCTTAACGACAGGGTCCGGGTAAGGATCTGGGAAGGTCAAATCATTCGTATAGTCTCTATGTCGACACGGGAGGGCCACCAAAGCGCCACTTTTCTGTCGCATTGACTACAGTATCGTCGTGTGAACTTCAATATACTTTACTGGAAATCTCATATTTAATTTCAGGTCGCAATCGACCTCAACTCGCAGCCGTCTTGATGGACCTAATCTGCGCGAACGATACGATCCCTGAGAGCGGCCAGCCGCTGCCTGCTATCAACAGCTTGTTGCTGGTTGCGCACGGCTATTCCGTAAGCGAGCAAGTCGGCGATCACGATCGCGCCGATGCTCCAGCTGGCGAGCTTGGAGGGCGAACCGACACAGGTGAGCACGGCGGACACCTTGTCCTGATAAGACGCGCGCAACTGAACGCCACACACCAGGACAACCTTACAGCCGAGATCTTCGATCTGGTCGACGACCAGCTTGAGTTCCGCAGTCTCGCGCAGGGCATGAAACATCAATACAACGTCTCTGGTGCGAAGGTCGATGAGTTCGTTGGCAAGCGAGAATCCGGAAGAGCCGGAACAGCGGGTCCTGACGCCAACCCTACTCAAGACGACGGCCGAATGTTTCGCTTCTGCTTCAGCAGTTCCAAAGCCCAGACACCATACCGTGTCAGCTGCTTCGAGGATGGAGACGGCATGGACAAGCGCATCTGCGTCTATCTGTTCTTCCGTGGATGTCAGGATTTCGCGCGCTGCGGCAAACATCTGGCCGGCGACCTTGGAGAGATCATCTCCCGTTGCGCGGAAGCGCTGCTCAAGCCGTTCGCTCGCCGGGAGGGTTTTTGCCATGACGCGGCTGCAGACGCGCTTCAGTTCCGGCAGTCCGCTGAATCCCAACCGCCTCGCGGCGCGGATGACGGTCGCATCACTCGTTCCGGTATCTGTGGCGATCTCCTCTGCGCTGCGGAAGATCAGAATATCGATCGGCATCGCCACAAGATGCTCTGCTACCGCAAGCTCCGACCGACTCAACTGCGCCCTGTGCTGCTGGAATCGCTCCATCAGCACCTCCGAGGTTCGATTGTTCGTATCCATGCCTGCCTCACTTGAGCCGAAATTCTAAAACGCGAATATCCGAGTTCCGCCCGCAGCGAAAGGCTCACATCCGGATCTGAGACGCGAAACGCGGATGTTGGAGCATCTGCTCGATCTAAAGGCCAATCAACGTGCGAATGCCGAGCCTTGACCATTCAGGGAGCAAGCTCCGGATGCCTGTGAATAGACACCGATCAAATTCACTTATCGGGATCGGAAGCTTGGCTAACTAGCCTCCGGTGAGCAGAGTTTATCGGCCGCGATGCCGTAAGGGTTTGCAATGGGTGTTGAGCCTAAAATTCAGGGGCTGCACTAGATTGCTGGTGCGCCCTGGCCGAGTCAGGCTCCACAAAAAATGGTTTTACGAGCAATGCGTTTATCTTCAATTCAGAGCGCGTCTACGATATTTACTTCCTCAGAACGAGCAAGGCCATATAACGATCAGTGGAACCCAGTGGGTTGGATACGATGGCGGAAGCGGTTCGCGAAGAGCAGAAGGGAGATGACTTGGCACGCGCACCGAGATCGATTGGATCAAAGGGCCCAAGACGCGACATGAATCAGCGCGTCACCCTGCGGACAGTGGCGATCTCTCTCGGTCTTTCGGTAACAACCGTCAGTCGCGCTCTGAAGGAGGGACCTGAGGTCAATCGTGAAACGATCGATCTTGTAAAGAAGGCCGCGGGCGAACTCGGATACCGGCCCAATCTCGGCGGGCTCAACCTGCGCACCGGCAAGACACATGCAATCGGGATTGTTCTCCCGTTCGAGCGCGAAGGCGAAATGAACATCGTCGTCGCCTCCCTTGTCGAGGGTGTCTCGCGAGGCATGAAAGGTCTCGGCTACCGAACAACCGTCGTTCCGCAGCTTCAGGCGGACGACCCGCTCGCCACAGTCAGAGATCTCGTGGAGGAAGGCTCCGTCGACGGCGTCGTTATCACCCACACCAAACCGCAGGATGACCGTGTCAAATACCTGCTGGAAGTCGGGATGCCCTTCGTGACTTTCGGGCGTACCGAGCTTCTCACGCCGCACCCCAGTATCGATATCAACCACGAAAAAATCGGGGCGGCGGCGGCGGCGAAACTTCTTGACGCCGGTCATGTCAGGCCGCTTTTGATCGCGCCTTCCAGCCAGTTCAGCTACAGTCTTCAATTTGTGAAGGGTTGGACACACGAGTTTAACCGCCGTAATCTCACTGTCCCCGACGACAGGATTTTCTTCGCGCCGACCACACCGGACAGCGGCAAGGAACTCGCGGCTCATGCGCTGGCAAAACACCCCGATGCGACCGCCGCCTTCGTCGGCAGCGAGGAAGCTGCCCTTGGATTTCTCTCCGGTCTCAGAACGCTCGGGAGATTAGTACCTCGCGACTTTTCCGTGGTGACCTATGGAGGAAGCCGGCTGCATGACTTCTTCAATCCTCCGCTCAGCACCTATTATTATTCCAACTTCGTGATCGGCCAGCGGCTTGCTGACCTCCTCTCCCGGTCGATTGGCGGAGAAGCTCCGGGCGGTCTTCAAGAGCTGGTTGACGCCGAATTTGTCGAACATCAAAGCGAGCTCCCTGAGCAATAAAAAATTTGCAGTCGGCAACAAGTCCACAAGTAATTCGTAACGTTACGAATTTCATTTTTACCGCTGCAATGCAGCATAATTTCCTCCCGCGCAGCATGTTGACAGATATCGCCGCATCCATCATTCGTAACGTTACGAATTGGAATTCGACGGAAATGGAGCGTCAGCTCCGGTAATTCGAGACGGGTATTCCGCTCGTCAATCAATGGCTTTTATGAGGGAGGAAGACGTGAGCAAGAGCTCGCTATTTTTTGGCTCGCCCATTTGGACGTTCAACTGGAATCCGCCCTACGATGTGGCTCTGCGCCGCCTGGCCGCGACGGGCTGCAAAGGCTTCGAGCTCACCGCTTGGTCGGTGGATATGCTCAGCTACTACAGCGACGGGACAATCCGAGAACTGAAGGCGATCGCCGACGGCGAGGGCCTGTTGCTGACAAACTTCTTCTACAATCTGCCGTTCACCTACACCGGCGGGTCGGCGACCTCCACGGTTGATCTTGATGGTTATAAGCGCGGTGTCGATCTCGTGGCGAAGATCAGCGCGCCGATCATGACGAGTATGACGCCCTATCCGTTCCAGTCGGATGTCAAGCCGATCCTGCAGCGGCCGATTTCCCAGGAATGGACCGCCGAGGTCAGGCCCGAGTGGAACTGGGCAGCCGAATACGAGGCCGTTGTCGATGGCTTTGCCAGGGCCTGCGAGATTGCGGCCGGGGCGGGGCTAAACGTGGCAATCGAGCCACATCCCTACCGCTGGGTCAGCTCAGGGCAGGGCATGCTGCGGCTGATTGAACGCACCGGCGCCAAAAACCTTGGTCTCAACTTTGACCCGAGCCATCTCTTTCCAGCCGGCGACATGCCGCACTACGTGGTCCTCGCACTGGGTGATCGGATCTTCAACACACACTTTTCCGACAATGAGGGCCACACCAACGCCCATTGGCGGCCGGGCCGCGGCAAGATCGACTGGAAGGCTATTTTCGCAGCGCTCGAGACGATCGGCTATTCCGGTCCCATCACCCTCGAACTCGAAGACGCGCCCGGCGCCTCGCACTGGACGCACTTCCGCGAAGCCACCCCGGAATTCGATTCCGAAATGAAACGCGGCATCCGCTATCTGCGTGAAAGCGCTGCCGAACTCGACATCAACATCGCTTGAGGAACTGAAGAATGAGCGGAACCATTCCCATGAAGGTCGGCATCGTCGGCGCGGGCAATATCAGTGCCACCTATGTCGCGACGCTTCACATGTTCGATTTCATCCGTGTGAAGTCGATTTACGACCTCTATGAAGGTTCGGCGAGGAAGTTGGCCGAGGGCTTCGGCGTAGAGGCGGTGTCTCTGGATGCCATGCTGGCAGATCCGGAAATCGGCTTGATCATCAATCTGACGACTCCGACTGCTCATTATGCCATCAGCAAAAGGGCGCTGCTTGCCGGCAAGCACGTCTATTCCGAAAAGCCGCTCGGCGTTTCTATGACGGAGGCCGAAGAACTGATGTCGCTTGCGCGTGCAAGCGATCTGCGGCTCGGCTGCGCACCCGACACCTTCCTGGGTGGCGGTCATCAGCTGACCCGCCGGCTCTATGATGAAGGTCGCATAGGAACCGCCGTTTCCGCAACCGCGATGCTGCTTTTGCCTGGACATGAGCACTGGCATCCGAACCCGGCCTTCTTCTATGGGCGCGGCGGCGGCCCGATGCTGGATGTCGGCCCCTATTATGTCACCAATCTCATTGCGTTGCTCGGCCCGGTTCGCGAGGTCTTCGGTGCGGCCAAGGTGACGCGGATCGAGCGCCCGGTGAAGACACAACCGCGCTTCGGCGAAACCATCAAGGTCCTGACGCCGACCCATCTGACCGGCGTGATGGAATTCCACAGCGGCGCGACGGTAACGATCGCGACGAGTTTCGACGTGGTGAAGCACAAACACAATCAGATCGAGATCTATGGCTCGAAGGGGTCGATGGTGACCCCTGACCCGAACAACTTCACGGGCAAAGTGGAGATTTTCACAGAGGGTGCCGAACACTGGGAAGAGATCACGGTCGATCACCCTTATGTCGAGGGCGTTCCGGGGCATCTCGGATTACGCGGCCTCGGGGCAGCCGAGATGGTCGATTCGCTTCGCTCGGGCCGGCCGCACCGTGTGTCATCCGAGCTCGCCTTCCACGCGCTGGAGGTCATGACCGCCTTCGAGCGGTCGGCGCAATCGAAGAAGGTTGTCGCCATTCACAGCAGTTGCGGCCGGCCTGATCCGATCCCGCAGCAGTTGAAGGAGGGCCAGTTCGTTTAAGGCAGTCCTCCCAGACTGCAGAGGCGGGCGGCGCACTTGAGCGCTGCCCGCCCGACCCGGGAACGGAGGCCCGTGGTCTTTGGGAAATCAATGAGGAAGCCGCCGTTAGCAAGACGGTGGGTGAAAGCGCGCGCCCGCGGGCGCAGGAGGAGGAGCACATGCGCAGTCTTATTACGGCGTTTCTTGGCGCCACAGCATTGATCACGGTCGCCGTTTCCGGTGCCCACGCCGAAGGCAAGAAGGCAGAGGTGCTGCACTGGTGGACATCGGGCGGTGAATCCGCAGCGGTGCGAGAGTTGGCAAACGCCTTCAACGCCGCCGGCGGCGAATGGGTCGATACGGCGATCGCCGGCAGCGGTTCGGTCGCACGTCCCATCGGCCTCAACCGTATTCTTGGCGGCAACCCGCCTTCTGCCATGCAATTCAACACCGGCACGCAGATGAATGAGCTCGCGGACCAAGGTATGCTGCGACCACTGGACGATATTGCCGAGAAGGAAAACTGGAAGGCGGCCCTTACTCCCGACTTCTACAACGCCATTCAGTACAAAGGCCATATCTATGGCGCGCCGATCAACGACCACGGTTACAACTGGATTTTCTATTCCAAACCTGTCTTCGAAAAGGCGGGCGTGACGTCGGAGCCCAAGAGCTGGGACGAGATGTTTGCGGCGCTGGACAAGATCAAGGCGGCCGGTCTGATCCCGGTGGCTGTTGGCGGCCAGCCGTGGCAGCTGCAATCGATGTTCAACAACATCCTGCTCGGTGAGGGCGGTCGCGATCTTTACCTGAAGATATGGAAGGATCAGGATACCGAAGCGGTCAAAACGCCGGAATTCAAGCACATCGCCGAGATATTCGCCAAGCTGCGCGACTATCAGGACGTCGGCAGTCCGAACCGTGACTGGAATGTCGCCACCGGCCTGCTTCTCGACAACAAAGCCGGCATTCAGTTCATGGGCGATTGGGCAAAGGGTGAATTCATCCATGCCAACAAGATCGCGGATAAGGACTTCGGGTGCATGCTCGGGCCGGGTTCCTCGACCTTCATGATGGGCGGCGACATCTTTGTCTTCCCTGTCCTCAAGGATGAATCGGCCAAGGATGCGCAGACGCTGCTCGTAACGGTCATCATGTCGAAGGAGGGACAGCTCGCCTTCAATTCAAAGAAGGGTTCGATCCCGGTTCGCCTTGATGTCGATACGTCCAAACTCGATGCCTGCGCACAAAAGGGCATCGAGGCGGTCAAGGATCCGAACCGATCAGTGCTGTCCTATGATGTCCTCGCGCCACAGGACATGGTCCAGTCGAATACCGACCTGATCGCCCAGTACTGGACCAATCCCGCCATGACGGCTGATGAGTTCGTCGAGCAATGGGTCGTGTCGATGAAGCAGGCAAACTAACCGATTCAACTTCACGCCGGCAGCGTCACGCTGCCGGCTGACCGAAATGGGGGTTATGCCATGAGAACCGCGCGAAAACGGCAGATGTCTGCCTATGTTGCTCTCTTTCCGGCATTTTTGATCGTGCTGCTCGCCTATGTCGTCACGGTCGTCTGGAACATCTGGATATCGTTCACCGATTCAAAGCTTCTGCCGGTGAACAGTTTTGCCGGGATCAAACAGTATGAACGTCTATTCGCGACGGCGCGCTGGACGCTTTCGCTACAGAACATGGTTCTGTTTGGCGTGCTCTTCATCGCCGGCTGCCTGGCTCTGGGTTTTCTCCTCGCCGTTGCGCTCGATCAGCGCGTGCGTTTCGAAAGTGCCTTCCGCACTATTTTTCTCTATCCTTTCGCCATGTCGTTCATCGTCACCGGACTGGTCTGGCAATGGATCATGAACCCCACATTGGGCTTGCAGCGCACGGCTGACGCCTGGGGCTTCGACTGGATCCGATTTGACTGGATCGTGCAAAACGACAAGGCGATCTATGTCATTGTGCTGGCCGGTATCTGGCAATCGTCCGGCCTTGTCATGGCGATCATGCTGGCAGGCTTGCGCGGCGTCGATCATGAACTCTGGAAGGCGACGCGGATCGACGGCATCCCGACGTGGCGGGTCTATCTCCATATCGTTCTGCCGATCCTGCGTCCGACGATCATCACGGCAACCGTCCTGCTCGCAATCTCGGTGGTCAGGGTCTACGAACTCGTGCTTGCAACAACCGGAGGCGGACCGGGAATCTCGACCGAAGTGCCCGGCAAGTTCATCATGGACTATCTGTTCGGTCGCTCGAACATCGGCCTTGCCACATCGGCTGCCACCGTTCTTTTCGTCGCCGTCGTGATCGTCGTCACACCATGGCTCTATTCCGAATATTTCCGGGAAAAACCGAGAGGAGCAGCGTGATGACCGTCGTTGTATCGACCTCCGGGTATCCAGGCCCACGCGGGCGCAAGCCCCAGCGTCTGTCGCCGGGCCGCGTCGGGCTTTATGCGTTCCTGGTGATCGCGGCCTTGTTCTTCCTTTTGCCTTTGTACGTGATGGTTGTCACCTCGCTCAAATCCATGCCGGAAATCCGCCAGGGAAATATCTTTGCGATCCCGCAGCTATGGACGATCGACGCCTGGATTCAGGCCTGGAGCACGGCCTGTACAGGCCTCAACTGCGGCGGGATTCGCGTCGGCTTCTGGAACTCGGTAAAGATCTTGGTCCCGAGCATGATCCTCTCGATCTTCATTGCTGCCCTAACGGGATATGCCTTGTCCTTCTGGCGCGTGCGCGGTGCCAACGTGCTGTTTGCAACGCTGCTGCTTGGCGCTTTCATTCCCTATCAGGTCTTCATCTATCCTCTGGTGCGGATCTATGCCGCAATCGGGATATTTTCGACGCTGCCCGGCATCATCATTACGCATACCGTGTTCGGTCTGCCGATCCTGACGCTGCTGTTTCGCAACTACTACGGCAGTCTTCCGATCGAACTCTTCAAGGCTGCGCGTGTCGATGGGGCAGGACTTTGGCAGATATTCTTCCGGTTGATGCTGCCGATGTCGATCCCGATCCTGGTCGTTGCCGCTATTCTTCAGGTGACGGGCATCTGGAACGACTTCCTGTTCGGTGTCGTCTTTGCAGGCCGCGAAAACCTGCCGATGACCGTGCAGCTCAACAACATCGTCAATTCGACCCAGGGCGAAAAGCTTTACAACGTCAACATGGCAGCGACCATCTTGACCGCGCTCGTTCCGCTCATCGTCTATTTTGGTTCAGGGCGCTGGTTCGTGCGCGGCATCACCGCCGGCGCAGTCAAGGGATAAACGCATGTCTCATGTTTCCGTCCGCGACCTCGCTATCGGCTTTGGAAGCCTGAATGTTCTGAAGTCGCTGAATATCGACATCGACAAGGGTGAGTTCGTCGTGCTGCTCGGCCCCTCCGGATGTGGAAAGTCGACGCTGCTGAACGCGGTCGCGGGTCTGATCGATATCAGCGATGGCGAGATATGGATCGGCGACAGAAACGTCACCTGGGAAGAGCCGAAAGACCGCGGCATCGGCATGGTGTTCCAGTCCTACGCGCTTTATCCGACAATGTCGGTGGAAGGAAATCTTTCCTTCGGACTGAAGATAGCCGGCAAGCCGAAGGACGATATTGCACGTCGGGTCGATCGCACGGCAAAGATCTTGCAGATCGAAAACCTGCTTGCGCGCCGCCCCGCCGAACTGTCGGGCGGCCAGCGGCAGCGCGTTGCAATCGGCCGCGCGTTGGTGCGCGATGTCGATGTCTTCCTCTTCGATGAACCACTTTCCAACCTCGACGCCAAGCTTCGCACCGAACTGCGTGTCGAGCTGAAACGGCTTCACGCCGAGCTTGGTTCGACGATGATCTATGTTACTCACGACCAGATCGAAGCATTGACGCTCGCCGACCGTATCGCCGTGATGAGTGGGGGCGTCATTCAGCAGTTCGCCACGCCGAAGGAGATTTACCGTCGTCCGGTCAACCGTTTCGTCGCCGGCTTCGTCGGTTCCCCTTCAATGAACTTTCTTTCGGGCCGGGTCGTCAGCGATGCGGGAAGGCTGACTTTCCAGTTGCATGACGGCCGAAAAGTCGATGTTTCCGGTTACGGCTTTGCCGATACACCCGGCGAGGGGCGTATCGCGACTCTCGGCGTTCGGCCGGAGCAGATGCAGCTCCAGCCGGGTCCCGCAAGCCTCTCCAGCCTGCCCGCGACGTTTTCGATCGTCGAGCCCATGGGATCGGACAGCCTCGTCTGGGGGAGATCGGGGAAAGAGCCAATTTCGGTTCGCATCGATGCGGATGAAAATGTCAAACTCAACGCGGAACAATCTGCGTACTTCCAGCCGGCTCTCGCCTCGCTGTTCGATGAAAACGGCCGTCGCCTTTAGCCTCGCTTATTCCGGAAGGGAGCCGATCTTGCCCAGCCGAAGCTGGATATCGCAGCGCCTTACCAAGGCATCATTACAGTGAACATCCGCGAGACGAATCTCGCCGAAGAAGCGGGGCGTCTGACCGATGGCTGAGGTGCGGATGTCGTCTTCGAATGTTCCGGCTCGCCGAAGGCCTGGGAAACGAGCATGGCACTGCCGCGTCGGGGGGCGTCATCGTCGCCGTCGGCTTATTTCAGACCCAAGATAAACATTCCGCAGGGAGGTGTTTTTCAGCGACGTGTTAAGGGAGGGGAACTGTCGTTGGCCGGCTCGGCGCGTACCGGCTCCACGTCGATCAGATCCTCGACCCGCAGACTTGCCACTTCCGATCGCCGGCACAGGCTGCCAGCAGTTTCGCCAGGATGTCACCGGGCACCGCTCGTCTGTTCTTGCGTTGCCGAAGCCGCCTGGGGAAGGTGGGCTGTGTCCAGTCACAGTGGATCTCGCCCGCGACATCGGAGACGGCTTTTGGGTACGAGGTGGGTAGAACAGCTTTTTACCGAATCAGTTCAGTCAAATTTAAACTCGTGAATCTATAGCATCTCTTATATTCTGGGTGGTGTTGATGCGCACGGTTTTGGTGAAATCTCTTTTAACCGGCTTGCTCTCGGTGTTGGCCTCGTTGGCTCTCTCATTCAGCATTGTTCCGCTGTTGGGCGGAGAAGTAGCGGGCGCTGGTTTGTTCATGACTATCTTTTGCCCGCTTGCGATATCAATTCCGGCCTCGGCACTTCATTTCCATCAATCGGAAAAAGTGCGGCGGGCGGAAGCTGCGACATCAGAGGCTTTGCAAAAGCTGGCGGATGCCTATGAGGAACTTCGCCAGCAAAGCCGTAAGGATGACCTCACGGGTATTCTCACGCGGCGGGCATTTCTGGGGGATCTGGAAAAGGTCAGTCAACGACAAGGATCCGGCGGCCTTCTGTTTCTTGATCTTGATTACTTCAAATCGATTAATGACCAATACGGCCACGCAACGGGTGATGAAGCGCTTCGCTGCACAGGCCGCGTCCTCGCCCGGTACCAGGGGCAATCGGATTTGGCGGGACGTCTCGGAGGCGAAGAATTCGCTCTGTTTCAGTGCGATCTGACTGTCGAGGAGATGCTCGGACTCTGCGAGGAGGTTCGTGAGGCAATTACGCGTATCGATCTGCGTTCTCCTACCGGATCGCCAGTGCGCATGTCTGCGAGCATCGGTGCGTTCCATTGCAGACCGGGCTTCGATCCGCAGGGGTGCCTGAAGGCTGCGGACGAAAACCTGTATCAGGCCAAAGCCCTCGGCAGAAATATGGTCGTCGCATAGGCATCGAAGTTGAGACCCACGCCCAGCGGAACGCCGCAGTTGGTGGTCTCGGTAAGATATCCCGAGTGCAAGTTCAGTGCGGAGAGACTATACAAAAGGCTGGCCGCGAGGGTTTGAGCGGAAGCTGAATCCTGCGCGACATAGCCACGCGGCTCCGATCGAGCTCCGTTCTCAACAGATCCCGCACGTATCACTATGGGCTCAAGCTGCGTAGAAGTGTTGCCGTCCTGCGCAAGCATCATACACAGGGTGCCTTCAGAGCGTTGGATTCGACGACCGCGCTTCCTTGATAGGCCAATTCGCAAAAAACTGTATTGGACCGTCACTCATGCAGCCTTGCGGAGCAGGAAGGAAATTCTGGATACGTCCGAGATGAAGTTTCATATACAAAATAACATTTACATATGAATCAGATTATGATGATCTTTCATTCGCCATACAGAACGCATTGCGTGCCCAAAAGGCTTGGGCTCGACGGGCGGAGAAGGCAGGTCGAGTTTCGATCCACATAGAGGGAACCATATGATGACCGGCCGGCGTGCGCGTCGGCGAGGATCACAATCAGGGAAATGCGAGCATGTCATTTGATGTTATCGTTGTGGGGGCTGGTGCTGCTGGTGCGGTTCTTGCAGCCCGTCTGAGCGAAAATCCCGAGACCCGCGTCCTTCTGCTGGAGGCGGGACCTGACTATAGAAGCCAGGAGCAGCCGGCCGAAATGGCAAGCGCCAATCCCTTCAATCTGCTGCTGCCCAGGCATTTCCAGGAAACATACATGTATCCGGATCTCATGGCACGCCGGACGAAGAGCCAAGAGCATCGGGTCTATTGGCGCGGCAAGGGCGCCGGCGGATCTACGGCCGTCAACGGCCAGATCGCCATTCGCGGCCTGCTACACGCTTTCGACCGCTGGGAAGAATATGGTTGCAAGGGCTGGTCGGGCGCCGATGTTCTTCCCTATTTCAGCCGCCTCGAAGACGATCCGATCAAGGCCAATTTCCATGGCAGCGATGGTCCGATACCGATTTATCGCAGCCCCGTCGATGAATGGGGCAATGTCGACAAGGCCATGCGCCAGAGCGCTCTTGATCTCGGCAATGCCTGGCACGACGACCTGAATGCACCGGATGCAGAAGGCGTGTGCACCTATCCGATCAACAATCGCGACGGCAAGCGCGTCTCGGTCAATGACGGATATCTGGAAGGTGCCAGGGACAGGGACAACCTGACGATCATCGGCCAGGCGACCGTTGACAAGGTGCATTTCGAAGGCGATGCGGCCAGTGGCGTTCTGGCGATCGTTGCCGGCGAAGCGCATCAGTTCAGCGCACCGCTTGTCATTCTTTCCGCGGGCTCGATCCATTCCCCCGCCATTCTCCAGCGTTCGGGTGTCGGCCCGTCGGCGCTTCTCGAAAGGCTCGGCATCACCAGGATGCGGGATCTGCCGGTGGGCGAGGGCTTCTTCGACCATCCCTACTGCCGCATCGAGCTCAAGCTGAAGCCGGAGTTCAAGGCGACCGATGTCAATGCGCGCCATACCAATTGCTGCGTCCGCATGAGCTCCGGGCTCCTGGGTGCAGAAAAGGACGACATCCTGTATGTCGCCATGAACCATGGCGGCATCGGCGTGGAATCCGACAGCGCGCAGTTCGGCGAGGCAATGATCAACCTCATCCTCATGGAGGCCAAAAGCCGCGGCAGCGTTTCCATCCGTTCCGCCAACCCCTTCGATCAGCCGGTCGTCGAGGAAAACATGCTGGATGATCCGCTGGATCTGCAACGCATGTGCAATGCCTACCGGCATCTGGGCGAGATGGCCAAGCAGGCGCCTATTCAGGATATCTGCGAGCGGATTCTTTTGGGCGATTCAGATCTTCCGCTTTCCTGGCTCGATACCGCTAGCGACGAGGAACTCGGGCAATTCCTGCTGGCGCAATCCTCCGATGCGCAGCACGGCATTGGCGGATGCTGCATGGGGCCGGAGGGCCAAAGCGTCGTCGATGTGGAATGCCGGGTCTACGGCATCGAGGGCCTCCGGGTGATCGACGCGTCGATCATGCCGATCGATTGCCAGGCCAATACCAATCTCACCACCATCATGATTGCCGAGAAGATGGCGGAAAGCCTTCGCCAGTCAGACCTCGCATAGAAGACAGGGCAGCAGATGACAGACGCATATGATCGGCTCAAGGCGTTGGGCCTGGAATTGCCGAAGACACCCAGCCCCGCCGGAAACTATGTTCCCGCCAAGCTTTGCGGCGATCTCATTTACCTGGCAGGGCAGGGACCAAGCCGTCCGGATGGCAGCTTCTACACCGGCAAGGTTGGCCAGGATGTAACCTGGGAAGAAGCCTATCAGCATGCGCGGCTGGTTGGCCTGCAGCTGCTGGGTGTCGTGGACGATCTTGTCGGCGACCTCAACCGCATCGAGGTCATCAAGGTGCTGGGTATGGTCAATGCCGTGCCGGACTTTGCCGATCATCCCAAGGTCATCAACGGATGCTCCGATATCTTCGTTGCGGTGCTTGGCGACGACGGCCGCCATGCCCGCTCTGCCGTTGGCATGGGGTCGCTGCCAAACCGGATGACGGTCGAAGTCGAAGTGATCCTGCGCATCAAATCCTGAGTGTTCCTCAGGCATGAATTGCAAAGGGCTCGGCGAGAGATCGCCGAGCCCTTTGCTTTCGGACCAGGTTTGCCGCGTTATCGCGTTATGTCGATGGTGATCGTCTTGAGATCGCACATTTCCATCAGCGTATGGCGGCCGCCTGTGCGGCCAAGGCCGCTCTTGGTGCCGGCCGCACCGCCCGCAGGAATGTGGGGCTCCCAGTAGCAGCTCATTTCGTTGACATTGACGATGCCGACCCGGAGATTTTCCGCGTATGAGAATGCGTTCTTGATGGTGCTGGTAAAGACGGCTGCCGAAAGGCCATAGGGGCTGGAGGCAGCCAGCTCAAGCGCTTCCTCGTCCGTGTCGAAGGTCAGGACCGGCGCAACGGGGCCGAAGGATTCCTCGATATTCAGCAGGCTTTCTCGTGTCAGGCCGGTGACGATCGACGGCTCGAAATAGAGATTGGTCGGAAAGCCAGCCGCGACCTTGCCGCCGGCAACGATGTTTGCGCCGCGCGCTCTGGCATCGGCGATGTGGCTCAGTACCTTGTCGACGGCATGCGCATTGTTGACCGGTCCCATCGTTGTGGCAGGGTCGAAGGGGTCGCCCATGCGCACCTTGGATGCGGCCTTGATGAGACCTTCGACAAAGCGGTCATGAACCGACTTGTGAACCAGCACGCGCTCGGTTGCCGTGCAGATCTGCCCGGCATTGGCAAAGCAGCCAGCCCCGATCTGAGCCGCTGCCATGTCGATGTCTGCATCGGCCAGAACGATCGTCGGGCCGTTGCCGCCCATTTCGAGGAGAAGCGGCTTGCCGGCACCGCGCCGGGCGATGATGTCGCCGGTCACCGAGCTGCCGGTAAAGCCGATCGCGTGCGTGCCCGGGTGAATGACAGCCTCGTCCCCCACCTCGGCGCCATCGCCAAGCACAAGATTGATTACGCCGTCGGGCAGGCCTGCCTCGATGAAACATTCGACGAGTGCCGTTGCGATCAGCGACGTCGTCGGTGCAGGGACCCAGACCACGGTGTTGCCGGTGGCAACAGCCGGACCCAGGTAGTAGAGGCAGGGCAGGCCCAGTGGAAAATTCCAGGGCGTAATGATCGCAAAGACGCCCTTGGGCTGCAAGAAGCTGAAGGCCCGCTTGTTGGCATCTGCGACAGGAAACGCCGCCGTTTCCAGCCATTTCATCTGCTCGGCGGCATTGCGGAAGCCGAGAGCAGCGGCGCGAACCTCCGCCTTGGCCTCGATGTGAAATGGCTTTCCCTGCTCAAGGCACAGAAGTGTTGCCAGCGATTCCGCCCGCTTGTCGATCTCGTCGGCGATGCGCATGCAAAGTTCCGCTCGCGCAAAGACACCCATCTTGCGCATGGTCTCCCGTGCCTTCTCTGCTGCGGCTATGGCACGGCCCACATCCGCCCGTGTGGAGAGCGCAAGATAGCCAAGTGGCTCCCCGGTCGCAGGGCTGTCGATCTTCAGGTAGCGTCCGGATGTTCCGGCAGTCCATTCGCTGCCGATGCGGTTAAGGCCTACACGCGCTCCGGAAGGCAGTTCCGAGACGATCGGCATGCCACGAAGGTTTGGTCCCTCCAGGGTGGATTTGAATTGGATCGTCATGACGAACTCCTTTGACCGAAGTCAGACTGGATTTTCAGAATGGTGGCGCGGCTGCGTTCGACGGCCGCCTGGAAAAGTCTGGCACCCGCCTCGGGGCGCGCATCCGAGGGGATGCCGATAACGCCATTTTCGCGGATGGCCTCGAAGCGGCGCCAGACGGCAACGGCGGGGCCGGCAAACAGGTGAGGGTCGGGCCACGAAGGAGGCGTGCCGCCCTCGGGGATCAGATCTTCGCGAACGCTTGTACCGAGCACATGCATCATCAGTGACGTCTCAAGCGCGCAGGCATGGCCAGTGCCCTTGGCTGAATCCGGCAGGACCTCATCGGCGATGTCGGCAATCAGATCGAAATAGGAAAAGCCGGCGGTCACGATGTCGCATTGGCCCAGTGTGGTGATCGCAACCTGGATGGCGGCGCGGTTGCCGCCATGGCCATTCAGCATCACGGGCAGGAAGCCGTCGGCGGCAAGGCCGGCACACAGATCCACCAGCACGGCGATGAAGGTCTGGGGGCTCAGGCTCATGGTGCCGGCGAAGGAGCGGTGATGCTCCGAGGAACCGTAGGCGAATGGCTCGCAGACCCGCATGGTCGGCTGACCGTCGGCCGCAGCCAGTGCGACGGCCTCGGAAAGCCAGCTGTCGACGCCGAGGGGAAGATGCGGCCCATGCTGCTCGATGGCGCCAAGTGGCAGGATGGCGACAGGCCTCACCGATCCGCTCGCGGCATAGAGTCTTGCCTCCGGCGACGTCATCAGGGCAAGGCTGGATTGCGCGGGAGGCGCCAGTCTCACGGGTACGCCGCTCATCGCGCCGCCTCCGCAAGACGGGCCTTGCCGTAGGTCATGGCCGAATCCGCAAGCAGCGCTGCCATGATAATCGCGCCCTTGTAGAGTTCGAGACTTGACGGGTCGGTGCCAAATATCCGCAATGCGGTGGTCAGGAGGCTGACGATCAGCGCTCCGGTTATGGCGCCCCAGACCGTGCCGCGCCCGCCGAAGATGCTGGTGCCGCCAAGGACAGCCGCGGCAATGGCGTCAAGCAACAGTGAGGTGCCGCCGATATTCGGCGTCACGATCGGCACGCGGCTGATCATCACCACCGCGGTCAGAAACACGAAGAGCGCCGATGCGCAATAGATCAGGATCGTGTGCCGCTTGACCGGGATGCCGGCAAGCTCCGCTGCCGCGACATCCGAGCCGAGTGCATATGTCCGCAAGCCGAAGCGGGTGCGGCGCATCAGCATGGCTGCGAATGCCACGATCATCAGAGTGGCCACGATGACGTGTGGAACTCCGAAACTGCGCTCGATCCCAACGAATTTCAGCACCGGTTCCTTGAGAATGAGAACGCCCTTGGAGGCGACCGCGAGCGTGGCGCCCTGCAGTGCGACCATGGTGGCAAGGGTCGTCACGAAGGGTGGTATCTTCAGCAGTGCGATGACCACGCCATTGAACAGCCCGATGAGCAGCATGACGAAAAAGCCGATGGCGATCGCACCGGTCAGGCCCGTGCCCGCGTCCACAAGGCTTGCGATCAGCACCGCGCAGAAAGCAACCCCGACACCGGCCGAAAGATCGATGCCGCCGGTCAAGAGCACGATCAATGCGCCAAGCGCCAGGACAGCGATCGGCGTTGCCTGCGCGACGACGTTGATGAGGCTCTGGGTGGCAACCACGCGCGCATCGACGATGGCAAAGACGACCAGCAGCGCAAGCAGCAGGATCGCGGGCGATAGGTCGAGAACGCGTCTCAGGAGGATGTTGTGCTCTCGATTCATCATCTCATTCCCCTATCAAATGCGCCAGTCTTCGACGGTTTCACGCTGGCCGCTTGCAGCGCTGCGCAGGATCGCATCGTTGACCGCCACGGCGCGCAGCGCGTCCTCTACCGGCATCACGAACGGCCTGTCGTTCAGGACGGCCGACGCGAAGTGTCTTACTTCCTCATAGAGATCGCCGGTGATGTGGCCGTTGGTCGTCGGCCAGTGAAGCCCATCCGGCTGCGTCCAGCTGCCGCGCGACAGCACGCGAAGGCCATGGTCGCGAACATCAAGATCGATCATGCCCTCGGTGCCGATGATCTCGGTGCGCGCCCATATGCCGGTCGGCACGTTCGGCGGCAGCGTCCAGCCGAAATAGAGCTGTCCGGCCATGCCATTCGAAAGCTCAACAGTTGAAAAGATCGCATCCTCGCTGGTAACGCCAAGGGATGGCATCAGCTTGGAAACGGAGCGGGAATAGACCGCGGTGATGTCATTGCCCGATATCCATTGCAGCGCATCAACATCATGGATACCGAGATAGAAGCAGACGCTCGAAGCACCGTTCATGCGCTGGCCGACGTCGCGGTTCGTGAAACGACCGCTGGTGCCGTGGATTGGCTCGCCGATGCGACCGGCCTGGACTGCGGCTGCGGCCTCGCAATAGCGTGGATCGAAGCGCAGGATGTGGGCAATGAGCAGTTGCGTGCCGCTCTCCCGCGCCGACCGGGCGATGGCTTGCGCCGCGGAAAGCGTATGGGCCATCGGCTTTTCCAGGAGGACCGGCTTTCCTGCCGTCAGCAACCGGCAACTGACAGCTTCATGCAGGCGATCGGGAACGGCGACGATATAGGCGTCGGCAGCATTGGCCTCCAGTGCAGCATCCACATCGACAAAATGGCGCGTTCCAAATCGCTCCGACGCGTTACGTCCTGTCTCTATATTGGGATCGACGATGCCCGACAGTTCCGCGATATCGCTGTCGGCGACGACGCCGGCATGCAGCAGGCCCATATATCCGGAGCCAACAATGGCTATGCGAAGCTTTGCCATACCCATTTCCTAGACCTTTGTATCCTGCAGTTGACGGGGCGTGGAGACGGCGGGCGCGGTGCTGCTGCGATCACCAAAGGCCAGCGCCATGATGTCCTCTTCGGTTGCGCCGCGCTCGAGCGTTCCAACGGAACGGCCCTCGCGCATCACGACGATCCTGTCCGCGACGCCGAGAACTTCCGGCAACTCGCTCGAGACCATCAGGATCGCGGCACCTTCGGTTTTCAGTTTGGCGATCAGATGATGAAGCTCGGATTTGGCGCCGACATCCACCCCGCGCGTCGGCTCGTCGAGCAGGATGATCCTGGGCTTGGTCGCCAGCCACTTGCCGATGACGACCTTTTGCTGGTTGCCGCCTGAGAGCTCGATTGTCATCTTCTCCGGCTGGGCCGGGCGAACGCCAAGAGAGCTGATCAGTTCGCGTGCAAGCGACATGATGCGACGTGGCGAGATGAGGCCGAAGGGGCTGTTGCTGCGGATCCAGGCGAGTGAAAGATTGTCGTGGATCGACATGGTTCCGACGAAGCCTTCCAGATGCCGATCCTCCGGCACATAGACGATGCCGTCCCGGTTGGCCGCCTTTGCATCGCTGCCGGCCCGCGGCGCGCCGAAGATCTGGATCTCACCGTTGTGCAGCGTCTCCATGCCGGCGATCAGTCGTAACACCTCGGACCGACCGCTGCCCATGAGCCCAGCGAGAGCGACGATTTCGCCGCGATGGACGCTCAGCGTTGCCGACTTCAGCAATTTACCGTTGGAGATGTCGGAAACCCCGATCGCCTTTTCGCCTATCTTTGCCTTCAGATAGGGGAAGATATCGCCAACTTCGCGACCGACCATCATAGAGACGATTTCCGCCTCGTTCGTTTCCCCGATCTTCCGGTCACCGATGAACTTGCCGTCGCGCAGCACCACGACACGGTCGCACTGGCTGAAGATCTCCTCCATCTTATGCGAGATGTAGAGAATTCCGGCGCCGCGGGACTTGAGCTTGCCGATCAGTTCGTAGAGTTGGTCACGCTCGCGGTTGGAAAGTGCGCTGGTCGGCTCGTCCATGACGAAGAACCAGGCGTCCGAAAGAACTGCTCTTGCGATCTCGACCATCTGCTGGCGGCCGACGGAGAGCGAGCGGAGTTCTGCATTGATGCCGATATCAAGTGCCAGATCATCCATGATCGCCTGCGCTTCACGGCGCATGCGCTTGCGATCCAGGAAGCCGAAGCGCGTGCGCGGTTCGCGGCCCACGAACAGGTTTTCGGCAACCGTCAGATCCGGCGAGAGACTGAAATGCTGATGGATGACGCTGATACCCTTGGCGTCGTTCGGCGAATGGAATTGCACGGGAACGTTGTCCAGCACGATCCCGCCTTCGTCGGGCCTGTACAGGCCGGAGATGCACTTCACCAGGGTCGATTTTCCGGCGCCGTTCTCGCCGGCAAGCGCGACGACTTCCCCCGACGCAACGCTGAAGGAGACGCCGTCGAGGGCCTTCACGCCCGGAAACACCTTGCCGAGACCATGAAGCTCGATGCTGTGACCAACTGCGGCGGTCGTCGCCGTCGCGGCCTGATGACGGACGGTAGCTTTGGAGCCACGGCTCTTGAAGAGCGCCACGATCGTTCCGGGCTGGCTGGAGATAACGGCAATCAGGATCAGGGCGGCGGTGATGAAATAGATGATGATCTGCGGGACCTGAAGGAATGACAGGCCGGTATTGATGACGCCGAGAAGCAACGCGCCGACCGCCGTTCCCCAGATGGATCCCTGGCCGCCGGAAAGCTTCGTTCCGCCGATGATCGCGGCGGTGATCGCCGTGAATTCCAGGCCCGTGCCGGCCAGCGGCTGCGCGGAACCCAGCCGGCCGATGGTCAGGATGGCGCCAAGGCCAGCCGATGCGCCGGTAATCAGGTAGACGGAAATCCGCACGAGGCTGACCGGCACGAGCGACGCCTGGGCGGCATCCGCATTGCCGCCGATCGCATAGACCCAGCGCCCGTAAACCGTGCGCTTCAGCAAAAACCACCAGACACACAGGCAGAAGCCGGCAATCAGGACCGAAACCGGAATGCCGCCGAGGGATTCTCGGCCCGGAAAAAGGATCACCGGGTCGGTGACGGCGATGCTGGAAGCACCCGAAAGGCTCAATGCGAGGCCACGGGCGAACGCCATCGTCGCCAGCGTGGCTATGAAGGGCGAGATGCCGGCAACGCCGATCAGGGTTCCGTTCAACAAACCGATCGCCGAGCCGCTGGCGAGCGCTGCCAGCATCGTGGCAGCGGCCGATCCGGTGGCGGAATAGACGAGGCCGGCCGCAACCCCGGAGAAGGCAACGGTGCTGCCGACAGAGATGTCGATACCGCGCGCGATGATGACGGCTGTCATCGCAAAGGCGATCAGGGCGATGACGGCGCTCTGCTGTGCGATGCTGACCATATTGCCGGCAGACAGGAAGCGCGAGTCTATCCAGCCGAAGACGACAACGGCAAGGAGCAGAACGATAACCAGAACCGGCTCGTTGCGCCGGAAAAAGGTTGAGGTCCAGGGCTGGGACATGGTCGGGGTCACCTCACAAGGACAACAGCCGAGCCGTCCGGCGGACGCAGGCTGGTGTCTTTCATCGAAGACGCCGCCGGACGATCGATCCGCTCCGGCGGCATTTCCTGTTGATTACTTGGCGGTGGTCATGGCGCTGGTCGGAACCTTTGGTCCCAGCTGCTCCGTATAATTCTTGGCTTCCACCGCTTCCTTATCGGTGTTGATGTAGTCGAAGGTGAGGCCATCGGCCTTCAGCTTCTTTGCCGTGTCATCCGACGTGACGAAATAGGTCGGCATGAACAGATCCTTCGGCATCTTCTCGCCGTTGGCAAGGCGCGCGGCGACGGCAATGTTCCAGTAGCCGACGCGATAGGCGCCGGTGAGCACGTCCATGACCATCTTGCCGCTGTCGATCATGTCCTTCATTTCGGCATCGCCATCATAGCCGCCGTAGATGAGGTTGGTGCCGTTGGCGCTGGCAACGGAATCGGCGGCCAGGCAAAGGCTATCGGAAATGCAGGCGATTGCCTTCAGGTCCGGATAGGTGGTGAGCCACGTCTGGGCGGCATTCGTGGCCTTGGCGGCGTCCCAGCCGGTCGGCTCAATGCCGACGATCTTGATGTCGGGGAATTCCTTCTTCATTGTCTCGACGAAGCCCTTTTCGCGGGTGTCGGAAACGAAATTGCCGCGGGCGCCGACGAGCAGTGCTATTTCACCCTTGCCGCCCAGCGACTTGCCGAGTGCGCGCGCGACCATCGACATGTTTTCAAAGTCTGGATAGAGCGTCGAATAGTTGTCGCCGGCCTCAACCTTGTTGCCCATGGTGATGACGGGAATGCCGGCGGCCGTCGCCTTCTGGATCGCCGGAATGACGGCGTTCTTGTCGATAGGATCGATCAGAATGGCGCTGACGCCCTGATTGACGAAATTTTCGATGATGCTGACCTGCTTCTCGAGGCTGCCTTCGGCGCTCTGCCATGTGGCCTTGACGCCGTAGTCGGAGGTGGCAACGTCGCCGGCTTCCTTCATGCGAACGAAAAAGGAGTTCTGCAGGTCGATGGCCGCCAGACCGAGAACCTTGTCCTTGGCGATGGAAGGTGTCGCCAAAGCAAGTGCGAGCAGGGCGACGGATGCTTTCAGGATATTGCGCATGTTTCAGTTCTCCTCTGCCTCTTCAGGCTTTTGTTGAATTACAGGGCGATTTTTCGCCTCTTGTTGGTGTCTTGTTTTCCGGATCTCCGTCCCAGCGACAGGCATTCCGGGCTTCTCAATAGGGCTTCCCTTGATCGAGCCCCATTCAATTCAGTTGCCGAGACCCTCCACGCCGGCGCCGCAGACGAGGCCGGCAATGCGAGCACCCTTCGGCGCCTTGACTGCGCCGGCCATCAGGGCCGCGAGCGAGGCGGCACCGCTGAGATCGGCAGCAATGCCGAACTCGAACCAGAGCAGTTCGGCCGCCTTCTGCATGTCCTGGTCTTCGATCAGCACGATGTCGTCGACATGACGTTTTGCGATCTCGTAGATGCTTTCGTCCGTGCGCCCGCAGGCCATGGTCGCGACACGGGTCGTGACCTCTGGAAGGCGGACGACGTGACCGGCAGCGAAAGAGGCGTGCAGGGTCGGCGAGCCGTACGGTTCGACGCCGATGATGCGGGCGTTCGGCCGGACCTGCTTCAGGACCTGCGACATGCCGGTAATCAGGCCACCGCCACCTATGGCGACGATGTAGGTGTCGGCATCCGGGATCTGCTCGATCATTTCCAGGGCGACAGTGCCCTGGCCCGAAACGATGGCAGCGTCGGCAAAAGGGTGCATGTAGAAGCGACCGGTGTCGCGGGCATAGGCCATGGCAGCCTCATGCGCCTCATCCCAGACATTTCCTTCAAAGCGCACGTCGGCGCCCC
Source organism: Rhizobium sp. (assembly GCA_036398815.1). GTDB lineage: Bacteria > Pseudomonadota > Alphaproteobacteria > Rhizobiales > Rhizobiaceae > Rhizobium. Next base: position 9,985 of record DASWOH010000071.1, on the reverse strand, counting down.
ACTTGCGCAATTTTTCCGCCTTCAGCGGACTTGCGTTCGACGGCAGGTATATCGTTGCCGGAACGCCGGTCTGGCGGGCCATGTAGGCCGTGGCGAGCCCATGATTGCCACCCGAAGCAGCCACGAGGCCCTTCTCGAACTGCGACGGTTCCAGCGTCCTGACCCGGTTTGTGGCGCCGCGAATTTTGAAAGAACCACTGACCTGCAGGCATTCAAGCTTCAGGTGGACCTCGTTCTGGAGATCGAAGCCCGAGCAGTGATCGAGCCTGAGCACCGGTGTCTTTCGAATGAACGGTGCGATCCTCGCCGCGGCGGCCGCGATATCCTCATAGCTCATCGTCAAGGGCCTCCGGATACTCGTTGGCAAGCACGAAACAGCAATTGCCGGGACGTACCCGTCCGGGCTGGCGCTTGGCGAAGACGACACCGTCGATCGGATGGCGCAATATCAAAGGTTCGCGCCCCGGCGTGTGGAGGAAGTGGATTCGCCCGGCAATGTCGCCCTTGTCGACAACCTCGCCCAGCAGGCTCAGGGGTTCGAAAACACCGTCTTCCGCCGACAGGATATAGGCCTGGCTTCCCGGCACCTTGAGGACACGACGATTGGCATCTGCCGAAACATCAGGTTCGCCCTTGATGACTCCGGCATGCTTCAGCACGTTGCGGATGCCGCGGCGGCAGATTGCCAGCGCATCCTGGCTGACCAGACCGCCGCCAGCCATTTCCGAGCCTATGACGATCAAGCCTTGTTGGTTGGCGGCCGCCGTCGAGGTGCGCGTTTCGCCGAGATTGTCGACCATCACGACCGTCGGCGCGCCGAAGGCCAGCGTCGCCTTGATGTTCTTGCGGTGACCTTCAGGGGTGGGCGATGGCTCGATGATCGCGCTTGGGAGGATCATCAGCGACGAACCGCCGGAATGAAGGTCAAGGAAATAGTCGGCTAAAGGAAAGAGGTAATCGTTGACATAGGCAGCGATCTGGCTGGTCAGCGTGCCGTTGAAGTCGCCAGGAAAGCTTCTGTTGAAGTTGAGGCCATCGACTGGCGACGTGCGCGTGCCGGCCTCGACGGCGCGGATGTTGATGGCCGGGATGGCGATGATGCGACCGGAGATTTCGGAGGGATCGATCTCGCGGAGAAGTTCGCCTAGGGCGATCGGACCCTCGTATTCGTCACCATGATTGCCGCCCTCGATAAGGACCGTCGGGCCGACGCCATTCTTTATGACGGCGAGTGGGACCTGCACCGTCCCCCACGCATCGTCATGGGGCGATTGCGGCACATGGAAGAAGCCGATCTGCTTTCCATCCTGCTCGAAATCGATTGTCGTGAAGACACTGCTGCGGCGGGGCTTCGGACCCGTTTCCCGCTTCTCCTGCGATGTCAACATCGTCACATTTGTCATGATGGGCTCTCAGAATTCGCTTGTCGGGCTCATCATGAAGGTTTTATATATGGTGTCAAGTTTGAATATAAAACCAATGGCAATTCGTTTTTCTCTTCATTATGGTCCGTTCTGATAGAGGATTCTTAAAATGACCGTTGATGCAAAAGAGAATGGAAAACCATCCTATTCAGCCCCTGCGCTGACCAAGGGCCTCGATGTGCTGGAGCTTCTGGCCGAGGCGGGCGTGCCGCTGACGATGAAGGAAATTGCCGAAGGGCTCGGTCGTTCGAAGAACGAGATCTTTCGCATGCTCATCGCCCTGCAGGAGCGCGCCTATATAGAGCGCAATCCCGAGACGGACGCCTATTCGCTGACGGACCGGCTTTTCAAGCTGGGTCTGCATACGCCGAGCGCGCAGGATCTGATGTCCGCAGCGATGCCGGAGCTTTCCGCCGTCGCGCTCCAGTGCCAGCAGTCTCCACATCTCGTGGTCTTCAACCACGGGCTGACTGTCGTCACCGCAGCGGTGCCCGGCGGAGAGGACATGTCCTTCACCCTGCGGCTCGGTTACGGCCGACTGGCATCCGACGCCACCTCCGGCCAGGTCATCCTCGCATTCCAGGCGCCTGATGTGGCCGAGAGAATGATCAAGGAATGCGCCACCCATTCTCCGAAGCCGCTCGACCGGAAAGCGCTGGACGACCAGCTTCACGAGATCCGCACGAACGGCTACAGCCTGCGCGAAAGCCGTGATTTCGTCGGCATTACCGATATCTGCTGCCCCGTCATAGGCCCAGAGGGTAATGCGGTCGCCTCCATCATAATCGCCTACATCAACCGACACACGCGAGAGAGCCGCCACGAGCTGACGCTGAAGATCCTGCAGGCCGCCTGCGATCGCATCGCGTCCCGGCTTTCGCCGCGGGTTCGCTCACTGAAGGAGATCATCGGGTGATGTGGCAGGCCATACGACCATTCGAGCCCGGCGGCCCCGCCTCGGCATATTGACAGAAGAGAGGCGTCACCCATGGATAGCAGCGGCATCACATTCGACCAGGTCTCGCGCGCCGATGTCAAGAAGCTGCTTTCCGCAATGGTCGCGATCCCCAGCATCAATCCAAGCTATGCGAAGCCGGACCAGCCGGCTGAATGGTTCGGCGAAGCGCGGTTGGCCGTTTTCGTGGCCGATTGGCTGAAGGCGGAGGGGATCGAGGTGCGCTTTGACGAAGTCATGCCCGGCCGTCCCAACGTCATTGCCCATATCAGCGGTGATGCCGGCGCGCCGACGATGATCTGGGAAGGACATCTCGACACGGTTCAAGTCGACGGGATGCCGGCACCCTTCGAACCGCGTATCGAGGGAGCCCGCCTTTACGGCCGCGGCGCGGTCGACGACAAGGGGTGCCTGACGATGTTCATGCTGGCAATGCGCGAGTTGCGCCGCCGCGGCTGCCGTTACGACCTGACTTTCGTTGCCGCGATGGACGAAGAGGTCACTTTCGAGGGTGTCCTCCACCATGTCAGGACCAACACACCCTACGACTTGGGCATCGCCGGCGAACCGACGAGTCTTGCGGTCGTCAGTGCCTGCAAGGGCGTCATACGCTGGGTCATCGACATCAATGGCCGGGGATCGCATGCTGCCAAGCCGGAAGAAGGTATCGATGCTCTTCTCGTTGCCGGCGATCTTGTCCGCCACCTGCGTGACTATATGCAATCGACCGAGCGAGCCCATCCACTGCTTGGGCGGCGCACGCTGACCTGCACCATGATGCAGGCCGGCGAGGGCGCCAACACGGTGCCCGCCCATGCAAAACTGACTTTCGACTTCCGGACCCTGCCGGATCAGACCGGCGATGATGCATGGCAGGAGATAGCTGCCGTCGTCGCAGGTTTCGCGAAGACGCATCTCGCCGGGGCGGAAATCATCATGCAAAAGCCCTTCATCGATTCCGTGTCTATGGAGGTGCCGCAGGATGCCCGGATCGTCACCGAGCTGGCGCGCGTCGTGGGTGAGGCCGGATACTCCGAAACCGTCATTGGGGTGCCCTTCGGCTCCGATGCCAGCAAGATGACGCGTGGAGGCTCGCCGACTGTGATCTTCGGGCCGGGCCGCATCGAAGAGGCACACACCAGCGGCGAGTTTGTGGATATGGACGAAGTCGCGCGTGGCGTGGACATTCTCGTGGCGCTGGCCGCCCGCGCCTGACCACGGCGCAAGGGGGGTAGCTTTCGCATTGCCGGCCAATGGTGGCTGGCGGGATCAGGATGAAGAGGAGTAGCGTTTCATGGCTGCATCGATAACGTCCTTTGAGCGCATGCCGCCCGCGATATCGAGGCTAGGTTGGTCTGCCGCCGCCTGTGCCATCGGATCCTTCAGCGCATGGCCGGATACGACCAGAACGATCGGACGGGGCAGATTGGCTGGCAGTTTGCGAAGAGCCGCCAGGGGCGTGACGGAAGCGGGCTCCGCCGCCATGCCCTCCTTCTGGCCGAGATCGAGCATGGCGCGCCTGATTTCATCATCGGAAACGGCAATGGCATGACCGCCGGCGCGCCTGATGATCCGCAGCGTCCTTGTTCCATCAGCGGCATAGCCCCTGAGGGGATCGTTGATCGAGCCCGGCATGCCAGTCACCGGCGCGCTCCACTCCTCGACGAAGTCGAGGCCACGATCATAGGCATCGGCGATCGGCGCACATCCGGCGCCCTGCACGCCCATCGGGGCAGGCAGGCGGCTGATCCGTCCCGCGGCTTTCAGGATTTCCGCGCCCTGCATGATGCCATCCAGCATCGGGCCCGCACCGATCGGCACGATGATCGTTCCGATATCGCCAAGCTCTGCCTGAACTTCGTAGAAAATCGTCGCATGGGCGGCCGTCATGTACGGGTTGAGGTAGGTCGATGTAAGATTGGCCCAGCCTTCGGTCTCGGACTGGATCCGGTTGGCCTCGGCATAGGCGTCGCTGAAGCTGCCGTCCACCTCGAGTACGATCGCCCCATGCGCTTTCGCCTGTGTGATCTTGTTTACCGGCGTTCCCTGCGGCACGGCGACGACGCAGGGAAGGCCGGCGCGGGCGGCAAAGGCGCTGACCGATGCGGCGTTGTTGCCCGTCGAGGCGCAAATCACCCCTTTGGCACCCAGCGCCTTGGCCGCGGAGACGGCAATCGCCGAGCCGCGATCCTTGAAGGAGCCGGTCGCATTCGTCCATTCGGCTTTTACGTAGACTTCATCGTCGGGGAACAGCCGGTCGAGCTTCAGGAGCGGCGTGTTGCCCTCGCCGAGGCTTATGCGCTCGCCGCCAACAGGGAGAACCGCCGCGTAGTCCCAAAAGGTCTTCGCATTTTCCGGAAGTTCGCCATCGACCACCGCAACCAGCGACCCTTCACAGGCATCGCACCGGGTGCCCAGATCGGCCGCGCGGCTTGTTTCGCAGAAGAAGCAGACAAGTTTCGTTCGTTCGAGACCGCCTCTGGGCGTGTTTGGCATGACTATGCTCCAGCTATTTTCGATGAACCCTGCGCGCGGTGCGCATGGAGCAGGATAGGTGACGTCGTTGACCGGCGTTCACAACTGCGGCGGTGGCAGACCGGCATCGGCAAACACCTTGGCCGCCAGCACATGGCGCTTGCCGTCTTTCAGCGAAAAGCGGCCATGCCCCGGAAGGAACTGGTCGAAATCGAGTTCGGCAAGGGCACGGATCGAGGCCAGGCTCTTGGAGACGCTGCAGTCCTCGATGTCCTGCAGGACGATCTTTCCATCGGCAAAGACAGCGTCGCCGCCAACAAGTGCGGAAATGCCGTCAGCCTGGACGGTATAGCAGCAGTGATCTTCGCTATGGCCTGGCGTTTCATGCAGGGTGACGCGAAACGGCCCGGTCATCATGCTTTCTCCGTTTTCGAGAATGCGGTCGACGCGCGGCGTCCTCCAGACATAATCCATCGGATAGACGCGACCGCGGGCGCGATCGAGGCTGATCAGCCGCTCGTCGTCTTGCGTAAGAATTCCCGCAGTGGCCTGGCCGGCCACAACGGTGAGACCGGCGATCTGCTTTTGCAGCGGGACCACGCCACCGGAATGGTCGGCGTGCCCGTGGGTGAGGAAAATCGAGCGAAGGCCGGCCGGGTCCAATCCACCCGCCGCCATCGCCGCCAATATGGCTTCCGCATCGAGCCCGGCGCCTGCGTCGAACATGTGGTGTTCCCGGCCATCGGTGAGCAGGAACACGTTGCAGTCGAGCGGATGCGTCAGGTCGAAACCGCTCGCGCCGCTGGCCACAAGATGGATGCCGTCGGTGATCTTCATCCGTTCGCTCCCTTGGAAATCTCAAGTTCATTCACATGCGGACAATAGGAGAAATCATATTATGAACAACAGGGTACAGACACTTTTCACGCTTTCGGGAAAAGTTGCGATCATTACCGGCGGGGCTTCGGGACAGGGTAAGGCCGCTGCCGAGCTTTTCGCGGAGCAGGGGGCGAAGGTTGTTGTGGCCGACATCGACATTGCCGGCGCGCAAAAGGTTGCCGATGCTATCGGTGGGGCGGCAGTTGCCGTCGACGTTGCCAAGGAGGCGGATATCGTCGCCATGATCGAGTTCGCCTGCGCCACTTTCGGCGGCGTGGACATTCTCTTCAACAATGCAGGCGTCGGCTTCAGCGCCTCGCCGCGGTACAAGATGGCAAGCATCACGGAAACGCCCGGCGATGCCTGGGACGCGATCCTCAATATCAACCTCAAGGGCGTCGCCATGGGCTGCAAGCATGTCATCCCGAAGATGCTGGAGCGCGGCGGCGGGGCGATCATCAACAATGCCTCGATCAATGCGATTGCCGGCGTCAACGGTGCCGACGCCTATACCGCTGCCAAGGGCGGCATCGTCTCGCTGACCCGCGTGCTTGCCGCCGACTGGGGATCGCGGAACATCCGCACCAACTGTATCTGCCCCGGTCCGGTGCAGACACCGATGATCTCCTTGCTCCTGAAAGAGGAATCCTTCAACAAGGCGATGACCCAGTCCGTGCCCATGGGCCGCGTCGGAACGGCGGAAGAAATTGCCGCCGTCGCGCTGTTCCTGGCGACTCCTGCAGCGGGCTACATCAACGGCGCGATCCTGCCGGTGGACGGAGGATGGTCGGCGCAATAGCGCCGGCGGTCCCACCAAAACATCAATTCCAGGCGGCAAAGTCTTTGAACCCGTGGCCTGTCACGATGCAGACCACGGTTTCGGAGGGACCGATCTGGCCGTCGCGAAACAGATCGCGGACGGCAGCCAGGGAGGCTGCCCCGGTCGGCTCGCAGAACAGACCCGTCTGTCGCGCGAGATCGACCATTGCCTGCCGAATGGACGCATCACTCACGGCGCGCGCAACGCCTTTCGACTGGCGCACGAGCGACAATGTCAGGCTTCCCTCATCGGGGTAGGCGAGCAGAGGATCTGAAATGCCGGAAGCGATGGTCTTCGGGTTTTCCCAGCCGCGAACCTCGTCCTCGCCCGCTTGGAAGGCCCGTGCGATCGGTGCACAGCCTTCCGACTGAGCAGCGATGAGGTGGGGTGTCGATCCAGTAGCATCCATGAAGCCTTGGAAAACTCCTTTTACCAATGGTCCGGCACTCGTGGGAATGGCGATCCAGTCCGGCACCTGCTGTTTCGTCTGCTGGTGAAGCTCCTGGCCGATCAGCCGGAGGGCGTCCACGCCGTAGGGGTTCAGATAGGTCGTCGTCAGGTTTGCATATCCGCTCTCGGCGCAAAGCTTTTTGGCATGCTGGAACGAATTTCCGTAGTGACCGGGAACGTGCACCAGCTCGGCGCCGTAGGCCTTGATCTGCGCAAGCTTGCCCTCGGGCGTTCCCTCCGGGCAGACGATGATGGCCGGAATTCCGGCATTGGCGGCATAGCAGGCCGCCGCCGCTCCGGCGTTGCCGCTGGAGGCGCTGACAATGCCCGTTACGCCGAATGATATCGCCTGGCTCAACGCGCCGGCAACAAGGCGATCCTTGAAGGAGCCGGAGGGATTGCGCGTTTCGTCCTTGAGCAGCAGATCGCCCCTGAAGGCTGGATCAACAAGACTGGGTCGCACACTTCGCAACGGTGTTAAGCCTTCACCAAGCGTGACCGCATCACTGACGAAATCCGCACGCTGCCAGGGTCTTCCTTCAGGCTTTTCCCGCTCGACTTCGAGAATGCCGTCGCAAACCGGGCAGCGATAGAGAAGGGCTGCGGTATGCTGCGCACGGCAGGCCGTGCAGCGCAACGTCAATTGCTCGGATATCGCGCTCACTGCATCATTCCGCGCGCTGCAACGGGGAAAACGCATTCGACACGTTTGCCGCGCATGCCGACATACCAGTCGTAGCGGTCGACAGTCGGATCGCAATGGCCGGGCACGAGGCGCAGTGTTTCACCTATGGCAAGGGTGCCGAGATCGGAGCGCAGCGCCAGGGAACCATGTTCGTCGGACGCGCCGACATATTCGATGTCCTGCCGCGCGTGGACGAGCGGCAGCCCGCTGTCGACGGCAACGCCCTTGTGACCGCAATCCAGCACCGCGATGCCGTTGCGCGCAGCACTCATCACCGTGCTCAGCACGAAAAGCGACTGCTGGAAATCTGGTGCGGGGCGGTTGCGGGCATAATCGGCATCCATGAAGAGATAGGAACCGGCCTGCAGTTCATTGTAGACGCCGCTGGCAGCTTCATGGGCAAATGTCCCGGTTCCGGCTCCGCCGACAATGGCGCATTCCAGGCCGCGCTTGCGGATGGCCTCGATCGTGTCTGCCGTCCGCAGCACAGTCTGCGCAATGGCGTCGCTTCGCTCCCCCTCGGTGCGCAGATGCTGCGCGCCGCCGTGGTAGGATTGCAGCCCGCCGAAAATCAGATGGCGGCTGTTTGCAATGTGCGCCGCAAGTGCCGCGGCCGGCTCACCGGTCTCGACGCCACATCGACCACCGCTCACGTCTATTTCCACCAGCACGGTCATCCGCATGCCGTTTGCCTCGGCGGCAGCTTCGATCTGGTCGATGACCGCGGCATTATCGGCGCAGACTGCAATGTTGGACATTCTCGAAAGCGCTGCCAGACGCGCGAGCTTGCGCGCCGAAACCACCTCGTTGGAAACGAGGATGTCCTGCACGCCGCCCCAGGCAAGCACTTCGGCCTCGCCTGTCTTCTGCACGCATTGACCGACCGCACCGCGCTCGATCTGCCAATGGGCGATGACCGGCGACTTGTGGGTTTTTGCGTGGGCACGCAGCTTGAGGCCCGAAGTGCGGCAGAAAGCCGCCATGCGGTCGAGATTGCTCTCCATGGCGTCGAGGTCGATGATCAGGGCGGGAGTATCGACATCCGCTTCGCTCATTCCGGGCTCGGCAGGGGGACGTTGCAGCATGTTTCTTCCTTTGATCGATCGGAAGTCGATTGGTATCACCGATGGGGTCAGCGACGATGCGGGTCCGCTCGCATCGTCGCCGCATGTCAGGCCGCCATGGACGATTTCGTTTCCTGCGTCAGGACATCGAAATTGTCGCGGATATAGGCGGCTGCGCGCAGGGCCAGCGCCGAGATCGTCGGCGTCGGGTTGACGACGCCACCGGTTGCGAGAACGCTGCCGTCGACGATGAACAGGTTGGGCACTTCCCAAGTCTGGTTCCACTCGTTGACAACCGAGGTCGCCGGGTCCTTGCCCATGCGGCAGGTGCCGATCATGTGCCAGGCGGGGGTCCGGTAAACGCCGTCCTTGTCGCGATAGTCGTGCAGGCGGTATTCGAATGCGCCGCAGGCCTTGGCGAGTTCCTCGAGGCGCTCCAGCATGTAGTTCATCATGCGCTTGTCGTTTTCGCCCGGCGCATAATGCGTCTTGGCCGCCGGCACACCATCGGAGTCTGTCAGTTCAGGATCGAGCGTGACGCGATTTTCCGGGTTCGGAAGATCGTCCCCGATGCCGAAGACGCCGATGGAATGACCGAAATGGCGTTCAAACCACTGGTGGTGCTGCGCCCCCCAGGGCGCGCGGGTGGGCGTGAACCAGCCTGCGGCCAGTTCGCCCGCCGAGGCGGTGGAGGTGATGCAGTTGAAGTTGAAGCCATTGACGAAGCCACGCGACACGTCGGTCTCGGCGAACTGCCGTGAAAGAAGCGAGGCGACATAGCCGGTCTGGCCGTCCACGGGCTCGTCTACCCACATCTCGCAGGCGACAAGCGTATGGTGAAGCAGATAGCGGCCAACCTGGTCGTTGCTGTTGGCAAGATTGTCCGATGCGAGCAGAAGCCGCGGCGTGCCTATGCCATTGGCGGCAACGATGACCAGCTTGGCCTTCTGGAAATGCTGGTGTCCGGTATTGCGATCGACATACAGCGCGCCCGTGGCCCGGCCCTCTGCATCCTTTTCGATCTTCAGCACCCGGGCATTGATGCGAAGTTCGCAGCCGGCCTCGAGCGCCTTCGGCCAGATCGACAGCGAATATTTGCTCATGGAGCCGCGCGGGCAGCCGTTGCACATGCCGCAATTGTTGCAGGCCGGGCGACCGTCATAGTCTTCGGTGATGACGCCGGCCTCGGCTGGCCACCAGTGCCAGTCCAGCGCGTCGAAACCGGAGGCGAGC
>DASWOH010000070.1:0-43436 GCA_036398815.1 Rhizobium sp. | reverse complement strand
CGGCTGACCGGCGAGATCGCTATGGACCGCAACGATGGTGGCGCCAGCTTCCTCATGGATCCACGGACGGGCGAGTGGTCGCCGAAAATGATCGAGCTGCTCGGCCTTGACGGCGCCAAGCTCGCACCGCTGCGCAATCCGGTCGAAATACTCGGTTACATGACGGGCAGGGCAGCGATCGAAACCAGTCTTCGCAAGGGAACACCGGTTCTGGTCGGCGGCGCAGACTATCCCGTCGCTCTGCTCGGCTCCGGCGTCTGCCGTCCGGGCGTCGGCTCGGAAGTCATGGGCACGTCAGCGATCATCACCGCCATTGCGAGCCGGCCGCTTCTCGACCCCTCGGTGTGCAATGTCGGGACCGTCGAAGGCAATTGGGGAGCTTTCATGCTTCTGGAGTCTGGCGGCGATGCGATGCGCTGGGCTCGGCGCGCGTTCCACGAAAAACATGCCTCCTACGAAGAGATCGTTGCGAAGGCTGCCGAAGCTCCGGCGGGCTCCGAGCGGCTGTTCTTCATGCCCTATCTTGCCGGGGAGCGGCTTGGCGACCATCGCAATGCGCGCGCCCAGTATTTCGGCATCGGCGCAGCCCACGGTCTTTCACACATGCACCGTGCCGTCCTCGAAGGCGTGGCATTCGCCGTCAAGCGCCACATCAATATCCTCGACCGTATTTCCGGCTCGCCGCTTGAGCGGGTGATCGCGTCCGGTGGCGGTGCAAAGACCAAGCTGTGGATGAAGATTAAGGCGAGTGTTTACGGCATTCCGATCCTGGTGCCGGAAGAGCCGGAATGCGGGCTCGTCGGATGCGCCATCATGGCTGCCGCTGCGACCGGAAGGTTCCAGACAGTCGAGGACGCCGCCAGCGCCTACGTTTCCTATTCCGAAGAGGTGAACCCTGATCCGCGCTGGGCAGACGTCTACCGGCCGATGCAGGTCTTCTTCGAGAAGCTCTATGCGCATAGCCAGGCCCTCTACAACGACCTCGACAGGTTGCCGCAGTGACCCGTCGCGCCGTTCTTTTCGATATGGACGGAACGCTCGTCGATAGCGAGCCGTTGCATTTTGACGCCATGTCGCGGGCGCTGGCGGCGATGGGATATGCGTTGCCGCATGGCTTTGCGAACACGATCACCGGAATGAGCGGGGCGGACTGCCATGCCCTGCTGCAGCGATCGATCGGCTTCCGGCCGTCGCTTTCCGAATATACGCAGGCGAAGTACCGGTCTTATCTGGAAACGGTGCCCTCTCTTGTAAGACGAGATGGTGCGGATGCCGCACTCGCCTTGCTGAACAGCACTGCAACGCCCTTCGCGATCGTCTCGAATTCCGACCGGATGCTTGTGGATGCCAATCTGCGGGCAGTTGGTCTGCAGCATCCGGGATTGATTTCCGTCAGCCGCAATGATGTGCGGCGCGGCAAGCCAGACCCTGAGCCTTTTCTGCGTGCCGCCTACCTGCTGGCTGTCGACCCGGCAGATTGCATCGTGGTGGAAGACAGCATTCCGGGCGCCAATGCCGGGCACGCCGCAGGCATGACGGTTATCGGCTGGCCGGAGCCACACCGCGACGATCTTGTCTTTCCCGAAAATACGATCGTTGCAGACGAGCACGATCTTGCGGCGACTCTCGCCGCTTGCCTCGCCGAAAAACACACCATCGAAAGTATCAAGGATGCGTCCCATGTATCTCGATAAATTCAAGCTTACAGGCAAGGTTGCCGTCGTGACCGGTGCTGGCCGCGGTATCGGCTACGCTGCCGTCGAGGCGCTCGCGGAAGCTGGCGCCACAGTCGTGCTGACCGACATGAACGCCGATCTGCTGACGGCCGCAAAGGCGGAGCTGCAGTCGAAGGGCTTCAATGTCGATAGCGAAGTGCTCGATGTCACGGATGTGAGCAATGTCCAGACGGTGCATGATGCGATCATCGCGCGTCACGGTCACATCGATATCCTCGTCAACAACGCCGGCATTGCGATCAGCAACCATCCTGCCGAAACCATGGCCGACGAGGTCTGGAACAAGGTCATCGACGTCAACTTGAATGGTGTCTTTTGGTGCTGCCGCGCCTTCGGCAAGTCGATGCTCGACCGCGGCACCGGCAGCATCGTCAATGTCGGATCGATGTCGGGTTTTATCGTCAACCGTCCGCAGGAGCAGGCGAACTACAATGCCTCGAAGGCTGCGGTGCATCATCTGACGAAATCGCTTGCCGCCGAATGGGGTGCCCGCGGTGTGCGCGTCAACTCGGTCGCTCCAACCTATATCGATACCGAGATGAACAAATACGTCTACGAGGATGCCGAGATGTACCGGCACTGGGTCGGTGGCACGCCCATGAACCGCCTTGGCCGTACTGACGAAGTCGCCTCCGTCATTCTTTTTCTTGCAAGCGATGCCTCCAGTCTGATGACCGGATCGATCGTTCTGGCTGATGGAGGTTATGTATGCTGGTAGGATCTGCTCCGGCTATCGCCCGCCGCGGCGCCCGCTTTCCCGGGCGCTACATTCAGGCTGCGGGCGCAATCGGCCTTCTCGGAAAGGAAGCGTGCGGGTTCGGAAAGCGCGCTGTCGCCCTGCTGGATCGCGGAATTTTCGAGCTGCTTGAAAAGGACGTTGCGGCCGCGCTTTCCGGCCATGTCGAGGCAAAACTGATCCGCCATGGCGGCGAATGCTCGGAGCGGGAGATCGCATCTCTAACTGCGGTAGCACGCGATGCGAACGCTGATCTGATCATCGGAGCCGGTGGCGGAAAGGCACTGGATACGGCCAAGGCTGCTGCGCGTGACCTCGGCGTGCCGGTCATCATCATGCCGACGATCGCGGCTTCCGATGCACCCTGCAGCGCACTTGCCGTCATCTACAATGAGGACGGCTCGGTCGCCTACGACACATTCCTGCCGAGCAATCCGAACCTCGTCCTCGTCGATACCGCACTGATCGCCAAGGCTTCCGCCCGGTTTCTGGCCGCGGGGATCGGCGATGCCCTGGCCACTTGGTACGAAGCCGATTCCTGCCGCCAGAGTGGTGCATTCAACTGCATGAAGATGCCAGGTGTTGCGTTGGCTTTCGAAGTTGCGCGCTTCTGCCGGGAAATCATCTTTGAATATGGAGCCGCCGCGCTTGCGGAATGCGATATGAAAGAGGCAGGTCCTGCACTCGAGCGGGTGGTCGAGGCCAATATCCTTCTCTCCGGAATAGGCTTCGAATCCGGCGGCGTCGCCGCCGCCCATGCGATCCATCATGGCCTGTGCGAACTCGACGATGTCCATCATCACCTCCATGGCGAGAAGGTTGCGATCGGCGTGCTGGCAGGTCTGAAGATCCACGGCCGCGAGGACGAATATCTCAAGGTCCGGGATTTCTGCCGTACCGTCCGCCTGCCTACCCGTCTTGCGGATATCGGGATCAAGGATGCTTCCGCAGAGAAACTCGCGATCATTGCACGCCGGGCCTGCCAGCCGGGTGAGATCATCCATAACGAGCCGATGCCCATCAACGAGACAATGGTCATTGCCGCATTGAAGGCACTTATCTGAATTATGGCGGGAGAGATGGAAATGAATGGAGTGACAGCATTTGCACCTGATTTTCTGGCTGGCAAGACGGTCGTCGTGTCGGGCGGAACGAGCGGCATCGGCCTTTCGGTAGCCAAAGGTTTTGCCGCTGCTGGTGCAACCGTGGTTGCGACCGGCAGCTCGGAGCATCGGTTGCGGGAGGCAATCGAAAGGGCAGCCAGTTCATTGCGGTTCGAGCGGCTGGATGTGCGTGATCGCGCTTCGGTCGAAACGTTTTTCGCTTCGTTTGATCGTCTCGATGTTCTGGTGAATTGCCAAGGTATCGCTCGTCCTGACAGCGAATGGGACGAAGAGACTTTTCTCGATGTGATGGATGTCAACCTGAACAGCGCAATGCGCCTTTCTCGAGTCGCCTTTCCACTGCTGAAGGAAAGCGGCGGCAGCATCGTGAACTTTGCTTCCATGCTGAGTTATCTGGCCGATGAGACTGTGCCCTCTTATACCGCCAGCAAGACGGGCATTGTCGGGCTCACCCGCGCGATGGCTCACAAATATGGCCGCGACGGTGTGCGCGTGAATGCAGTGGCGCCCGGTTACCATCGCACGGAAATGACCAAGCCTTTATGGTCGGTGCCGGAAAGCGAAGGCAAGATCGCCGCGCGTTCGGCGCTGAAGAGATGGGGAACCACCGAAGATCTCGTCGGGCCGATTCTGTTCCTCTGCTCTCCGGCGGCGGCGTTCGTCACCGGAATCACGATGCCGGTCGACGGTGGCTATCACGTGGGGTAAGCGCGGATTCAGTTCCGAGGTCACAACTCTCTATCGCGGGGCGCTTGGTTCGCGTGGCTTCTCTATTGGTTGCCACGCGCCGTAGTCAGAGTTGCGGCGGCTGATAAAATTCTTCGGCCAGTTTCGGCACGATGCGGTGATGGGTGGCCTGCTCGTAATCGAAGGCGAACGCCAGCAGATCGGCCTCGCTCCACAGCCGGCCGACGAAGATCAGGCTGAAGGGGCCGCCATTGGCAAACTGGCCGGCCGGCACCGTGACGCCCGGCAGGCCGGCGATGTTGATTTCGGAAACGGTCGTTGCCGGAAAGCTGGCCTCGTCGAAAATCCCCGGCAATTCCTGTGAAACCTGCGGAAAGATCAGCAGGTCGAGCTCGTGCTTCTGCATGACTTTGTCGAGGATTCTCAAATAGGCCTGGCGCAGCGCCACGAAATCGCTGGTTGCCCTTCGTGTCCCCACCTTTACTCTATCGAATTCCGCCGTGTTCTACTTCACTTCTTACTGCCGTTAAGAAGTGAAGCACGGCCAGGCCGATTATCATCTGCAACAAAGACCAATATTCAAAACATGTCGAGTTTTCCTGATCGGGGTTCATCACCTCAGAACATCATACAGTACGTCAATTCTGTCCCGATAGGCGTTCGACCTTATTGTTTCGAAACTCATTGTCGAGGTTATGTGGATGAATCTCAAATACGCAGCGCTGATCGCTGCCAGTCAAATTCTCGCTCAAAGCCAGGCAATGGCCGCCGAACCTGTCCGGATCGGTGTGTCGACAATCTTGAGTGGTCCCATTGCCGACCGGGGGCAGAGCGAGCAATACGGGGTGGAGCTAGCGCTGCGGCGAATTAATGGAGAGGGCGGCGTCTTGGGGCGACCCATGGAGGCTTTCTATTCAGACAATGCCGCGGATCCGACAACCGGTGTTGCGGGTGTAAAACGATTGCTTGATGACGTGCATGTTTCGGTGCTTCTAGGTGCCCTGGCGACAACCGTTACCAGAGTTGTCATGCCCATTGCAGACGCTGCGAAAGTACCGATGGTCATCGACATTTCAGCGGGGCAGGAGTTCGTAGATGCCGCGGGGTCGGGTGGTTACGAGTACGTTTTCAAGACCAGCCCGTCGGACGGAGATGTCGCCAACGGCATGATGCAATGGCTCAAGGGACAGGGCGTAAGCAGTATTGCAATCTTGGCCGACGACAATGACTTCAACCGTGCAAACGCAGTCGCGATGGACAAGGCTGCGTCCGCTGCAGGGATCCATGTTCTCGCCAATCACGTCATCGAAAAAGGAACGGCCGATCTCGGGCCGGAGCTGCAAACCCTGACGGCCCTCGCTCCCGATCGATTGGTAACGCTTCTGAGCACATCGAACGGGCCGTTCTTTCGCTCGTACGAGCAGACCGGCGGCAAGATTCCGCTAGCCGGGCGAATTGATTTTTCCGCCGCTCTCGCCACGCTGTCCCCCCAATTTGTCGCGAGCGGCGCTCTGGAGCGCACTGTCGGAATTTCGGTGTTCACACCGACGGCCCAGGATGATCAATTACAGGAATTCGTTCGGGCCTATCGTGAGAAATACGGTCTGATGCCCACCCAGCGATCCGCATTTGCATATGAAGCAACCCTTCTCGTCGCCGACGCTATAAAGAGGGCGAATTCAGACGAGCCGACAGCGATACGGGCAGCGCTGAAGACTTCGTCGAAGACGTCTTTTCTCGGCGGCGATTTCAAGATGGATGAGCACAATCACCCGCATACATCCATGCAGATCATCGCAATCCGTGATGGAAAGGCCGTCATAGTCGATAACGTCAGATAAAGGACCGTGCCAGCGACCTTTCGTTCTTGATCGCCTCCTCAACCAGAATTGCGGATATGCAGCCAGAAAAATAGTTGAGGAGGAGCGAGGTGACGGCCAGGCCGATCTTGGCCATCCGCTGAAAGTCGGGATTGGCGACGAACAGACGGGTGGACGAGGCGCGGTATCTGGACCTGGAGGATGTTCAATCGCCGCGGCTCCAGTGGTCGCACCATAAGATCACCATGCGCGATCTTGAGAAGAGGGGTGGCATGAAGAACGTCAGCGCTCTGCCGAAACCCGAGCCCAGAGTTCATTGAACGCCACGGGATCGAAGAAAACGACGGCCCTCGTGACCTCGTCGTCCTGTATCTCCAAATACCAGGTGTAGGTGTTGCGATAAGGCTTCCCGTCCTTCGCCACACCTTGGCCGTACCAGAGAACGATCACCATATCGCCGTCAGCGCAGAGGCCCTCGACGCGCGAGACCAACGGCTTCGCCGTCCGCGCATTGAAGGGACGGATAGGGGGCCGCCAACCTAAGCGGCGGTTCAGTCGGTGGTATGCTTCACTCTCATATTGAAAAGATGATCTGGTTCATTCAATGGTGTTGTTTGAAGACGGTTGCAACCCAATCAACGAAGATTCTGACGCGCGGAGAGAGCTGTCGATTACGTGGATAGAGAAGAGAAACCGGGGTGCTGGTGGGAGGAAAATCCTCAAGCACCGCGACGACATCTCCGGCTGCGATCGCCGCGTCGGCGTGATATCTTGGAATCTGGATCAGGCCTAGACCAAGCTTTGCGGCCGCGAGATAACTTTCGGCCGCATTGACCGAAACCGTGGCCGGCAGCGTGATCTCCCGGATGTTCCCGTCGATCATGAACTCGAGCGGAAGCACGCTACCGGTTGCGCTCGAACGGAAACCGATCATCCGGTGCCCGTCGAGTGCATGCGGATGCGTTGGCATGCCGAACTCGGCGACATAGGCGGGCGATGCAAGCGTTATCTCGTCGAGCATGGCGACCCTGCGGGCGACCATATCGCTGTCCTGCGGCGTACCTACGCGCAGCACGCAGTCGATACCCTCGCGGATCAGATCGACCAGCCGGTCGCCTTCACTCATGTAGACTTCGATCTCAGGGTAGATCGCGAGGAAAGCAGGGAGGTTAGGAAGGACAAAATGGCGTGCCAGCGTGCCGTGGACGTCCACACGCAACAGTCCCTTAGGCTTTGCTCCGGCGAATGCCCCTTCAGCATCCTCGATATCGGCAAGAATAGACAGGCAACGCAGATAGTAGGCTTCCCCATCGAGGGTTGGGCTGACATACCGGGTCGTTCTCTGAAGCAGACGTACGCCGAGGCGAGCCTCCAGCTCCTTCACCGCGTCACTGACTGTCGAACGCGGCAGACCGGCATCCTCCGCCGCAAGCGTGAAGCTACGGCGTTCCACGACGCGGGTGAACACGCGCATGGCGTCGTATCTATCCATTTTATTGTTCGCCTATTTCGGAAAGTGATGGCGAATAATGACAGATTATCCGCATAAGCAAAAGAGGCATCTTCTCGTCATCGAAAACGCGCTGTGGCGCAAGAACTGAAGGAGAAAGACAATGACTGAACAGAGCAGCAAAGTCGCCATCGTCACGGGTGCTTCCCGCGGCATCGGCGCCGCCATCGCCGAACGTCTCGGCAAGGACGGCTTCACCGTCGTCGTCAACTACGCCGGCAGCGCGGCTGCAGCCGAAGAGGTCGTGCGCAAGATCGAGCAAGCCGGCGGCAAGGCCGTCACGGCGCAGGCCGACGTCGCCGACGTCGACGCCGTCCGCCGCATGTTCGACAACGCCGAAGCCGCTTTCGGCGGCGTCGATGTGCTCGTCAACAACGCCGGCATCATGATGCTCGCCCCGCTCGCCAGCGCCGACGACGCCAATTTCGACCGCCAGATCAGCGTCAACCTGAAGGGCACCTTCAACACGCTGCGCGAAGCGGCCAAGCGCCTGCGCAACGGCGGTCGCGTCATCAACTTCTCGACGACCGTCGTCGGCCTGAAGCTCGAGACCTACGGCGTCTATGCCGCCACCAAGGCTGCCGTCGAAACGCTGACGGCGATCATGGCCAAGGAAATGCGCGGTCGCAACATCACCGTCAACGCGGTTGCCCCCGGCCCGACGGCCACCGACCTCTTCCTCAACGGCAAGTCGGACGAGCTGATCGAGCGCATGTCGAAGATGAACCCGCTGGAACGCCTGGGCACGCCGGAAGACATCGCCGCCGTCGTCGCCTTCCTCGCAGGCCCGGATGGCGCCTGGATCAACGGCCAGACGCTGCGCGCCAACGGCGGCGTGGTCTGACGTAAAACCGGCGGCGGCGATTACCGCCGCCGCTGCCCTGCAACGGCACCAACAGCCGATCCATCATCCATCCCGGAAGGAATAGGACAATGAGCAAGCAAGTTATCGTCATCACTGGCGCATCGAGCGGCTTCGGCGCTCTCACCGCCCGCGCTCTCGCCAAGGCCGGCCATACGGTCTATGCCGGCATCCGCGCCACCCAGACCCGCAATGCCAAGGCCGTCGCCGATGTGGCCGCCTTCGCCAAGGAAAACGGCGTCGATCTGCGCTCGGTCGAGCTCGATGTCGCCAATGACGCGTCCGTCGAAGCTGGCATCGCCACGATCATCGCCGATGTCGGACATCTCGACGTCATCATCCACAATGCCGGCCACATGTCCTTCGGTCCGGCCGAAGCCTTCACGCCGGAGCAATTCGCCGAGCTTTACGACATCAACGTGCTTTCCACCCAGCGCGTGAACCGCGCCGCACTTCCCTACATGCGCAAGGCCGGCAGGGGGCTCGTCGTCTGGGTGTCCTCGTCCAGCACGCGCGGCGGCACGCCTCCGTACCTCTCGCCCTATTTCGCCGCCAAGGCCGCGATGGATTCGCTTGCCGTCTCCTATGCTGCGGAACTGACACGCTGGGGAATCGAGACCTCGATCATCGTTCCCGGCGCCTTCACCAAGGGCACCAATCATTTCGCGCACTCGGGGTCGCCTACCGATACGGCCCGTGCCGCCGAATATAATGACGGACCCTACAAGAGCGTGCCCGAACAGGCGCTGCAGGGCCTTGCCGCGCTGGAGCCTGCCGATGCCGATGCCGGCGAAGTCGCCGTCGCTATCGTCGATGTGGTCGGCAAGCCCTTCGGCACGCGCCCGTTCCGCGTTCATGTCGATCCCTCACAGGACGGCGCCGAAATCGTCAACGGCGTCGCTGACCGCGTCCGCGCCGAGATGTTCCGACGCATCGGCCTCGAAGACCTGCTCAAGCCGGTCGTCAAATCCTGACGGCCGTGCTCTTCGCACTCCATGAAAGGCAGTGAGATGAATCAACAGATCACCTTCAACAACCTGAAATTCAATTTGCTCACGCTGACAGCGGCTTTGGTCGCGGCGATCGCCGCGACCACCTCGGCAGGCCTCGGTTGGCCTGTCTGGGCGATGTTCGTCGGCTGGGTTGCGTTCTTCACAGGCGGACATTCGGCCAAGGCAGCGATTTGCAGCTACCTTTGCGTTGCCATCGGCATTGCTCTCGGTGCCTTTGCAGCCATCGGGGTTGGGACACTATTGCCTCTGATCGACTATCTGGCATTCGGGGCAGTCGTCTTCGTTGTAGCCGTGATCGTCGTTTCGTTGCGAGCCGCACCGTTTCTCAACAACATTCCGGCTTATTTCCTCGGACTGATCACCTTCTTCGCGTCGCATCTAGCGCCGGAACTGCCGGCGTTCCTCGAACTCGCAGCGGTCAGCGCGCTGGGAAGCTTTGCCGCCTGGACCGCACATCGGCTTCAGTCGCGGCTCGCACAGCACGCTGTTTAACTATCCGGCAGCAGGAGCGCACCGTCGTTCCCGCTGCCGGAATGAAACCGAGGCCAAACCGATAGGATTTAAGGAAAGTATGATGATGATTCCTACGGTCACCCATCTTCATCTGCTCCAACATACCCCGTTCTTCACAGACTTAAATCGACCCCAATTGCAGTGGGTGATCGACCACTCATATGAATGGCAAGCGGCCGCCGGAGTGATCGTGGCCGTCCATACGGAAGGTGAACCTGTCGATGATGCGGTCTGGGTGTTGCTTGATGGCGGTTGGAACGTCGAGATTGGTGAAAGGCATTTTCCCTCCGGCCATGCAGATCCCGGCAAATGGTTCAGCGCGGCTGACGTTTCCTTCGATTGCCGTCTGGTTGTGACCGAGACGAGCTATGTGATGAAGATCGAGCGTAAGGAGATGCAGGTTATGATCAATCGAGGCTTCGCATTCGATCGGCATCTCGACTCCGGACGTTGCTATTACCGCGATATCGCTTGAGTGCAGCAGTGCGACTTCATTTCAGTGAACGATGATGGCGGGCCGGGTGAAAGATCGCTTAAGTGGAGCAAACGGCAGCCGCTATCAGTGAAATATCTGTCACAGGTGGAAGAGTCAGCCGCAGCGAGCACCAATCTTCGAGACAACGCGTCAACCCTGCTGCATCTGGTTGATCGCTTCCGACTCGGCATGGAGCCGATCGTATCAGGGAGATCCGATCGGCAGACTGCTCAATTCGCTGTGGCATGATATCTGCGCCCCGAAAGACAGCGGCATCGTTCCATGCCGCTTCATTGCCTCGCGGAAGCATGAGGTCCCACCGGCCGGTCCTGTTCCGGGCGTAGCCCGCTATGCGCCAATCTTGATTGCGATTTTCCCGAACTGCCCGCTGGCGGCCATGCGCTCGTAAGCTGCCGGCGCGTTGTCGAACGGAAAGATGTGATCGATCACCGGCTGAATTCCAGCGGTTTCGACGAAGCGCACGAGATCCTCGAGCATCGCGCGACTACCGGTCGTGATGCCGGTCAGGCGCTTGGCGCCACCGATGAGCGCACCGGGCTCGATGGAAACGCCACCGCTGCCGCTGATCCGGCCGACGACGACAGTGGTTCCTCCCGCCGCCGTCGCCTTGAGCGAACGGGAGAGCGTGTCCTGCCCGCCAACTTCGACCACGGTATCGACACCGGCCCCGTTGGTCAGACGAAGAAGCTCGTCCTGCCACTCGGGTGTCGTGCGATAGTTGATCGTCGCGGCGGCGCCGAGCTCTCGTGCACGCTCCAGCTTGCCGTCCCCGGACGAGGTGACGATTGGAAACAGTCCGGCCGCCTTGGCCAATGTCAGCGCCCAGAGCGATACGCCGCCGGTGCCCAGCAGCAAAACGGTCGATCCCGGCTTTGCGCCGCCGGCGACGAACAGTGCGTTCCAGGCGGTGAGGCCCGCGCAGGGCAGGGTGGCGGCCGACACGTCGTCGAGATTACGGGGGGCTGCAACAAACGCCTCCTCGCTTGCCACCAGTTCCTCGGCGAGGGTCCCGTCTATCTGCGCACCGAATGAAACCACTGTCTTGAAACTCGAAATGCCGCCGTCGATCCATCGCGGATAATAGTTCGTGATCACCCTGTCGCCCGGCTTGAAGCGCGTGACGGCCGAGCCGATCTCGACGACCTCGCCACAGCCGTCGACCAACGGGACGAGAGGATGAGCCGGAGAATTGTAGAACTGGCCTTTGGCAAAACTGATGTCGCGGGCATTCAGCGCGACGGCTTTGATATGCACCCGGATCTGATCGGAAGAAACCCCGATGCTCGCCCGTTCGACAAGGCGCAGGCCTTCGAGGCCGTCGCCCGCCTTGATCTGATAAGCCTTCATTGCATTCGTCCTCGAATGTGGTTGCAGAGAGGGGACGACCGATCAGGCGGCGTATGCCGCGTGCCGGATCGCCAGCGGGAAGTTGCCGGTCATGCCGGCGACCGCTGTATTCGTCAGTACGACCACGGTCAGGGCTTCTACCGGATCGACCCAGAAATTTGTGCCATAGACGCCTGACCAGCTCCATGCGCCGGCCGAAACGGGCGAGTTCGCCTTGGTCGGGTCCAGCAGGACCTGAACCCCCAACCCCAGCCGTAGCCGGGGCCGGCCGTGACCGGAAGATCGCCGATGGCGTTGCTCGTCATCGCGGTGACGGTGTCCGGCCGGATGACGCCGCCGCCGCCGGTGCGGATGGCCTCCAGGAAGCGCAGGTAGTCGTGGGCTGTGCCCACCATGCCGACGCCGCCCGACGGGAACGCCGTAGCGTCGAAGGCGCGAGCCGGCGCATAGACGATGCCGCTTCGGCCGAACTTCAACGTGAAGGGCTCGGTCATGCGCACGGGGGCCGGAGAGCCATCGCCGTAAGGTGTGACGGGCGGACGATCCACCGACGCGACGAACCTCACGCTTTCAATTCCGAGCGGGCCGGTCACGATCGTCCGGACCGCCTCCGGAAGAGACGTGCCGGTCGCCTGCTCGATGACGGCGCCGAGCACGTCGATCGCCACCGAGTAGTGCCACGCCGAGCCAGGCTCGAACAGGAGGGGCGCTGAGCCGATGCGCGCGACGTTCTCCTGAAGGGAGAGACCGGAAATGTCCAATCCGTCCGAGACCTTCAGGCGATGATAGGGACCGTCTTCGGGTTCGAGGAAGCCGTAGGAGAGCCCTGCCGTATGGGTGAGCAGGTGCCGGATGCTGATTATCGGCTCGCGCCCGTCGGCCAGTTTCGGACGGAACTCGGGTAGCCAATTCGTAACCGGCGCATCCAGCGAGAGCTTGCCTGCGTCGATCAGGGCGAGCGCAGTCACGCAGACGATCGGTTTGGTCATCGAGGCAAGCCGAAAAACATCATCGATGACGACAGGTCGCCTCGATTCTCTGTCGGAAAATCCTTCGGCGCGCTCGTAAACGATTTTACCATTTCGGGCTGCCACAACCGTCGCTCCAACGATCCTGCCGGAGCCGACAGCATCGTCGATAACAGCGTCGAGTGCCTCCGAGTGCGACCATGCCTGGGCGGGCAAGCGCGCCGCCTCAGCCAATGCGGTTTCCGGCATAAGCGACAGAAGTCCTGTGGCGGAAGCCGCAGTTACAAAATCGCGCCGCGATATTTTGCTCAGGCCGCTTTGAGGGGGCATCTGTTGTTTCTGGTTCATTCTGGCTTCCGCATTCTCGCAAATATGTGATGGGAGTGAGCCTATATCTTTTATCAAGAGATGATAATCTCCTTTCCAATGATCTAACTTCGCATCAGGAGTAAGAAATACGCATGCTCGATCGTGTTACAGGAATGCAGGTATTCTCCCGTTCCGCGCAGGCCGGCAGCATATCTGCAGCCGCAAGACAGATGGGGTTGTCTCCTGGAATGGCTGCGAAACACCTGGACGCACTTGAAGAGCGTCTTGGTGTGCGGTTGTTTCATCGAAGCACCCGAAAGCTGACGCTGACCGAAGCAGGGCAGCAATATCTTGAACTCTGTACGCGGTTGCTGCCGGAACTGGATGAAGTCGAGGCCTTGATCGCTTCGCAGCGGGTCGAGGCGACGGGAATTCTGCGTCTGAATGCGCCCCTATCCTTTGGCGTACGCTATGTGGCGCCACTCATTCCCGCCTTTGCCGAAGAACATCCGATGGTCACCGTCGACCTCGGACTGAACGATCGGGTGGTCGATCTGATGGATGAAGGATGGGATCTGACAATTCGGGTCGGAAAGCTAAAGGACAGCCGCCTGATATCGAGGAAGCTGGCGGAAAGCGAGATGATCGTCTGTGCCGCACCCGCCTATTGGGAGAAACACGGCCGCCCCCGACACTGGACTGATCTGCAGAAACACAATTGCCTAGGCTTTGCTTTTACCAACATCGCGCGGCCGGACCGGTGGTTCTTCGGCAAGAACCGCGAGAATGGCATTGACGTCAAAGGCACATTTCGAGCCAACAACGGAGACGCATTGGTCGCTGTGGCAGCCGCTGGTCTGGGCGTACTCTATGAGCCGCAATTCATCGTCGCAGACGCGATCCGGGACGGCAGGCTGGAACAGGTCTCGCTTGATCAGCCGACTGCGGACCTCGGCGGCATCCATCTGGTCTATTCACCCGACAGGCATCCACCCGCGAAAGTCCGTGCCATGATCGACTTTCTTGTTGCCGCGTTCAGCCCGCAATCACCTTGGGCCTGAGCCGCAGGAAGCACGGCGGTCGGGATTTCCACTTCTCGGGAGAAACAGAAAGCACTGCTGGTTGGGTTAACGCTTCTCGCGCACGACCGTAGGCTGCCACGGCGGAAATTTTACAACGGAGCTTTTGACCACCCATGCCTATTCATTATCCCCGTTTTTACGCATGCCTTCACTGGCTTATCGCCGCCCTGATCATCGTCCTGTTCGCCATGCAATATGTCCGGCGCCTGTATGGAGAGGATGTCCATGCCATCGTCAGGGAGTGGCACAAGTCGCTTGGCCTGTTGCTAATCGCCCTGATCATCGCGCGGCTGGTGATCCGTCTTGTCGGGACTATGCCGTCGCGTTTTCCCGATCCTTCCCGGCTGCGGACATTCGGTGCTCATCTGGTGCACATTCTTCTCTGGGTGCTGATGGCGATCGTTCCAGTTCTGGGCGTTGCATTTCTGTTTGCCCGGGGGCGGGGCGTGAACTTCTTCACTGCCCTGCAAATTGGTCCGTTCACATCGGGCTCGGCCTATTGGGGCGATATCGCAATCACGCTTCATCGCTATGGTGCCTATGCACTGATGGCATTTGTCGCGCTGCATGTGGTGGCAGCCTTGTACCACCGGATCATTTTGAAGGACGACCTGTTGCGTCGAATGACGTTGAGCAGGCGATGAAGGCACGGCGAACGAGACGAAATCGAACCGTGTTTCGTAAACGATGGTTTCAGCCTGCTCGAACGTGGGACGAGTCCGCCAAGCCGATTCAAGTTCCATAATGGTGCTACATCTCAGAGGCTAGAATTTCTCGCAGCTTAGGAGGAGTTCGCATGTGTGAGAGGGAGGTGTTGCAGGTTCGTATCCTCTCAAGACCACATGAATATACCTCTCTTACGCCGCATCCAGCTCTCGACCATCAATGCCACTGGTCCGCGCGGCGCGCCGAGGCGAGCGTCCCATGACGCGCTTGAAGGCCGCACCGAATGCCGCTTCCGAACTGTAGCCCACCGAGTGGGCGATCTCGGCAAGGGAGCTGCCGCCGCGGCGTAGCGCACTGTCTGCCTGGCGCATGCGCCATTCGGTCAAATAGGTAAGAGGCGGCACGCCGGCGACGGCCCGAAAATGCGTGGCGAAGGCGGTCCGTGACATGGCGACCGCACGAGCGAGCTCCGGTAAGCTCCAGGGATGGCCAAGGTCGCTCTGCATTAGCGCCAGTGCCGGTGCAAGTCTCGGATCGCAAGCAACGCGCAGCCAGCCGGGCTCGACCTGAACGCCTGCCGAAAGGTGGCGGCGCAGGATCTGGATCAGCAACAGATGCGCGAGGCTGGAGCAGGCCATTTCCGCTCCGGGAGCACGCCCCGCCGCCTCTTCGACCAATTCCCCGATCAGCGCGCCAAGGCGACCGGCGCCGCTCTCGGAGGCGGGGATGTGCAGGAAATCCGGCAGGCTTTCGACTATCAGCCGTCCGCCCGCGTGGTCGGTGTCGAGATGGCCGCCGAGGAACAGGAAATCGTCGCCCTGACCTACCGGCACGATCGCCGAGCCGGCGCCGGTAAAGACCTCATGCGCCGGCTTCGGTGCCAGCGACAGGTCGCTCGCCACGGTGAAGCCGGCATTGCGCGTCAGGAGGAAGACGTCACCGGCCTCGAGCCGGAAGGGTGTCGCGGTTCCATCGAGCGCCAGCAGGCAGCAGCCGCGTCCGATCACGAAGAACTTGATCTTGCGTGGCGGATCGAAACGGATCGACCAGTCGCCACCACCGATGAACCCACCGGCGTAGATCGTCCGGGCATCGACCAGTTCAAGGGTTCGGGACAAGGAGTCACGGGGCATTTCTGAACTCTGGCTATAGAATAAGGGATTATCGCGCATTCAAAATACAGGAAGAAGAGCGCATATCCAAGCCACAACGATCAACCACCGGAGTTTACAGAGATGACCACGCCCCAGAAGCCGCTTGGATCGGGATTTTCCGCCTACACCACCACGCTTGACGTCATCCGTGGCGTCGACCTGACCGGCAAGCTTGCCATCGTCACCGGCGGCTATGCCGGCCTTGGCCTGGAAACTGCCCGGATGCTGGCCTCGGCCGGTGCACGCGTCATCGTGCCGGCCCGCGACGTCGAGCGTGCCCGCCGGGCGATTGCCGAGATCGGCGGCGGTATCGAAATCCAGCCGATGGATCTCACCGATCCGTCCTCGATCGATGCGTTTGCCCGCGGTGTCGTCCAATCGGGCCTGCCGCTCCATATCCTGATCAACAGCGCCGGCATCATGGCCGTGCCCGAACGCACGCAAGACGCGCGTGGAAACGAGATACAGTTTTCGACCAATCATCTCGGCCATTTTCAGCTGACGCTGAGACTCTGGCCAGCTCTGGTCCGCGCGGGTGGCGCCCGGGTTGTTTCCGTGTCCTCCATGGGGCATCGCTTCTCGGATATCGTCTGGGACGATATCAATTACGAAAACCGGGAGTATGACCCGTGGAGCGCCTACGGTCAGTCGAAGACCGCCAACATCTTGTTCGCGGTCGAGCTCGACCGACGCGGTCGCGAGCATGGCATTCATGCCTTTTCCCTCCATCCGGGCGGTATCGTGACCGGTCTCGCCAAGCATCTGTCGGTCGAACGGCTGAAGGCGATGGGCAACCTTGACGCCAACGGCGAGCCGGTGATCGATCCCGATCGCGATATGAAATCCGTACCGCAGGGCGCAGCAACCCATGTCTGGTGCGCCGTCAGTCCGCAGCTCGACGGCAAGGGCGGCGTTTTCTGCACAAATTCAGACATTGCGGAGCTTGAAGACGGCAAGGTCTCGATGGCGCTCGAAGGACGCGACCGGCGTACCTCCAAGGTGGCGCCCTATGCCGTCGATCCGGCCTCGGCGGAGCGCCTGTGGACCATCAGCGAGGCAATGACGGGGGTTGGTCTGCCGGCTTGAGCCCCGGATCAATCAGCCTCTCGGCGAAAGCAAACGACCTATTTCGTGTTCTGCTCTGCGAGCGCCTTCACGGCGTCCGGCCATGTGGAGAGGACATATTCGGCAACGGCACGGAGCCTCTCTCTAGGAGCCCCGGCCTTCGCTTGGACACCTAAGCCTTGATTGAGCGCCATGAGATAATTTGCAAGCATCGCGCAATCGGTTGAAGGCGGAAGGTCTCCCTCCAGGAGGCCACGTTCGAATCTGACCCGCCACGCGTCCTCGGACAATTTTTGACGAGCGATCAGTTCGTGGCGGATCGGTTCGGCTTCGCCGGAGCAGGCAAGCGCTCCATTCATCACTGCGCATGCTCGGCCCACACCGCCCAGGGTTTGAACCTCGATTGAGCCCTCGAAGAAACGACGAACAGCGTCGTGGACCTTCGGTTCCGCGAGGGCCTCGAGCAAGTAGGTAATATATTCGGCGTCGTAGCGATCGATTGCCTTGAAGAGGAGGGACTCCTTGTTCCCGAAAGCGGCATAGAGACCCGGCCGCGCGACGCCGGTCGCCCGGGTGAGATCCTCGAACGAGGTTCCTTCGTAACCCTTCTCGCAGAAGACCGCCAACGCGGCTTCCAGCGTTTTGCGGAAGTCGGCGAAGTCGCGGCCGCGATCGTCTTCCTGACAGGGCCGGATCCGGGCTTCATCACTGGATCAGTGATCGATGTGCGGTGGTTTCACCGCCTGACGTCGTCGGCGCAGACGATTGTGCTGAGGCGGGCAACATCATTATCGGCGAGGGCATCGCCGACATGGTTACATTCGCCTCGCCCTACGTTGCCAATCCCGATCTGGTGGAGTGGTTTGCCCGTAATCTGCCGCTGACGGATGCCGACCGCGACACCTTCTATGCGGGCGGCGAACAAGGCCATGTCACCCGCGAATGAGCCTCGTGGAGACTGGCTTCATCGGCGCGATCCTTCGGCGGCCGTCGCCGCCGGCGCGCTTACGCCTCACGCCGTCCAGACCAGATCGATGACCGCGGTTCTTCTTTCGGACGGCCACAATGTGCCAACGACAATGATGGGCGCCGTCGTAACCGCATCAGCCGACAATATCCGTCGAAATCGACAGATCATGCCAATTTTTGGCATTTGATTGCAGATACTCCGCTCTCTCGATCATGACCTGAACAGCATCCGAGCCGGCGGCGAAACTGACCGGCGGTTCGCTGGCGTTGGCAAGTGCAACCATCGCATGACCGAAGGCGACGGGATCGCCCGCCTGCCGATGATTTGCGGCATCCCGGGCCCTGGTGGCAGCCGCCGTGATCTCTGCATAGTCGTCGATCGACAAGTCTTCGTGAACGGCCGAGGTGCGGTCGAGGAAATCCGTCCTGAACGTGCCCGGGTAGACGACGGTCGCATGGATGCCGAACCGCGCAAGCTCAAGGCTCAACGATTCAGACCATCCGGCAAGCGCGAACTGGGTCGAGCAATAGATGGACGCCAGATCGAAACCGATCAGGCCGCAGATCGAAGCGACCGATATGATGTGCCCGGAACGCTAAGCGCGCATGCCTGGAAGGACCGCGCGTGTTACCGCAAATGCGCCAAAGACGTTTGTTGCAAATTGTCTCTCGATGGCGGAAGGGGAAAGCTCCTCGAAGGCGCCAAGGCGTCTGCCGGCATGTGCACATACTCGCTGGCATAGCCGTCAAGACTTTCTTCCGGTATCTCCCGCTTGGCGGCGGGCGTCATTTCGCCTCCCAGCCAGTACGGATAAAACGTGCTGACGACGGTATCCGCGACCCTGAACTCGTCCACATCGTTCCCAACGGTGAGCACCGCCCCAGATCCATCCGAGAGAGGACCGCGACCGTCGGTGCATGGCGTTTTCCCATGCACCATGAAAACGTCGCGGTACTTCAACGGCAGGCCCGGACCCTGACCAACAATTCACCCCGTCCTGGTTCCGGCCGATCTTCCTCGATCAATTCGAGATTGTCCAAGCTTCCCGGTGCTCTCAGCCTAACCGGCCTCATCAATGTTCCTATCCTTGCTGAGCATGATTACCTCCGCTTATGTTCAGGGGTCAGATCGGCGGCTACGACTGGATCCCAGGCTGGAGGCGAGCTTCAGCCATGGCGCCACGTGGAAGACGCTCATCAGCAAGTACATGAAGGTCATCCCGCTCAGGGCTGACGCATTCTGCCCGGTCGAGCAGATATCCGCCGGGCCGCCGAGAATACCCATGAGCAGCGCCATGATGGCGAAGGTCGGTGATGCCGCAAGAGCCAGCCAATTGACCGCCTTGAATGCGCGGGCTCTCCGGTGGATTGCCTCGCCATAGGACGGGCCGCAACAAGCCCTGGTCACGGCTTGGTGCTCGCCTGTGGATTGCGGAATGCCGCCTCTCCGGCATCCGACACCTCCACCCACCTCTTGTCGGGCGCCGCGTCTGCAACGTAGCTGTCGTGCCAGTTCCACCATTTGTAGGTCGGGGTCTGGGGGTAGCCCTCGGGCGAGTTCTCCCAAACTTCCTGACGCCCGAGCGGTGTCGCGTCGAGGTAGCTCCAGACCGTTCCCATCGCCTCGTCGCCACGGCTGTTGATGAAATAGGTGCGGAAAATCCGATCGCTGTCGCGAATGAACACGTTGTGGCCGTGCCACTCGTCCACACCGAAATCTGCGTCGAAGCTGTCGGTGATGGTGTACCAGGGCATCTGCCAGTCCATTCGCGCCTTCAGCCGGGCTATATCGGCCTGCGGCGCTCGCGAGACGTAGGCCAAAGTGGTGTCGCGGGCGTTCAGATGGGCGAGGTGGCCGACCTGGTCGGCCCCCAGCGAGCAGCCCCTGCATGCATGCTCCGGCCAACCGAACACGCCGGGCTCGAAGAAAGCGCGATAGACGATCAGCTGACGCCGGCCCTCGAACAGGTCGTGCAGGCTGACCTTGCCCGCAGGTCCCTCGAACACATACGCTTTGTCTACCGCCATCCACGGCATTCGCCGGCGCTCGGCGGCCAGGGCGTCACGGGCACGGGTGTGAGCCTTTTCCTGCACAAGTAATTGCTCGCGGGCCGCCTCCCATTCCTGCGGCGACACGACCGGCGGTGTTTGCATGGCAGGCTGTCCGTCTTTCCGTCCGCTCTCGGTTGATATGGTCATGGCTTTTGAAACCTCCTAGTTTGGGCGAATTCCCGCGCCTCGTGACCGAAGCGTGATTTCGTTCGCTACTCATGGCTCGTTGTTGGTCGTAAGATCGTTTTGGCACCGGAAACCGAATCGTGAGAGTTACAAATGTGACGGGATTCGAATGGACTCGCTGATCACCGCCGCCGCGCTCGCGCTTGCCGCCGGCGATCCACTTGGCGCATTGAATCAGATCGCCTTGCGCGAAGACGCGCCTGCGCTTGCGCTCCGAGGTATCGCAATGGCGCAGCTCGGCGATCTTGTCCGGGCCAAGGCTCTGCTCAAGAGCGCCGCCCGCGCGTTCGGCCCGAAAGAGGCGATGGCGCGCGCGAGGTGTATCGTCGCCGAAGCCGAGATCGCGCTCGTCCTGCGCGATCTCGGCTGGTCCGCAAAGGCACTCGAAGCAGCCCGAGCAACGCTCGAAGCGCACGGCGACCGCTTGAACGCTGCGCATGCGCGCAACCTGGAAGCCCGCCGCCTGCTCCTGATCGGCCGCCTCGACGAGGCAGAGCGCGCACTTGCCGAACAGGACCCAATATGGCTCCCGCCTGCGTTGAAGGTGGCCTACGAATTGGCCGTCGCAGGAATCGCGATCCGGCGCCTGCGAACGGAGGCAGCCCGCGCCGCATTCATTCGGGCCGGACAGGCTGCGCAGGAGGCTGACATTCCCGCGCTAAGCGCTGAGGTCGAGACGGCATCCCTTAGGTTGAACACGCCTGTAGCGCGCCTGATTGCCCGCGACGAGGAACGCCTGCTCCTGCTTGATGAAGTTGAAGCGCTCTTGTCTTCAGGGGCGCTGGTCGTGGATGGGTGCCACAATGTCGTGCGGAATGAGAAGATCATGGTCTCGCTCGCGACGCGGCCGGTCCTCTTCACGCTTGCACGCACGCTCGGCGAAGCCTGGCCAGCAGACGTGTCGAGAGAGCGGCTTGTCGCACGCGCCTTCCGCGGCAAGCACGCCGATGAGTCGCATCGCGCGCGGCTGCGCGTGGAAATTGCTCGGCTGCGCGTGGAACTCCGGGCGCTTGCCGATGTGAGCGCTACGGGGCAAGGCTTTGCGCTGAAGCCTCGTTATGTTAGCGAAGTCGCTGTGCTGGCGCCGCCGGTCGAAGGGCAGCATTCGGCCGTGCTCGCGCTGCTGGCCGACGGCGAAGCCTGGTCCAGCTCGGCCCTGGCGATCGCTCTCGACGCCAGCTCGCGCACCGTGCAGCGGGCGCTTGAGCAACTGGCGAGAGAAGGCAAGGCACAGTCTTTTGGGCGTGGCCGGGCGCGGCGTTGGATGATCCCGCCTGTGCCGGGATTCCCGACATCATTGTTACTCCCTTCTCCATTGTCGAACAGCTAGGATACGCCCATGAAACGATCACCGGCTCAGATCCTCAAAGAATACGGACCCTTTCCGGGCGTCGACGCCGTGCATGGTGTCACGTTCGACGGCCAGCATGTCTGGTTTGCCTCCGGAGACAGGCTGAATGCCTTCGATCCGGACAGTGGCGAGATCGTACATTCGATCGATGTTCCCGCGCATGCTGGAACCGCCTTTGATGGTCGATACCTTTATCAGATCGCCGAGAATCGGATCCGGAAGGTCGATCCGAAGACCAATACGATACTCGCCACGATCCCGGCCCCCGGCGGGGGTGGCGACTCAGGTCTTGCCTGGGCTGAGGGATCGCTCTGGGTCGGGCAATATCGAGACCGGAAAATCCATCAGATCGATCCTGAAACAGGCACGATTCTCCGAACGATCGAGTCCAGCCGCTTCGTCACCGGTGTGACCTGGATCGACGGCGAACTTTGGCATGGCACGTGGGAAGGCCCCGAGAGCGGTGTCATGCGCATTGATCTTGGAACGGGAAAAGTCCTGGAGAGGCTCGATATGCCTTCTGGGATCGGTGTGTCCGGCCTGGAGGCCGACGGCGGCGATCGATTCTTTTGCGGAGGTGGAAGCAGCGGGAAGGTGCGAGCCGTTCGCCGACCCCGATAGGCCCCCGGCGCGATCCGCGGTGTTCGACATCACAGAGCCGCGGCCTTGCCGAAAAAACCATTGCGCGAATGGGCCTGTCCTTCCTCATCGGCGAAAATGATCTCACCGAATGCGGGTGGCTCCAGCTCACCCTTAAAAGGGTTATAGGCCTCGGTTTGGCTGTTGAGCTGCACCGGCGACTAGTGCTGGATGAGGCCCACGGTGGCGCACGGTTGTCGTGACTTCGAGGGCACCAAAGGCTGACATTTTTGAATGAGAGAGCAGTCTTGTGGCCAGCACCAGACTGTTCTCTCGGGAATTACACGCCTTGAAAGCGGTTAACGAAACAGGAGGGCTTCTTCGCCGGCCGTCGCACAAACCGAACTTTCCTGTCGGAGATCATCGCGCCAGTAACGACGGATATCTCGCTACGTTGCCGCCATCCCCACTTCATGAGTCACCAGTCGATCGAGACAGTGACAGACTTCCATCCGCGCATGGCGGATCGGCTCGAACAGCGCAGCTATGCTGACATTGCTGAAGTTGCCGGTATTAGCAAGGCAAGCATCCACCACCGTTTCCCGACCAAGATCGACCTGGTGCGGACGCTCGACGCCCGGTACCGCGAAGACGTGCAGGAGCCAATCGAGATCCTGAACATCTACGCAGGTCACTGGGCCAAATGCATCGAAGATGCAAGCGGGCCTTTTTGTATCTGCGCGTTGCTTGCGAGTGAGCTGGCTTCGCTGCCCCTATTCGCCAAGTGCCAGGGTCAGCGCCGCGTCACAATGCACCAAGGTCGTATCGAATACCGGCACCGACACGTTGCTCTGATTGAGCAACATCCCGACTTCCGTGCAGCCAAGAATCAGACAATCCGCGCCGCGGTCGACAAGGCGTTGGGCGATGGCGACATAGGTCGCCTCGCTCTCCTCGGTGACAACATCGCAGCAAAGTTCCTCGTAGATAATCCGGTGCGCCTCGGCGCGGTCTGGCGTTTCCGGTATGATTGGAGTAAGGCCGGACCCCACCAGCCGCTCGGTGTAGAAAGATTGCTCCATCGTGAAAGCCGTCGCCATGAGGCCCGGCGAGTGCAATCCCTGCTGCTGGATGCGGGCGGCGGTGGCGTCGGCAATGTGCAGCATTGGGATGGAAACGCCCTGCATCATCTGGTCGGCAAGCTTGTGCATTGTATTCGTGGCGAGGATGATGAAGTCCGCCTTTCCACGTTCAAGGGCCTTTGCCTCCCGGTTCAGAATCTCGCCGGCCTGTTCCCATTTTCCGGTCGTCTGCAAAGCCTCGATGTCTGCAAAGCCTCGATGTCTGCAAAATCAAGAGATCGAATGAGCAGTTCAGGGGAATGAAGCCCGCCCAGACGCGCTCGGGTCCGGTTGCAAAGCTCGCGATAGTAAATCTGTGTAGAAGCGGCGGACATGCCGCCAAGAATTCCGATTGTCTTCATAAGCCCACTTTCCAGATGCTTGCCGCCGCAAATTCCCGCTCCTGCGATGCAATTCTTCAATCGAGCAACGCCGCGCCTTTTGCCGAATGCCAGTGCCAAACATTCTCAAACCCTGCTTGACATCCTCCCTACTGGAAGGTAGGTAGGATGTATGAGCAATCTTTCGACCACCTCCGACGAAATCCTCGCTTCCGCCCGTACCCTCATCATGAACGGCGGGTACAACGGCTTTAGCTACGCGGATATCGCGGAAGTCGTCAAGATTCGCAAGGCCAGCATTCATCACCATTTCTCGACCAAGACCGATCTCGTCCGCACGCTCGTGACGCGGTATCGTGAGGACGCCGAAGTGGCCGTCGCCGCTTTGGGTCAGAACGTGCAGGACCCCTTCGAGGTTCTTAAAGTATACGCGGATCACTGGGCGAGCTGCATTGAGGATGCGAGCAGGCCGTTTTGCGTCTGCGCCATGCTTGCGAGTGAACTGCCGGCGCTGCCGCCGGAAGTTGCGGTGGAGGTGAAGGCTTTTTTCCGCTTCCTGTCGACATGGCTTACCTCGGTCATGGAGCGCGGCTGTAGGGAAGGATCCTTGAGCCTCTCTAGCGAACCCAAAGTCGAGGCTGAGGCATTCATGGCATCGGTTCATGGAGCGATGCTCTCGGCGCGGGCGTATGGAACGCCTGAAGTATTCGGCACCATCTTGGAGCCTACCCTGCAACGGCTGACGCCGACCGTCGCTTAATGACGCCTTCGGGCCGAACCAACGGCCCTGAGGCACAAATTTCACTTCGAAAAACTACCAACTAGTAGGAAGATTTAGCATGATAAAGAACATTCTCTCTGCGCTGCTCATCGGGGTGTCCGGCATTTCGTCGGCGGTCGTGATTGCCGCGCCGGTCCACGCCGAAGAGACGAAGGTCGAGCAGGTCCATGTCCGGGGCAGCGTCGTCAGCTACAGTGGATCCATCCTCAAGGTGAAGACGCGCGAAGGCGAGACCGTCGATGTCGCCCTCGCGGACGATTGGAAGCTTGCCAGCGTTGCAAACGCAAAGGTCACTGACATCAAGCCGGGCGACTTCGTCGGCATTGCATCGCTGCCGAAAGAAGGAGGCGGTGATGGCGCGCTTGAAGTGCTCATCTTCCCGCCGGCAATGAAGGGTGCAGGCGAGGGTAGTTACGGTTGGGACCTTAAGCCCGACAGCAGCATGACCAATGCGACCGTGGCAGACGCCGTCAAAGGCGTCGACGGCCGCACGGTCACCGTCTCCTATCACGGCAAGGAAAAGAAGATTTCTATTCCGGACGGCACGCCCGTCGTGAGCCTCGCTCCAGCAACCAAGGACGATCTCGTTCCCGGCGCCATTGTCTTCGTCCCTGCCGAGAAGGCTGCAACCGGCACAGTCGCCCACCAGGTCGTTGTCGGAAAGAACGGCGTGGTTCCGCCTATGTGAGCCGCGTCGTCGCCGGTCGGCTCGGCCGCCCCGGGTCGACCGGCGACTACCAAAGAATGCTGCCTGACCTGCAGCCGATGGACGCAATGGGCGAAGGACGCCGTCATGAACGAGAATGCCACCAATGACAACGTTCGATATCCTCGGACGATCTTCATCCGCCGTCACTCTCTTATCACGCGGCTCACTCATTGGCTGAACGTGCTTTGCTTGAGTTTCCTCCTGTTGAGCGGGCTGCAGATCTTCAACGCCCATCCGGAGCTCTATTGGGGCCACTACGGCGCAGACGGCGATCCTGCTGTCCTGACGATTGGCTCCGAGGGACATGGCGGCGAAACGCGTGGTTTCGTGCGTGTCGCTGGTGTAGAGTTCGCAACGACCGGCGTTCTCGGAGTTTCAGACGTCGATGGCGAGCGGACGCCGCGGGCGTTCCCGGCTTGGGTGACCATACCGTCGTTTCAGGATCTCGCGGCTGGGCGCCGCTGGCATTTTTTCTTTGCCTGGCTGTTTCTTGTCAACGGTATCCTCTACCTCGGCTTCAGTGTCTTGAGCGGCTACTTCCGGCGAGACCTTGCACCGACAACGCGAGAACTTTCGCCACGTCATTTATGGCACGAAGTGCTTGACCATGCCCGTCTTCGCTTCCCCGAAGGCGAGGAGGCAAAGCGCTACAACGCACTTCAGAAGCTGACCTACCTTGCGGTCATTATCGTCCTGCTGCCTCTGATGGTCCTGACAGGTCTGACCATGTCGCCCGGTGTTGACGCTGCTCTTCCCGCCCTGGTCGATGTCTTCGGCGGACGCCAATCCGCTCGGACCATTCATTTCATCACCGCATCGCTTCTGGTGCTGTTCGTCGTCGTTCACATCGTGATGGTCGTGCTGTCGGGCACCTGGAACAATATCCGCTCCATGATCACCGGCCGCTACGCAATTCAGGAAAAGGGTCCGAAATCATGAGCCGCTTTCTCACCCGCCGCCGATTTCTGATCGGCAGCACATTTGGCGCCAGTGCCTTGACCCTTTCCGGTTGTGATCTCTTGGAGCGAAACGCCGATGTTGCCTCCGTCATACGCTCGGCGGAAACGCTGACGATGAAAGCTCAAAGGCTGCTTCAGGGACGTGACGCCTTGGCCCGCGAATTTGCCGAAACCGACATCTCGCCGACCTTCAGGGTCAACGGTAGCAGCGCGCCCGACAGTGAGGAATATGCGGAGTTCGTAGAAGGTAAATTCGCGAACTGGAAGCTGAAAATAGACGGTCTGGTCGAACGGCCTCAGGAGATTTCGCTCGCTAATCTCAAGAAACTCCCTTCGCGTACCCAGATCACCCGCCATGACTGCGTCGAAGGTTGGAGCACCATCGGCAAATGGACCGGTGTCCCGCTCGCGAGCGTCTTGAGCCTGAGCGGGCTCAAGCCCATGGCGCGCTATGTGGTCTTGCATTGTGCCGATGAGCTCGAGAAGACACTGGATGGGAGCGGTCGCTATTATGAGAGCATCGACCTCATCGACGCGTTCCACCCGCAGACGATCCTCGCCTACCAGATGAACGGTCAGGATCTGAGCATTGGCCACGGCGCTCCGCTGCGTCTGAGGGTTGAGCGGCAGTTGGGCTACAAGCAGGCAAAATACATCATGCGCATCGAGCTCGTCGACAGCTTCGCCGGCCTATGGGGTGGAAACGGCGGCTTCTGGGAAGACCGCGGATACGAATGGTACGCGGGCATCTGACACTGATTTGGACGGAAGGCCGACAGCGAGGCCTGGAACCGAACACACAGTCCGAAACAAAGGCTCCTAAGGGGGCTACTCAGCCTGGGATGCGGTCGCCAACTATGTCGATACGGCGCGGAACGGTGGTCTAGTGAGAAACGGAGCCGGTCGATCAATGTGGTCGTCAGTTCGGTCATGACAGCTGCCGTAATCGTCGCCCTTACAACGAGCATGAACTGGGTTCTTGGCGTTTTTGGCCTTTGGGGGATCTTCTCCGGCCTCCTGCAACTCAGCGCCGCTGTTCGTCGCTGGAAGACAAGCGGCGGACAGTGGGCAATGGTCCTCAGCGCTGGCCAGTCCGCTGTCGCCGGCGGCGCCTTTTTCATCGCTCAGGCGCAGATGCCGGAAGCACCGTCGATAGCCGATATTGCAGGATATGCGGGACTAGGCGCCTTCTATTTCCTCGTCTCAGCCATATGGCTGAACGTAAGCCGCTTGCGGCTAAAGAGGGCATGACGAAACTGACTCGCGACATCAGCCGCGATACGATCGCACACCTGCGTTCACTCGACACCACTTGCCCTGGTGTCAGCCTCGGGAAGCATCGCCCCACCGATCGGAAGGGCGATGCTTGTTTGATTACCAGGCCTGCTGTGTCGGCATGACGAACACTTCCGCGATATCCATATGCGCGGGAGACTGCAGCGCGAACAGAACCGTTTCGGCAATGTCGCTCGCTTTCAGGAACTCCATTTGTGTCCTGAGATCTTCCATCTGCTGACGGGCCGCCGGATCGGAAATCTGCTCGTAGAGCTCGGTGTCGACCGCACCGGGTTGAACGCAAGTCACCCGGATATTGTGTTTTTCGACAGCTCCATCCGCATGCCATCCGACAGCGCAGTGATGGTATGTTTGGTCGCGCAATAGACGGAGAGCCCGGCGAACACTTTCCGCCCGGCAATCGAAGACGTGTTCACGACATGCCCGGACTTCTGCCGGATCATGTAAGGTAGCGCCGCGGCAGTCGTGTTCAGAACCCCCTTGATTTTGACATCGACCATTCGATGGCATTCGCCGGTCTGAAGCGCATCGATGTCGGACAACGGCATCAAGCTGGCGTTGTTGAAGACGATATCGATTGTGCCGAATTCCTTGGCAAGCTTGTCGACGCCGCTTACGACGGAGTCGTTGTCTGCGACGTCCATCTCCAGGGCGAACGCGCTGCCACCGCTCGCCACGATCGTTTGGACCAGTTCTTCCAGCCGGTCGACGCGGCGGGCCGCCAGTCCAACTTTTACGCCATTAGCCGCGAGCTTTATGACGGTGGCCGCCCCGATGCCGCTGGATGCCCCGGTGATAAGTGCAACTTTTCCTTGGATACGGTCAGGCGGTCGCAAGGGCTCTGCCGCGCGCCGATCAAGTCGCTGACCGTTGGCATCTCACGGAAAACTCGAGCCGAGCCTTTCTTGATGCTATCGGCAAATCCATGCGGCAGATCAGGAGGGCTACACGCTTTGTTCGATGCTAGCGTGTCTGCGGGAACAGTTCTTGTTCCGCCCCCTCAATCGTTGCCGGAGAATTGGTGTTACGCAATGAGGATAAATACTATTGACGACAAAACATCAACGATTTATTGATATTTTGTTATAGTAAGCCGTCCCGGCGGAGGGCGATCTTGAAGGGGTGGTGGAATGAAGCCTTGGGATTTCTGGATCGACCGTGGCGGCACTTTCACCGATATCGTGGGGCGCGATCCCTCGGGAGAATTGCACGCCCGCAAGGTCCTGTCGGAAAATCCCGAGGCCTATCGCGATGCTGCCGTCTATGGCATCCGCCTGCATCTTGGTCTCGCGAACGGCGAGCCGATCCCGGCTGGCCTCATCGGCGAGGTGCGTATGGGTACGACCGTCGCCACCAACGCGCTTCTGGAGCGCAAGGGCGAGCGGCTGGCGCTGGTGACCACCAAGGGGTTCCGCGACGCGCTGCGCATCGGCTATCAGGAGCGCAAGAAAATCTTCGCGACCGAGATCGTCAAGCCCGAAGCGCTCTATGACGATGTCGTGGAGCTTGATGAGCGCGTGCTGGCCGATGGCACGGTGGAGCAGGCTCTCGACGAACAGGCAGCGGAAGCCGCCTTGCGGGATCTGCGCGCGAGGGGCTATCGCGCCGTCGCCATCGTCTTCATGCATGCCTATAAGTTTCCCGAGCATGAGGCGACCGTTGCCCGGATCGCCCGCAATATCGGCTTCGAGCAGGTCTCCGTCAGCCATGAAGTCTCGCCGCTGATCAAGCTGGTCGGCCGTGGCGACACGACGGTGGTCGATGCCTATCTCTCGCCGGTGCTCGGCCGTTACATCAGCCAGGTGTCCGACGAACTCGATATCGCCCGCACAGGCGCACGCGTCATGTTCATGATGTCCTCGGGCGGACTGACGGCCGCCGATATGTTCCAGGGCAAGGATGCCATTCTCTCCGGCCCGGCCGGCGGCGTGGTCGGTCTCGCCAAAACCGGCGAACAAGCCGGTTTCGGCAATGTCATCGGCTTCGACATGGGTGGGACATCGACGGATGTCGCGCATTTCGACGGCGAATACGAGCGCGCGTTCGAAACGGAAGTTGCCGGCGTCCGCGTCCGCGCGCCGATGATGCTGATCCATACGGTGGCGGCCGGCGGCGGCTCGATCCTGCATTTCGATGGCGACCGCTTCCGCGTCGGCCCGGATTCCGCCGGCGCCTTTCCCGGCCCGGCCTGTTACCGCAATGGCGGCCCTTTGGCCGTGACCGACGCCAATGTCATGACCGGCAAGCTGCTGCCGGAATTCTTCCCGGCGATCTTCGGGCCGCACCAGAACCAGCCGCTGGACGTCGAGACCGTGCGCGGCAAGTTCGCCGACCTCGCGGCCAGGATCGGCGACGGTCGCAGCCCGGAAGAGGTGGCGGACGGCTTCATCCGCATCGCCGTTGCCAACATGGTCGAGGCGATCAAGAAGATTTCAGTGCAGCGCGGCTATGACGTGACGCGCTATGCCCTCAACTGCTTCGGCGGTGCGGGCGGGCAGCATGCCTGCCTGGTCGCCGACGCGCTCGGCATGAAGAGCATTCTCCTGCATCCGATGTCGGGTCTGCTATCCGCCTATGGCATGGGCCTCGCCGATATCCGCGCCACGCGCCAGAAAGCGCTCGGTATCCCGCTCGATGCGGCTGCACCTGCCGCAGTCGCAGCGCTCGGCAAGGAGCTGCAGGGCGAATGTCTGCCTGAGCTGGAAGCACAGGGCGTGGTGACGGCCGACATCCGCACCGTCCTGCGTGCTCATATCCGCTATGCCGGCACGGATACGATGCTGACCGTCGAAGTGACCTTCCCCGAACTCGACAATCCCACGCGACTGCGCGGTGAATTCGAAGTGCTGCACAAGCGCCGCTTCGGTTTCGTAGCCGAAGACAAGCCGCTGGTGGTCGAGGCTGTCGAAGTCGAGACCATCGGGGGAGCAGCGGCCGAGATCGATCCCGAGCGGAAGGAAGCGGGCAAGGGCGAAGCCGATGCGGCCCGCCGCACATCCTTCCATTCCCAGGGTGAAAGCCATGACGCAGCCGTCGTGCTGCGCGAGGCGATCCTGCCCGGCCAGACCGTGACCGGACCGGCCATCATCATCGAGCCGAACCAGACCATCGTCATCGAGGAGGGCTGGCAGGCGAAACTGACGGCGAAGGACCACATCGTCCTCACCCGCATCAAGGCGCTGCCGCAGCGTACCGCCATCGGCACCAAGGCCGATCCGGTGATGCTGGAGATCTTCAACAATCTCTTCATGTCGATCGCCGAGCAGATGGGCGTGACGCTGCAGAACACCGCCTATTCCGTCAATATCAAGGAGCGGCTGGACTTTTCCTGCGCCGTCTTCGATGCCGAAGGCAATCTTGTCGCCAATGCGCCGCATATGCCGGTGCATCTCGGCTCGATGGATGCGTCGGTCGCAACCGCCATCCGCGAGAACCCGGTCATCCATCCCGGCGACGTCTTCCTGATCAACGCGCCT
This sequence comes from Rhizobium sp., assembly GCA_036398815.1. GTDB lineage: Bacteria > Pseudomonadota > Alphaproteobacteria > Rhizobiales > Rhizobiaceae > Rhizobium. Next base: position 12,528 of record DASWOH010000070.1, on the reverse strand, counting down.
TACAATGGCGGCACGCACCTGCCCGACCTCACCGTCTGCACGCCGGTCTTCGACGATGCCGGCAAGAAGATCCGCTTCTGGGTCGCCAGTCGCGGCCATCACGCCGATATCGGCGGCATCTCGCCGGGCTCGATGTCGCCGCTGGCCACCCATATCGAGGAGGAAGGCGTCTACATCGACAATTTCAAGCTGCTCGATCGTGGCCGTTTCCGCGAGGAGGAGTTGGCAAAGCTTTTGACCGGTGCCCGCTATCCGGTGCGCGCGCTGGCGCAGAACGTCAACGACCTGAAGGCGCAGGTCGCGGCCAATGAGAAGGGCGTGGCCGAACTGAAGAAGATGATCGTCCACTTCGGTGAAGACGTGGTCGACGCCTATATGGGCCACGTCCAGGACAATGCCGCCGAAAGCGTGCGCCGCGTTCTCGACCGCCTGCCCGATGGCGAATTCAGCTATGAGATGGATCAGGGCTGCAAGATCGTCGTCAAGATTTCGATCGACAGGGACAAGCGCGAGGCGACGGTGGATTTCACCGGTACGTCCGAGCAGCGCGCCGACAATTTCAACGCCCCGCAGCCGGTGACCCGCGCCGCCGTACTCTATGTCTTCCGTGTTCTGGTCGAGGCCGATATCCCGATGAACGCCGGCTGCCTGAGGCCGGTCCGCATCGTCATTCCCGAAGGCACGATGCTGACGCCGAAGTATCCGGCCGCGGTCGTTGCCGGCAATGTCGAAGTGAGCCAGGCTGTCACCAACTGCCTGTTCGGCGCGGTTGGCACGCTTGCCGCCGCGCAAGGGACGATGAACAACCTGACCTTCGGCAATGATGCCTACCAATATTACGAGACGATCTGCTCGGGCGCTCCCGCCGGCCCCGGCTTCAACGGTGCCGATGCGGTTCACACGCACATGACCAACTCGCGCCTGACCGACCCGGAAATCCTCGAAACCCGTTTCCCCGTGGTGCTGGAGGATTTCCATATCCGCCCGAACTCCGGCGGCCGTGGACAATGGAACGCCGGCAACGGCACGCGGCGCACCATCCGCACCCGCGAAAAGCTGGAATTCGCCGTACTGTCAGGCCATCGCCGCGTCGCGCCGTTCGGCGTCAAGGGCGGCGAGCCGGGTCAGACCGGGCGCAATTACGTCCGGCGCAATGACGGCACGATCGAGGAGTTGATCGGTTCCGCCCATACGGTGCTGGAAACCGGCGAAGCCTTTACCGTCGTCACGCCAACCGGCGGCGGCTACGGGCCGCGGAAGACCTGACGTGGCTTGGATTAAAACGATTTAATATCAAAGCGATAGGTGCGTGAAAGCGCGCACTGCGGCAATAAGCAAAAGAGGTTGGAAGATCGATGGCAGGATAGAGGAATCTTAGCGATAATTTGTTGACAAATTATCGCTTCCGGCTAACCTGCTGCCGTAGCTCAGTTCTGGATGAGAGAGTTCATTGGATAAACCGAAGGAACGAAAAGCACCCCGCGAATTGATTGTTTCGTCCGCTCATCTGGCGCACGGGAGTTCCCCGGCCCTCTCCGAACTTGAATACGGGTCAATCCTCTTTTCTCATGCCTTCAACCGCTGGATGGTCCGATGCATGGCGGCAGCCGGCGTGCCGAGCCTGTCGCCGGTCGAGATTCTGATCATCCATTCGGTCCGTCATCGCGGGCGGCCGAAGACGCTGTCCGATCTCTGCCTGGTGCTCGATATCGAAGACACGCATGTCGCCAATTACGCGGTGAAGAAGCTCGCTGCGGCGGGGCTGGTCAAAACTGGAAAATCTGGCAAGGAAAAGGCGATCCAGGTCACCGACAAAGGCCTTGAGGCGCTGACACGCTATTCGGAAATCCGCGAACGGCTGCTGGTCGAAGCGACCAAGGTCTCCGGCCTGTCGCAGGATGATCTCTCTGATATCGCCTCTCATTTGAGGGCCTTGTCTGGATATTATGAGCAGGCAGCGAGGTCAGCGGCAACTCTATGAGCATCAAAACCGAGAGCAGCAGCGCCGCCACCTCCGCCATTCTCTCGGTTCGTTCATTGTCCGTCGACTTTAAGTCCGGTCAGTTTCAGGCCGTCAAATCGCTGAGCTTCGACGTCAAGGCCGGCAAAACGCTGGCCATTGTCGGTGAATCCGGTTCGGGAAAATCGGTGACCTCGAGGGCGATCATGCGCCTTACCGATTTTTCAGGCGGCCGCATCAGCGGCGGTGAAGTCATTTTCCAGAGCCGCAACGGGCCGATCAATCTGGTTACTGCCAGCCCCGAACGCATCCGGCAAATCCGGGGAGGGGAGATCGCCATGATCTTCCAGGAGCCGATGACGTCTCTCGATCCGGTCTTTTCAATTGGCGACCAGATTGTCGAAGCCGTTCTGCTGCATCAGAAAACCACCCGCACTGAGGCCAACCGTATCGCGAGGGACATCCTCGAAAAAGTTCGCATCCCTGACGCCGATGCGATGATGGGCCGTTATCCGCATCAATTGTCCGGCGGCATGCGTCAGCGCGTGATGATCGCCATGGCGCTGTCCTGCCGTCCCAAGCTGCTGATTGCCGATGAGCCGACAACGGCGCTCGATGTGACCATCCAGGCTCAGATCCTCAATACGATCCGCGAGCTGCAGCGCGAACTCGGCATGGCTGTGATCTTCATCACCCATGACATGGGTGTCGTTGCCGAAATGGCAGACGATGTGGTCGTGCTGCGTCACGGCGAAAAGCAGGAGGAGGCGTCTGTCCGGGCGCTGTTTTCCAATCCGCAGCATCCCTACACACAAACCTTGCTCGCAGCCGTGCCGCGCCTCGGAAGCATGTCCGGCAAGGCTTCACCCAATAGCGAGGCATTGGACGCGGCCCGTTCCGACAGCAAGCCGCCACTGCTGCAAGTGGATGGCTTGACGGCGCGCTTTCCAGCACGCAGGAGCCTGTTTGGCAGGCTCACGCATCGCATCCATGCCGTCGAAGGCATTTCCTTGGCGATTGCCGCCGGCGAGACGCTTGCGCTGGTTGGCGAATCCGGCAGCGGCAAGTCGACAACCGGACGCATGCTGCAGCAGATCATGACGCCGACCGGCGGCAAGATCCGGTTCCGCGGCCGAGACATCGCCGAAATGGACCAGCGCGAGAAGCGCTCGTTGCTGCAGAAGATCCAGTATATTTTCCAGGATCCTTACGCGGCACTCGATCCGCGGCAGAGAGTCGGTGCCAGCATCGCCGAACCGATGATCGTTCACAAGCTGCAGCCGGACAAGGCGGCCGTCGAGACCCGCACGCTCGCCCTGCTCGATCGTGTCGGACTGCCTCACGACTACAAAACACGTTTTCCGCACGAGCTCTCAGGCGGTCAGCGCCAGCGTGTGTGCATTGCTCGCGCGCTCGCCAGCGATCCGGAATTGATCATCGCCGATGAATCGGTTTCGGCTCTCGACGTTTCGATCCAGGCGCAAATCCTGGCCCTGCTGCTGGAATTGCAGCGGGAACGCGGATTGTCCTACCTGTTCATCACTCACGACATGGCTGTCGTCGAGAAAATCAGCCACCGCGTCGCGGTCATGTATCTCGGCCAGATCGTCGAGATCGGCGCCCGGCAGGAAATATTCGAGAACCCGCAGCATCCGTATACACGCAAGCTGCTGTCGGCCATTCCTGTCCCGGATCCCGATCGCAGCATCGACACCACGCTTTTGACCGGTGCAATACCGAGCCCCGTCAGAAAGATCGGCGAAGAACCGGCGCTTCTGCAGTACCGCCGCCTTTCGCCCTCGCACTTCGTTGCGGCCGAGCCGCAGAAGCTGTCCGAAACCCTCCCATAGGACAGTCAAATATAGAACAGTAACCGAAAAGAAAAATTGGGGAACTAAAACAATGAGATACCGAAATTTCTTCTTTGCTGCCGCAATGTCGATCCTGCCGCTCGTCGCAACCATGAACGCCGCTCACGCTGCCGGCACGCTGACCGTTGCGCTGGAGCGCGACGACGGCAGCTGGGATCCGATCGATACGTTCACGCTGACCTGGGGCCGCATCGGCAGCAATATTTTCGACGGGCTTGTCCAGCGCACACCTGATCTGAAGCTGCAGCCCGGCCTTGCCACGGCTTGGGAATTCCTTGATGACAACAAGCGTATCCGCTTCACGCTTCGCAAGGGCGTGAAGTTCCATGATGGCGAGGATTTCAATGCTGCGGCCGTGAAATTCACCTTCGACCGCCTGCTTGGTCCGGAAGGCGCCAAGGGTCCGCAGCAGGCGAATTACACCTCGATCGGCGAAGTGAAGATCGTCGATGACTATACGGTCGATTTCATCCTCAAGAGCCCGGATCCGGTGCTGATCACCAAGCTTGCCGGCTATGGCGGCATGATCGTGCCGCCGGCATATATCAAGGAGAAGGGCGACGAATACTTTAATCTGCATCCTGTCGGTACCGGGCCGTTCAAGTTCGTCGACTACAAGCCGAAGATCAGCCTGACACTGGAATCCAACCCGGATTACTGGGGCGGTGCGCCGAAGATCAGCGGTCTTGTCTACCGCTTCATCTCGGAAGCGGCGACCCAGGTCTCTGAACTGCAATCCGGCGGCATCGATATCGCCACGCTGGTGCCAATCAGCCTGATCGATACGATCAAGAGCGATCCCAAGCTGGAAGTGGAAAGCATCACCGGTCCTGACGTCGCCATGCTGCGCTTCAACAACACTGACGGCATCACCAAGGATCCCGCCGTGCGTAAGGCGCTCATCCAGGCGGTCGACCGCGATGCCATCATCGAGCAGATCCTGCAGGGGAACGGCAAGCCGATAGCCAGCCTACAGAGCTCGCTGTCGCTCGGTTATGATCCCAATCTGAAGTCGGTGCCCTTCAATCCCGCAGCCGCAAAGGCCGCTCTTGACAAGGCTGGCGTGAAGCCTGGCACCAGTCTCGAGCTTTCCTTCGTCGGCACGGATGCGACCTTCCGCGAAGTAGCCCAGACGGTCGCCGCCTATCTGCAGGCCGTGGGCATCAATGCGTCGCTGAAGTCCTATGAAACGAACGTCTACTACACTGACATCATCGCGCACGGCAAAACCGGTTCGCTCTACCAATTCCAGTGGGGTGGCTGGACCTTCGACTTCGACAACACGGCGTACCTGCTCTATCACAGCGGCCAGTTCTGGAATCCCTACATCAAGGATGCCAAGCTGGATCAGCTGCTGGAGGCACAGCGTTCGACCTACAATGTCGACGAGCGCAAGAAGATCCTGGGCGAAATTGCAGCCTATGCGGCGGAGCAGGCCTTCGAAATGCCTCTCTACAACGGCAACACGCTCTATGCGATCAACAAGCGTGTAAAAAACTTGGCGCCGACTCCGGATATCCGCTTCCGCTTCGTAGACGTATCGGTCGAATAATCGAACCCCGCCTGACTGCCTGCCTTGCGGCAGGCAGTCCTCTCCTCCGCAGGGTCACGCTATGCTAGCCTATATTGCCAAACGCCTCTTGCAGGCTTTCTTCGTCGTGATCGCCGTCACGCTGCTCGTTTCCTATGCGATCCGGCTTTCCGGCGACCCGACGGCCATGCTCGTCAGTGGCGGCAGCGCCATCACCGAACAGGATCTGCAGAATATTCGTGCCGGCCTCGGTCTCGACCAGCCGTTTCATATCCAGTACCTGAATTTCATCGCCGGCGTCGCCAGAGGTGATCTCGGAAAGAGTTTCTTCGGTGGCACGCCGGTCTGGAACCTGATCGCCCAGGCATTGCCGGCCACCTTGTTGCTCTCCTTTCTGTCGCTCATCCTGTCCTTCGTGATTTCGATTCCGCTCGGCATTCATGCCGCGGTCAAGTCGGGCTCATGGGCAGATCAGATCGTCCGCATCCTGTCGCTCGTCGGGCTTTCCTTCCCGAATTTCTGGCTGGCCATCATGCTGGTGCTGATCTTCTCGATCAAGCTGGAGTGGTTGCCATCGAGCGGTTTCCTTGCCTATTCAGGACTGGTGCTGCCCTGCCTGACGCTGGCGCTCATCCTCTCGGCGGTCAATGTGCGCATCGTGCGTTCGGCCATGCTGGATACCCTGTCGGCGCAATTTATCCTCGTCTCCCGCGCCAAGGGGCTCAAGGACAGGGTCGTGCTTTACAAGCACGCGCTGCGCAACTGCCTCGTTCCGCTGCTTACCTTCGTCGGCCTACAATTTGGCGACCTGCTGGGTGGTGTCGTGATCGTCGAGCGCGTCTTCAATTGGCCGGGCATGGGCAACCTTGCCTTCGATGCCATCTCTTCGCGCGACTATCCGGTTCTGCAGGGGACGATCACCGTGCTGGCGCTCTTGATCGTCCTGACCAACCTCGCGATCGACATCGCCTATGGCGTCATCGATCCGCGCATCGGGAGGAAGTGAGCCATGGCGTCCTCCCCGGTAAAATCGTCCTTCTTCCGTCACATGCCGCTGGAACTTCTCTTCGGCATCCTGTTCACCGGCGGAATGGTTCTGCTTGTCGTCTTCTCCGATGTGATCTTCGGGAGCAAGGCCGACATGATGGATCTTCGCGCCCGCCTGCTGCCGCCTTTTGTTAGCCTCAACCATATATTCGGCACCGATCCTCTCGGCCGAGACGTGCTGGCGCGCATTGCCGCTGGCGGCAAGATCTCGTTGATCGTCGGAGTGCTGTCGGTCGCGGGTGCTACGATCGTCGGTCTGATTGCCGGTCTGATTGCCGGTTATTTCCGCGGCGTTGCCGACATGATCCTCATGCGTATCGCCGATGTGCAACTCGCAATGCCGTTCATGCTGATGGCACTGACATTCATCGCCATTGTCGGACCGGGGCTTCCGATCCTCATTTCGCTAATGATTATAGCTCAGTGGGTGCAATATGCACGATTGGTGCGCGGCCTCGTTCTGTCCTTGCGCGATCGCGAATTCATCCAGTCTGCGCGTGCGATCGGTGTCGGGCGGACCAGGATCATCCTTCTTCATATCCTGCCGAATATCATCGGCCCTGTCATCGTGCTGATGACCCTGAACGTCGCCAACAACATCCTGCTCGAAAGCAGCCTGACCTTTGTCGGCCTCGGCGTCGATGCTTCCATTCCAAGCTGGGGCGGCATGCTCGCCGATGGGCGCACCTACGTGCAGTCCGCCTGGTGGGTCAGCGTCTTTCCGGGTTTCGCCATCATGTTCACCGTCCTCGGGCTCAACCTGCTCGGTGACTGGCTTCGCGACTATCTCGATCCAACGAGGGAAAAATGAGCACCATCCTCAATCTCGATATTCCGCGCACGCTCGACGTGCTGGTTTCCGACCTGATCACCAATCCGCCGGGCAAGCGCGTCGATGCCTGGGTCTTCGATGACGAGCCCTCGCGCCGGATAGCGGAGGAAAAACTCGCGGCTGCCGGTATCGAGGCGCGAATTCGCAGCTCTTACAAGCCGCTGGTCTATTTCTTCCTCGAGGAGCTGCATATCCCTTCCCTTGCCAAGGTGGAGATTGGCTATCCCGTTCATCCGGCCGCCGACCCGCAGCGCTTCCTGATCGAGGCCTATCCGCTGGCGGCTCTCGTCGGCGATTCACAGGTGGCTTTTCACGCCAACACCCTCGATCTCACCTACGACATCTCGCTGACGACGAAGGCAGGGGAGACAAAGACGTATATGGTCTTTGCGCCGAATGTCGTCGAGAATGACCATGTCGGCACGCCGGTGCTACGATGCTGCGGCTGGGCCAATGGCGAGCGCCTGAAGACCGATTTCGAGAAGCTGTTCCTGGCGGCTGTCGATGCGGTCAAGCAGCAGACATGGGAGCGCAAGCAGCCTTCTTTCGACCGGCTACGCATCGAGGTCGATCTGCCTGCCAAGGATCTCGACCTCGATTTCTGCAGTGAGAGTATCAGCCTGCGCGAAGCTATGCATGAAGACCTGTTCTTCAGCCTACGCGAATGTCTGGATGCCGAGATGGGTGCCATGGCGGGCCGGGGCGGCGCAAGGCCTGGCCAGGTGGTTCCGGATATCCGCGGCACTGACGGCAACCCGCGCATCGTCATGACGATCGAGGAGTTCGGCAAGCATGAGGAAACGACGAGCGAGGATATCGACATCGCCACGGCCACGCGGCCGTTGAAAATCGGCCAGATCCGCCGCGAACTGGCGAAGATCGAAGGCGAGCCGATTAAGGCACTATCGCGCGAAGGCCGCGAGGTACTCGGCCGCTATCGCAAGGGACCGGGTCCGGCCGTGCTCATCTCATCGGGCCAGCATGCGAACGAGACCAGCGGTCCGGTTGGTGCTCTGCGCGCCGCCCAGCAGCTTGCCGCAGATCCCGACCAGCATTTCGCAATCGTGCCGGTGGAGAATGTCGATGGGTATGAATTGCACCAGCGGCTGATCGTCGAGAATCCGTTCCATATGCATCACGCGGCCCGCTATACAGCTCTCGGCGACGACCTCTCCTTCACCGTACCGCCGCCGATGTATGAACGCGAAGCGCGTGGAAAAGCGCTCGAACTCTCATCCGCAAAACTGCATCTCAATTTGCACGGCTATCCCTCGCATGAGTGGACGCGACCGATGTCGGGCTATCTGCCACGCGGTTTCGAACTCTGGACCATTCCGAAAGGCTTCTTCCTCATCGTCTGCACCCATCCCGGTTGGGAAGCGATCGGCGAAGCAATCCTTGATGAGGTGGCAAAACGCCTGGCTGAAGACAAGAGACTCGTCGAATTCAATGCCAAGCAGATCGAATGCGTGCGCCTGCACATGCCGAATGCACCTTTCGAAGTGCGCTACGGCATTCCGGTCCTCAAACAGGTCGGGTCACTCTATCAGGCGCCACTGACGATCATCACCGAAGCCACCGACGAGACGGTTTACGAACAGATCTTCGTCGATTGCCACGAGGCGCAAACTCGTACCGTGCTTTACGCCGTCGAAAGCTATCGCCGCCTGGCGCAGGACAGCGAATTGCCAACCGTCTGACGACGGTCTCCTCTCGGAACGTGTCGTGGGCCTGACCAGAGAGGAGACAGCATCCCGCCGCTACCGTGGCAGACTTTCGCACCGCCGGCCTCATTGTGATAAAGGTTTGGGTAAATCGGTGATCCTGGCCACTATCCGTCGTGCGAACATAGCGTTTGCGTGGCCTGATCGCCGAGCCGTTGGCCCACATTACTCGCGCCACACGCTTGTGATTGACGAGGTGACCTCGCCGGTGAAGCTCATGCGTCATGCGGCGATATCCATAGCAGGGCAACTCATCCTGGATGTCCTCGATAACCGCAGCGAGTTCAGCATCGTCAAGAATCAAATCTTTGGCTGTGGATCGGTGGTAGAACGTGCTTCTCGGGAGATCTATCATTTTGCATACCCGTCTGACGGAGCAGGCCGCGGGCCGGTGTCGATGAAGGGTCCCTCGTTGCCGCCGGCGATCGGCTGGCGCGGTGTTTTTTAACCAGGTCCAGCTCCATCGTGAGCTGGCCGACCTTGCGTTCAAGCGCCGCGATTTGCGCCTTATATATATTCGGCGATAACGCTGGCTTCAGCTTCTTCATCATTGAGTTTGCCGCGATCGAACTGCGTCAGCCATAACTGGATGAGGTTGGCCGAAACGCCGTAAGTGCGCTGTGTATCACGCCGTCCGATGACGCCGCCTCGGATATCTTGGCAAAGCTGCAGCTTGAACGGCGTCGAGGGGGCGGGAGCTGAAAGCCCGCTTTTGGTGGCTAGTTCCCGGTCCGCTTTCGGCAAGCTGCCCAGCAGAAGCGGATGTCGATCCAAGTATCGGGACAAGCGGCTATGGCTTCCTGGTCAATCCTTTATCATAACCCTGGCCGGAAGCGAGCTTCGGCGATCGTCGCCTCTAAAATGATGTTCAAAGAACGATGTCGATTTCCGACAAGCTCATTCGTCGTCATCATGTGGCGCCAGAACCGCTGGCTCAAGCAAGGAGATGGACGCGATGACCACCACCATCACTGCCTTTGAGCGGTCACCCGACGGCGGCAAAGGACTGGCGCGGGATACACGCGTTCGCTGGGCGCTTGAAGAAGTGGGCCAGCCTTACAAAGTTCGCCTCGTCTCGTTCCCAGCGATGAAGGAACCCGCACACCTGGCGCTGCATCCCTTCGGTCAGATTCCGACCTATGAAGAGGGCAATCTCGCGCTGTTCGAGACAGGAGCGATCGTCTTTCACATCGCAGAGCAGCATAGGGGCCTGCTGCCAGAGGACGCTGATGCCCGAGCGCGGGCGATCACATGGATGTTCGCCGCGCTCAGCACGGTGGAGCCGCCAATCCTCGATCTCTCAACCGCCAAGATAATCGAGGGCGACAAGCCTTGGACTCAGGAACGCCTGCCGCTGGTCATGGACCGGATCCGCGTCCGGTTAGGACAGTTGTCCGCTCGCCTGGACGATGCCGACTGGCTCGACGGAGCATTCAGCGCAGGCGACCTGTTGATGGTGTCGGTGCTGCTCCGCCTGCGGATGTCAGGCATCTTAGACGAGTACCCGAACCTGGCCGCCTATGTCGCCCGCGGCGAGGCACGGCCAGCCTATCGGCGGGCTTTCGCCGCGCAATTGGCGATCAACGCCCCGGCCAGCTAAAATTCGCCCGCAAAACTGAACCCGTGGCAAGTTTAGAGCCGGCGATCACACAACCTATGTGATTGGCGTTGGGTCGCTAACCGTCATTCGATCCAGATTGGCGCGGAACGTCCGTGATTGATGGGTAGCTATGGTCCCGCTTCTGACCGTAGGGCTCGCCGCCTCTAAGTGCATCCACGACCGCGCGAACAGCGGGCGAAAGCGGCGCGCCCGCTGCGTAGTAGAGGTGGAATCCGGGATAGGTCGGCGACCAGTCCGCCAGCACCCGTAGCAGCCGTCCCTCATCGATCATCGGTTGCGCGATATGATCGACGCCGTGCCACAAGCCAATTCCGGTCAGCGCGGCCTGCAGCATAAGATCTGCGTCGTCGGTCACGAGCGTGCCGGAGACGTCGAGCGTGACGGTCTCGCCAGCGCGCTCGAAAGTCCAGCGGTAGAGCGAGCCTCCGGGTCCGCTGCGACAGCCGATGCACCGGTGGCGCGCCAGATCGGCCGGATGGACCGGAGGCGGATGGGCCGCGAAATAGCCCGGCGAGCCGACCACGGCGGTCGTGAACGGCTTTGTCAGCGCCACCGCGACCATGTCCTGTGCCACCTCATCGCCGAGCTGGATACCGAGATCGAAGCCCTCGATCAGATCGCCCGGCCGCTCGATCGTGCGGACGTCGAGCGTCACATGCGGGTAGCCGTGTGCAAGCCGCTCGAGCGCCGGCGCGACGAGCATCTGGATCGCGAGCCGCGGCGCTGCCAGCCGCACGGTGCCCATAGGAGCATCTTCAGGTGTGCCGACCGCCGCGACGGCGTTATCCAGCAGCGCAAGCGCCGGTGCCAGATCCTGCAAAAGCCGGGCGCCAGCCTCCGTCAGCGTTACGGCCCGTGTGGTTCGGTTGAGCAGGCGTTGACCGAGCCGATCCTCGAAGGCGCGAACCGCATGGCTCAACGTCGACGCCGTCAAACCGAGATCGAGCGCTGCCCGGCGAAAACTGCGCGCCTCCGCCACCGCGGCGAAGGCGCGCGCCTCGGCATATTCTCCCGGCTTCAAGCGCCTGCTCATTGCTGAATCTCACCCATCAACCTGTTGCACTCCACCTGCCTTATGCCGCCGGGTGCCCCATACTATCTGAGGTTATCGATCCTCGGAACACGGAAGCGTGGTTCAGCATGAACAATCCAGGCTTTGAACGCCTCTCTGGTAAAGTCGCAATCGTCACCGGCGCGGGCTCCGGCATCGGGGAAGCGGCGGCGCGCTCCTTTGCGCGTGACGGCGCCGGGGTTGTACTGGTCGGCCGGCGAGAGGCGCCCTTGGCCACTACGGCGGATGCGATCCGGGTCGCCGGAGGCGAGGCGCTGGTTGTGACAGGCGACGTCTCCGATGCGGACGACGCGAACGCGGTGATCGCCCGAACAATCGACCATTTTGGGCGGCTCGACCACGTCTTCAACAATGCAGGTATTCAAGGCTCGGGCGGCCCCATCGTCGACATGGCGGAGGCCGCCTTCGACGAACTCATCGCCATCAACCTCAAGGGCCCGTGGCTGATGACCCGCGCGGCTTTGCGCGTCATGATCCCCGCCGGCCGGCCGGGCGCGATCGTGAACACGTCGTCCTTCCTGTCGATGGCCGCCACGGTCGGCACGTCCGCCTATTCCGCCAGCAAGGCGGGGCTCGACGCCATGATCCGCGCGATCGCGCTGGAGGCCGGGCCGCACGGTATCCGCGTCAACAACATCAATCCCGGCGTGATCGACACGCCGATGCTGCGTGCGCATGGCGACGCCATCATCCCGCCGCTCGCGGCCCGAGCGGCATTGGGAAGGGTCGGCACACCGGAGGATATCGCCGACGTCGCCATATGGCTCTGCACCGACGAAGCACGCTTCGTCACCGGCCAGTCGATCCTCGTGGACGGCGGCTTCACCATTCCAGGGCCTCGTTAGGAGACGATCCCCGTGGCAAGCCTCG
>DASWOH010000069.1:0-7069 GCA_036398815.1 Rhizobium sp. | reverse complement strand
AGGACGGCATGCCCGAGAGCCGCTGGGTGGAAAGCCAGTTGGGGCGGCCGGTGCTCAAGGCGTTCAACAACATCAACTGGCGCAATCTTCTCAATGACGGCAAGCCGGCCGGCACGCCCGGCCGCATCGCGTTACCGGTTTCCGGCGACGATGCAGGCGCCAAGGCGAAGATTATCCGGATTTTCGACGAGCTTGGGTTTGACGGTGTCGACGCAGGCGGGCTGGATGAATCCTGGCGCCAACAGCCCGACACCCCGGTCTACGGCACCAATCTCGATGCGGAAGGCGTGCGCCGGGCGCTTGCGGAGGCGCGCCCGGAGCGGAAGCCGGAATGGTATGCTTCACCCGGCAGCACGATTGGGAAACCGGCATGAGGGGTGAAGCTTCGTCCATTCAAACAGGTCGCGGTTTTCAGAATACCGGCTACGGAATCGAGCAGTAGATCACCTCGGCAATCCTTCCGCGAAGGCAATGCTTGGAACAAATGACGCCTTCGATCCTTCCTGTTTGCGAGGTCGCGTTCCGTGTCAACCGGACGTGACAGAGATGACGAACGCAGGGATTTTTCCGGTTTCTCCCTGCGGCCAACGAAACGGCAGTCGAGCGTCTCACCTGTCCGGCCCGCGCCTCAGCTCCGCCGTCATTCGACGCGGGAGGCGGATGTAACCGGGGGCTGCCATGGCAGACAAACTCTCGACCTACAAGCAGAAGCGTGACTTCCAGAAGACGCAGGAGCCGAGCGGCCAGACGACGTTGAAAGCGTCGAACCGCCGCCGCTTCGTCATCCAGAAACATGACGCGACCCGATTACACTACGATCTGCGCCTTGAGCTCGACGGTGTCTTCAAAAGCTGGGCTGTCACCAAGGGACCATCGATGGATCCACACGACAAGCGTCTTGCCGTCGAGGTCGAGGATCATCCGCTCGACTATGGCGATTTCGAAGGCACGATCCCGAAAGGCCAGTATGGCGGCGGCACGGTCATGCTCTGGGACCGCGGCTACTGGGAACCCGAAGGCAACCGGACGCCGGAAGAGGCGCTTGCCAAGGGTGATTTCAAGTTCACCCTGGAGGGCGAGCGTCTGCACGGCAGCTTCGTCCTCGTGCGCATGCGCAATGACCGCGACGGCGGCAAGCGCACCAACTGGCTGCTGATCAAGCATCACGATGATTTCTCTGTCGAGGAGAATGGGCCGGCGGTTCTGGATGACAACGCGACGTCGGTCGCGTCCGGGCGAACGATGGAAGCGATCGCCACCGGCAAGGGCAAGAAGCCAAAGCCGTTCATGATCGAAAGTGGTCAGGTTCAGGCGGACGCCGTCTGGGACAGCAACCATGGCCTTGCCGCCGAAGAACGAAAGGCGGGAACCAAAACCAAGAAGAAGCCGGCGCCGACCAAGGAAACCAAGTCCGTCATGCCGGACTTCATCGCGCCGCAACTGTGCGAAACGCGCGAGCGTCCACCCTCGGCGGACGGCTGGATCCACGAGATCAAGTTCGACGGTTACCGCATCCAAATGCGCATCGAGAATGGCGAAGTGACGTTGAAGACCCGCAAGGGCCTCGACTGGACAGCCAAATATCCTGCCATCGCGGCCTCGGCCACAAACTTGCCCGATGCGATCATGGACGGCGAGATTTGCGCGCTCGACGAACACGGCGCGCCAGACTTCGCCGAGCTGCAGGTGGCGCTGTCGGAAGGCAAGACGGATGCGCTTGTGTATTTCGCCTTCGACCTGCTGTTCGAAGGCAATGAGGATCTGCGACAACTGCCGCTGACCGAACGCAAGGATCGTCTCCAGAAGCTGCTTGATGACGCGGGCGAGGATCCGCGCCTGCGGTTCGTCGAGCACTTCGAAACCGGCGGCGATGCCGTTCTGAAATCGGCCTGCCGCCTGTCGCTGGAAGGCATCGTGTCCAAGCAGGCTGATGCACCTTACCAGTCCGGCCGCACTGACACGTGGGTCAAATCCAAGTGCCGCGCCGGGCATGAAGTGGTCATCGGCGCCTATGCAACGACGAATGGCAAATTCCGCTCGCTGCTCGTTGGCGTCAATCGCGGCAACCACCTCGTCTATGTCGGGCGAGTGGGCACAGGCTATGGTGCCGGCAAGGTTCACGTCCTGCTGCCGAAGCTACGTGAGCTTGAAACTAATAAATCGCCGTTCACAGGCATAGGCGCACCGAAGAAGGACCCCAGCGTCGTCTGGGTGAAGCCGGAGCAGGTGGCCGAAATCGAGTTTGCGGGCTGGACCGCCGACGGGCTCGTGCGTCAGGCTGCGTTTAAAGGTCTGCGCGAGGATAAGCCGGCGGCCGAGGTCGTTGCTGAAAAGCCTGTCGAACCGGACGATGTGGAGACGCCAGATCCCGAGACAGAGGCCAAGACAAAACGGCCAGCCAAGCCTGCTCGAAAGGGCGGCAAGGAAGAGGTGATGGGCGTGTTGATCTCCAATCCGGACAAGCCGTTGTGGCCGGATGCCAACGATGGTGAGCCGGTGACGAAAGTTGAACTGGCACGCTATTACCAGGCTGTCGGCGCCTGGATGATCGATCATATCAAGGGCCGACCCTGTTCGATCATTCGTGCGCCTGATGGGATCGGCGGCGAGCTGTTCTTCCAGCGCCATGCCATGCTCGGAACTTCGAACCTGTTGGAACTGGTCAAGGTGTTCGGCGACAAGAAGCCGTACCTGCAGGTCGACCGCATCGAAGGGCTCGCGGCCATCGCCCAGATCGGCGGCGTCGAACTGCATCCCTGGAATTGCGAGCCGGGCCAGCCGGAGGTGCCGGGCCGTCTCGTCTTCGACCTCGATCCTGGACCGGACGTCCCATTCTCGACCGTTGTCGAAGCGGCACGGGAGATGCGCGACCGGCTGGAAGAACTCGGTCTTATCAGCTTCTGCAAGACGACCGGCGGCAAGGGGCTGCATGTCGTCACGCCGCTCTCCATCGCGAAGGGCAAGAAGCTCGCTTGGTCAGAGGCCAAAGGTTTTGCGCATGATGTCTGCCTGCAGATGGCACGCGACAATCCGGAGCTTTATCTGATCAAGATGACGAAGAATCAGCGCAACGGCCGCATCTTCCTCGACTATCTGCGCAATGACCGGATGGCCACGGCCGTCGCGCCGCTGTCACCGCGCGCAAGGCTCGGCGCCACCGTCTCGACGCCGCTCACCTGGACCCTGGTGAAGACCGATCTCGACCCAAAGAGGTTCACGATCCGGACCGTTCCGGCGTTGCTAGAGAAGACCACCGCATGGCAGGATTATTGCGACGGACAGCGATCGCTCGAACAGGCGATCAAACGGCTCGCCAAATCGATGAAGCAGGCAGCCTGAGAGGCCGCGGCTCTTTGCGTCAGGCGCGGTCAAATGTGAAGGATGTCAGTAGTGTCGTGACGAAGTTGCTCGCCTTTTCTTTAACGAGCACCTCGGTCCATTCGTCCGTTCCCCGCAGCCGCAGATCCGTATAAATGCTGTCGACCGCTCCCTCTTCAATGCGCTTGATGTGGTCCATAAATGCTTGCTCCCCGCCCGCATGATACATGTCCCGAATGACCATCCGCAGGATTTCCTGAATCGCAATCTGCCAGGCCGTATTGATCGCCTGTATCTCACCCGTATTTTCTGTCATGGAGACTCCTGTAAGACGAGATGGCATATGCCAACCCGGAAAGGGCCTGGTCGCTCATACGGCCAATGCCGCGTCGACAAGCGCCGACCAGCCTTGAGTGTTCGATCGGTCACGTGTGTAGCCGATCCAGGCACCTAAGCCTGTCTTGCCTTGCGATTGGCGTAGCGCCGATCGCGTTCAGCCTTTCGCGCCGCTTCATCTTCGATCACCCATGCGATGCGGTTCTTCTCGCGTGCCTCGCGTGCTTCGATCTCAGCTCGCGCCCCGGCAGCCACGGCTTCCAGCTGCTCGGCTGCCTCGGTCACCAGGCGCTCCGACTCCGCGAGCTTCACCTGTTCGCGCTCAAGGCGCCGCTCTTCCCTGGCGCCGGCAATGGCCAATACGTTCCGCCTGCCTTGCCAAATTGGTTGGCTCAGCCGCGGTCTTTGCAGTGCGATAGGCATTCAGGAGAGCAGTCTTTGCATCCGCTGATGCCGTGCGGCGATCGGAGAGTTCATTGTTTCTGGCGTTCTTCAAATGTCTGTCCTTGGATGGTATTGCGAAAGACGGTCAGCGGGTTTTCGCTCGTTTGGCGAGCAGAGAGGCAGTCGCTGTCGCACGGTCGTGCACTTCTTTTGCCAGCCGTGCTTGGCGAAGCCGCAGGGTCTTTTCCTCGCGGGAACGGACGATGGAATCGAGCTCTTCGACCGCGCTGTTGCGGGCGAAAAACTGCGATTGCGCATTGCCGAAGGCAATCTCGGCCTGCTGGCGAGATTTGCTGTGGGTTTGTGACATGGGTTTTCCGGGTCAGGCCGCCAGAGACGGCGGCAACAAAAAAGGCCAGGCAATTTGCCTGACCTCGGTTGGTATCATGCTCTCGACAGTGCCAGTACATCCGTGGTCAACGGAAAGCAGATACCGGGTCGACTTAGGCAGACTGCAGATTGCAAGCAGACATCTTGCCCGACTTGCTGTCGCGTTCCATCTCGAAGCCGATCTTCTGGCCTTCGACAAGTTCGCGCATTCCGGCGCGCTCGACGGCGGAGATATGGACGAACGCATCGGCGCCGCCATTGTCAGGCTGAATGAAGCCGAAGCCCTTGGTGGAATTAAACCATTTAACTGTGCCAGTGGTCATGATGAACCCTTTCATAGCAATAGAGGAACCACAGCGCCTGAGCACTGCAGATGGTGATAGCGATTTTTGAAAGGAAGGTTCGTTCAGGGCGCGGTGCCAATCGCGCGGTAACCAAAGCTCAGCAAGCAAATATCGACAACCGGTATATAGGCTCGCCGCAGCATGATGTCAACTTTTAGTTTTCGTGATAGAATGGCTCGGCCATCGGTTGTAGTCGTGAATGTTACATCCACCGCAATCCTCGGTGCCCCGCAAGCTTGACCGCAATGACCCGTTTAGCCGTCTCCTCGCTGCTGTCAGCACCCGGACTTCACACGGGCGACACCGGATCGGCGGGCCGAAGGATCAAGCTCGCTGGATTGACACTGGCCTTATCTGACGACGTGGCTATGGTCCAAGGGATGTGCTTGCGCTTGATTTGCGGGCGCGGCGGATATGATGCGGCTCAACAAACAAGGCAGACATGTCTATCCAACGTACGAGCTTCTACGTTCTTCTGGCGCTGGTGACGATTGCGTTCATCTGGCTGCTTATTCCCTACTACACGGCTGTCTTCTGGGCTGTCATCCTGGCGATCATTTTCTTTCCAGTGCACAAGCGACTGGAACGTTTATTGGGGGGCCGCCGCAGCATTGCCGCCCTGCTGACGGTGTTGATGTGCATCTGCCTCGTCATCGTGCCGGCATTGATCATTCTCGGTTCTCTTATCCAGGAAGGAACCAGCCTCTACCAACGGATCAGCAGCAACGAGATCGATCTCAATGGATATCTGGTCCGGATCCAGAATGCCTTGCCCGCCTTCATCGACAACTGGCTGAACTCATTGAAGCTCGGCGGCTTTTCGGAACTACGTGCGAACATCTCCTCGGGCGTCGTGCAGGCAAGCCGGTCGGTCGGCGGCAGCCTGCTGAGCCTTGGTCAAAACACGCTGCAGTTCTTCATCAGCTTCGGCATCATGCTATACCTGCTTTTCTTCCTGTTCAGGGATGGCGCTGACCTCAGCGGCAAGATCCGACATGCGATCCCGCTGAGCGACGACTATACGCGGCAGTTTCTCGACAAGTTTTCCGCTGTCGTGCGCGCCACCGTCAAGGGAAACATCATCATCGCGATCATCCAGGGCTCGATCGGCGGCGTGGCATTCTGGGCTATGGGAGTCGAGGCCGCCTTGCTGTGGGGCGTGACGATGACGTTCCTGTCGATGCTGCCTGCAATTGGAGCCGCGCTCGTATGGGTTCCCGCTGCCATCTGGTTGGTCCTCACGGGTGCCTGGCTGAAAGCAGCGATCCTGATCCTCATCGGCGTATTCGTGATTGGTCTCATCGACAATCTGCTGCGTCCGCCGTTGGTCGGCAAGGGAACGCGGCTGCCCGACTATGTCGTTCTGATCTCGACAGTCGGCGGTATCTCCCTGTTCGGCATTAATGGTTTCGTCATCGGCCCCTTGATCGCCGCATTGTTCATCGCCGCATGGTCAATTTTCGCCGAACAGCAAAGTGCTGAGAGATCAAAGTCCAAAATATTGAATGAGAATTCACCGGCTTCCCGGCACTTTAATGCAGGACGGGAGTGACGAAGTGCAGAGGATGGCCGAGCTTGCGAGCCCGTCCAATGCCCAGAGAACCCCGAAACAATTATGACACAAATTCGTATCCACCACCGCACGATTTCTCACTACCGTTATGCGGTGAGTCTCAGGCCTCATCGGCTGATGTTGAGGCCGCGCGAGGGCCGCGATCTCCGGCTGCTGTCGCATGAAGTGTCGATAACACCGCAGGCCCGGGTCAGTTGGGCGACCGATGTGTTCGGCAATGCCGTGGCCACCGCGGTTTTCAACGAGATGGCCGATGTCCTGACCGTTGATAGCGTCGCCCTGGTCGACCTTACCGCCGCAGCATGGCCGGTCTTTGCGATTGCAGGCTCCGCCCTCACCTTCCCCTTCCGTTATTCGGATGAGGAGTGGACGGATCTCGGCGCGCTGACGGCCCGGCAGTATGCCGACCCGTCCCACCAACTTCAGCGATGGGCGCAGGGATTTGTCACGGGAAATGCGACGGACACGCTCTCGCTTCTGAAGGACATAAGCGCTGGGGTATCTTCATCGATCTCCTATCAAAGCCGTGAGGCGGAAGGCACCCAGACGCCAACGCAAACGCTGGACCGTGGTTGGGGATCGTGTCGTGACTTCGCGGTGCTGTTTGCCGAAGCTGTGCGTTGTCTGGGCTTTGGAGCGCGCATCGTGTCGGGATACCTGTTCAATCCCGATCGAATATTGCTCGGTTCGCAGGATCAGGGCTCGACCCATGCCTGGGTCGAGG
>DASWOH010000068.1:0-10105 GCA_036398815.1 Rhizobium sp. | reverse complement strand
GATGAACGGCACGGTCGCGCCCTCGTCCAGAAGCTCGATCGCGGCCTTGGCCTGATCGGGACGCGAATTGATCTCGTTGGCGATGGTTGCGGCAAGGGAACGAATGTCGGCGGCCATATGTCTCTCTGAACTGAACACGGTGACGGGACCATAGGCGTGATCCCGGAAAGTACGAAGCGGTTTCGGACGAGAAACCGCCCATGGGAATAACAAGCGGAACTACGATTCGAAAACCAGCCTCCGCTTTAGCGGCATAAAAAGGCATGGCAATGTTACGGCCTGTGCCTCCACAGGATTTGCCGCTTGACCTTTGGGTCCGCCGCCCTTAACCGCGCACAAGAACCTAATGAAGAGGGCAAGCCATGAAAGTTCTGTTGATCGGATCGGGCGGACGCGAGCATGCGCTGGCCTGGAAACTGGCGCAATCGCCGCTGATGACGGAATTCTATGCCGCGCCCGGCAATCCCGGCATTGCCGAACATGCGACGCTTGTCGCGATCGATATCGAGGACCACGGCGCCGTCGCAGCCTTCTGCAAGGAAAAGGCCATCGATTTCGTCGTCGTCGGCCCGGAAGCGCCCCTTGTCGCCGGCATTGCCGACCGGCTGCGGGCCGAGGGCATCGCCGTGTTCGGACCTTCCTCCGCGGCCGCCCAGCTCGAGGGCTCCAAGGGTTTCACCAAGGACATCTGCGCCCGCTACGATATCCCCACCGGCGCATACCAGCGCTTCAACAATGCACCGAAGGCGAAAGCCTATATCCGTGAGCAAGGTGCTCCGATCGTCGTCAAGGCCGACGGGCTTGCCGCCGGCAAGGGTGTCACCGTCGCCATGACGGTTGACGAGGCGCTTGCCGCCGTCGATGACTGCTTCGAAGGTGCATTTGGTGCTGCCGGAGCCGAAGTGGTGATCGAGGCCTATCTCGACGGCGAGGAGGCCAGCTTCTTCTGCCTTAGCGACGGTAAGCATGCCCTGGCGCTCGCCACCGCCCAGGACCACAAGCGTGTCGGCGACGGCGATACCGGCCCGAACACTGGCGGCATGGGCGCTTATTCCCCCGCTCCGGTCATGACGGCGGAGATGGTCGAGCGGACGATGAAGGAAATCATTGAGCCGACGATGCGCGGCATGGCGGAAAGCGGCTATGCCTTCTCCGGCGTCTTCTTTGCCGGCCTGATGATCACCGCCAAGGGGCCGGAACTGATCGAATACAATGTCCGCTTCGGCGATCCGGAATGCCAGGTGCTGATGATGCGGCTGAAGAGCGACCTGCTGCCGCTGCTTCTGGCCTGCGCCAACGGCACGCTGGACCAGGTCAGCGCCGAATGGAGCGACGACGTGGCGCTGTCCGTGGTCATGGCCTCGAAGGGCTATCCCGGCACATACGCCAAGAATACGCCGATCGAGGCCCTGCCCGCCGACAGCGACGGCGCCAAGGTGTTTCATGCCGGCACGGCGCTGAAGGACGGCGTGCTGGTCGCGACCGGCGGCCGGGTGCTGAACGTCACCGCGACCGGCAAGACGGTCAGCGAGGCGCAGAAGCGCGCCTATGCCCTTGCCGGCAAGGTGGAATGGGAAAACGGTTTCAGCCGCAGCGATATCGGCTGGCAAGCCATCGCGCGGGAAAAAGCCTGAAGACGTAAACGCAAAGCCTGTCCCGAATTCCGTCCTCCGCTAAATTTTTACCTAATCTCCTGACGGGATGGAAACAAAGACGCGCTAATCTCGCCGTCACGATAAGACGGAGTGGTAGTTATGCGTCCCTTCTTCCTGACCTTGGCATGCGCGCTGGCGGCCGGCTCGGCCATGCCGTCGTCGATCCAACCTATCGACAGCAAGACGCAAACAAGCGCCGGCAGCATCCTCGACAAGGTCTGCACCGATTGCCCGGCCATCAAGCCGCAAGTCGTCAAGAAGGAGTATGTGGTGCCGGAACTGACGCCGGGCACGCAATCCATCGTCGTTCGCGATATCGACGGCCAGAAGAAGGTGGTGCGCACAGAGGCATGGATGGGCGGCTCGCCGGTCGTCTTCATCTCCAAGCCGACGCCCGAGGCCCTGGCGGCCGCGAACACGGCGCCCGACGGCATCGACATGACCGCAAAGACCGCGGCCCTGCCCAAGCCTGCCGGGACACGGGAGCCCGCGCCGCTCGATCTCTCCGGCTTCCAGCTTCGCCAGTAGAACTCGCTGTCCAATCCAGTTCCCTGCCCCGCCCGGCCAAAGTTTCGGTCGACGGGGTCTGCCGCAAGGCGGACCAATGCGCCCCTGAAGAGAAGCGGGGGCGCATTCGTTTTTCATGGACAAAGCGCGGAAGCTTCGCTTGCGACTCAAGATAATATTGAAATTGGTTCAATATTATTTATTGCGGTGCAACACATCTCGCGCTCAAGGCCGCTTAATTGCTGATCACTCCGTTTTGATTAAATCTTTATTAGACATAAAACGCGAGTTTACTTGAACCGGACAGCAGCATGTCTTTTCGAGCAGCGGCAAGCGTATTGGGATTCTCTCAGACGATCGCACAGGCGGTAGGAAACCGCGCCGGTATTCACCCTACCCTGTTGCGAGGCGCCATGAAAAATCTCAAGATCGCACATCAGCTCTTCGCCCTTCTGGGCGTACTTATCGCCGCTTTCTCCGCGGCGACTTATTTCCAAATCCGATCGCAAGCTGATTCTATTTATGACGACCGTTTCAACCTGCTCCGCGCGCAGGTCGAATCCGGCATTTCGATCATGAATCAATATTATCAGCGCGAGAAATCCGGCGAGATGACGCACGAGGCCGCTCAGGCCGAGGCCTTCAAGCTACTGTCGCAGGTAAGCTTTGCGCCGGCGGGCTATCTCTTCGGCTTCGATTATAACGTCGTGCAGCGTATTCACCCGAGCCCGGTCAATATCGGCAAGGATATGTCTGGCCAGGTTGACAAGAATGGCACCCATTTCAGCAAGGAAATGGTGGAGAAGGGCATCAAGGGTGGCGGTCGCACCGTCTATTACTGGGCTAAACCCGGCCATCCCGAGAGCGAGCTTTTCCTGAAGGGCAGCTATTCCGCAGCCTTCGCGCCCTGGCAGATCGTTCTCGGTTGCGGCGTCTACATGGATGATCTCGAAGCACAGATCAACGCGACGATGTGGCGTGCGTTGATGATCTGCGGCATCGTCTTCCTCTTCGGCATCGGCGCCTCGCTCTACTTCATTCGCGGTATCACCAAGCCGCTGACCGAGGTGCACACCGCCCTCAAGGCCGTAGCCGACGAGGATGTGCAGATCGTAATCCCGCATGTTGTCATGCGCAACGAGATCGGCCTGATGGCCAAGGCCACGCTGGCACTCCAGGAGAAGATCCGCGAGCGCCATGCGTTGGCCGAACGCCAGGCCGCGCAGGAAGAGGAAATCAACGCCGAGCGCCAGCAGAACCTGCTCCAGCAGCAAGGTGAAGCCCAGGAACAGGCTCGCGTCGTCTCGACCATCGGCAAGGCGCTGGAGCACCTTGCACGGGGCGATCTGACCGTGCGCTGCGGCGATATCGGCATCAGCTATGCCGGGCTGCGCAACAACTTCAACGAGGCACTCTCCCATCTTGAAGCAGCCATGGGCCGGGTCAATGCCAAAGGCAACGACATCGGCGTCAGCAAGGAAGAGATCCGCCGCGCCTCCAACGAACTGTCGCAGCGTACCGAACGCCAGGCCGCCAGCCTGGAGGAAACCTCAGCAGCACTCGACGAGCTTACCGTCGCTGTCCGCCAGACGGCGGAAGGCGCGCATGAGGCCAGCAAGCGCGTTCACGCCGTCAGCACCGAGGCGTCACGCAGCGATGCCGTCGTCGCCCAGGCGATCGAGGCAATGAGCGGTATCGAGAAGTCGTCCACCGAGATCAGCAAGATCATCGGCGTCATCGACGAGATTGCCTTCCAGACCAACCTCCTGGCGCTAAACGCCGGGGTCGAGGCAGCTCGCGCCGGCGAATCCGGCAAGGGATTTGCCGTCGTTGCCCAGGAGGTGCGTGAACTGGCACAGCGGTCCGCAGCGGCCGCCAAGGAGATCAAGGACCAGATTGCCCATTCCTCCGGCCAGGTCGACCAGGGTGTCCGTCTTGTCGGCGAGGCCGGCGAAGCGCTGAAGCGCATCTCCGACCAGATCAAGGCAGCCAACGAGATCGTCTCGAAGATCGCCCACAGCGCCTCCGAACAGGATACGACGCTGCGCTCGATCTCCTCGTCGATGAACCAGCTCGACGCCGCCACGCAGCAGAACGCCGCCATGGCGGAGGAGACGACGGCATCGGCCGAGACGCTCGCCGCCGACACCGAGGACCTGCTCGGCCTGATCCGCGGCTTCCACGTCAACGACGGCCACCCGGTCGCACAGACCCGCCGCGCCGCATAGGCGCTGGGCCGCAACAGGCAGGACAAACCGCCGGGCACAACCCGGCGGTTTTTCTTTGTCCAGACGTCAAAGAGGATCACTCGGCAGCGGCAATCCGCTCGACCAGCCGGTCAATCTCGTGGTCGGAATAGACCTCGATGCCGGCCTGTTTCAGCAAGGCTGCGGTGACGCCATGGCCTCGATGCCGGCCGCCGGAAAAGGTGCCGTCATAGATGAAGCCGGAACCGCAGGACGGACTACCGTCGATCAACAGGGCATAGCGGCAACCGGTTTCCTTGGCGAGCACCAGCGCATTCTCGGCGGCCTGGCGAAATCCATCGGTGACATCGCCGCCGCTGATTTCCATCACGCGCGCCGTGCCGGCGATCACTTCCTCGCCCGTAGCTCCGCCAGCAATCTCTGCCGGAGGCCGGGGGGTGACCATGCCGGCCGACATTTCCGGACAGATGGTCACGAGCCGCCCTTCCTCGCGCCATCGGTAGATGGCGGGGTGAACGAGCGGCTTGGCGCGGCCATCATAACGAACGGCGTGGCCCATGAGGCAGGCGCTGACGAGGATCTTTCCGGTCATCGCGCCTCCCTTCCTACCCCGCGATCTTCGAGAAATCCGCAACCGTCCCCGTTGCCTCGCGGATCAGGCGCAGCAGCGCCAGACGGTTGGCCCGGACAGCGGCGTCTTCGTCATTGACGAGGACGTCTTCGAAAAAGCGGTCGACAGGCGCGCGCAGCTTGGAAAGCGCCGCCATGGCCGAGCGGAAATCTTCCTTGGCGATCGCGTCGGAGGCTTCGGCAGAAGCAGCCGTGATCGCGGCGAAAAGATCCTTTTCGGCGTCGAGCTTCAGCAGGTTTTCAGAGACGCTGTCGGCAACGACGGTGCCCTTCTTTTCCTCGGCGGCGAGGAGCTGCGTGGCGCGCTTGGTGCCGGCGAGCAGGTTCTTGCCATCTTCCGAGGTGATGAAGGCCGTCAGCGCCTCGACGCGGCGGGCGACCATCAGGAGATCATCGGTTTCCTGCGTCAGCACCGAGTCGATGAGGTCGTAGCGGGCGCCTTGGTCGCGCAGATAGACTTTCAGGCGGTCGTGGAAGAAGGCGAGGAGATCCGCATCCTTGGTCACCGCCAGCAGCGGCAAGCGCACTTTGCGTTCCAGCAGCATCCGCACGACGCCCAAAGCCGCACGCCGCAGCGCGTAAGGATCCTTCGAGCCCGTCGGCTTCTCGTCGATCACCCAGAAGCCGACCAGCGTATCCAGCTTGTCGGCCAGCGCCACGGTGATCGCCACCTTGTCGTCCGGCACCCGGTCGGACGGGCCTTGCGGCTTGTAGTGATCCTCGATAGCGGCGGCCACGGAGGCATCTTCGCCCTGCAACACCGCATATTTACGGCCCATGAGGCCCTGCAGCTCGGGGAATTCGCCGACGGCTTCGGTGCGCAGGTCGGCCTTGGCGAGAACAGCAGCGCGGTCGACCTTGGCGGGATCGGCGCCGGTGATCTTGGCGAGTTCGGCCGCGAGCGTACGGATGCGGGCAACGCGCTCGCCCTGGCTGCCGAGCTTGGCATGGAAGGTGACGTTCAGCGCGTCGAGCTTGGCCATGCGCTGGTCGAGCGGCTTCTTCAGGTCGAGGCCGAATTTTGCGGCGGAGGCTTCCAGCGTTTCCAAATCCGGCAGATCGCCCTGATCGCGCTTCCAGAAATGCAGCGCGTCGGAAAGACGGGCGCGCACGACTTTGCCGTTGCCGTGGATGATCTCCTTGCCGCCATCCGTCGCCTGGATATTGGCGACGAGAATGAAACGGTTGGAGAGTGTCTCGCCGGCCTGCGGACGGGTGACGAAACACTTCTGGTTGGTCTTGATGGTCAGACGGATGATTTCCGAAGGGATCGACAGGTAATCCTCTTCGAAAGAGCCCATCAGCACCTGCGGCCACTCCACCAGGCCGGACACCTCTTCCAGCAGGCCTTCGTCTTCGACCAGTTCCAAGCCGTTGGCAAAGGCGATGTCTCGGGCATCGTGCAGGATGATGTCCTTGCGGCGCTCGGCATCAAGAATGACCTTGGCCTTGTCCAGGCTGGACACGTAATCGTCGAAACGCTTGACGGTGATCGGGCCTGGCGCATGGAAACGATGGCCGTAGGTCACGTTCGAGGCAACGATGCCGTCGATCTCGAAGGGGATGGCGACTGTCTCTTCATGCTCGGTGCCGAACATGCAGACGATCGACTGCAGCGGGCGCACCCAGCGCAGCGAGCCCGGCTTGGCCGACGCCTTGCCCCAGCGCATCGACTTCGGCCAGGGGAAGTCACGGATGATCCCGGGCATGACGTCAGCAACGATCTCCTCGGCGGCGCGGCCGGGCTTGAAAATCACCGCGACGTAGAAATCGCCCTTCTTCGGGTCGCTGCTCACCTGCGCCTCAGAGATGGAGGACAGCCCAGCGCCGCGCAAAAAGCCCTCGATCGCCTTTTCATTGGCGTCGGTGCGCGGTCCCTTGCGCTCCTCGCGCACATCGGCGGAGCGCGCGGTCAGGCCGCGAATATCCAGTGTCAGGCGCCGCGGCGTCCAATATTCGCGCGCGCCCTCATAGGACAGACCAGCCTCGACCAGCGCGTCGGTCACCAGCTTCTTCAGATCGCCGGCAGCCTTGCGCTGCATACGGGCGGGAATTTCCTCGGAGCGGAGTTCGAGAAGGAGATCGGGCATGGCAACTGTCTTTTATGTTGAGGCAAAAGGATCCGGGCGGACTTAGCAAGCCCGGCGGCAAAAGTCACGACGGCAAACGGTGAAATTACCGATACGCTGCAATCACCATCCGCCTCCGCCGCCACCGCCTCCACCGCCACCGGAGAAGCCACCCCCGCCTGAGAAACCGCCGCCGCTGCCGAAGCCGGAGGAAGAGCTGGAGACCGGTGCCGGAATGGTAGAGGCGATGGTCGAGGCCATGGAGGAGGAGAATTCTCCGATCCGGCCGCCGAGATTGCCGCCGTAGACATTGCCGATGTACCAGCCGGGAGCATAGCTTGCCGCGATCGCAGCACCTGCGGCCGTTGCCAGCCATGTCTCGAAAGCGTGCGACCAGGGCTTTTCGACGCCGAGCGCGACAGCGTACGGCAGCAGTTTTTCGAAATGCTGCGGCGACATTTGCGGCGCGCCCTGCATGTTCATGCGGTCGCGCTCGGCCAGCGTCAGATATTGCCGCAGGCCGGCAATACCATCCATCATCTTCCGCCCGATCGGCGTCGGCGCGCCCATCAGGAAGAAGAAGACGACGTTGAGGGCAAAGATGCCGACAATCCCCACCAGCAGCGGCAGCTCGCCCGCTTCCATGAGTGGCACCACCACCGCCGCGAAAACGCTGGCGACGGCGGACACCATGACGAAGCCGATGAAGGCGAAGACCAGCACGGAAAAGATACGCCGGCCGAGGCCGGCATCGCGGCGAAGGAACATCCGGCCTATCGCGCCGGCAAAGACGGTGACGACGATCGAAAGGAAGCCGGGGACGACGATGAGCGGCAGCGCGTTTTCATGCAGACGTCCGAAGATGACGATCGCCGCCAGGACGAGCATGGACAGCGCGATACCGATGCCGACATAGAGCCGATTGGCCTTGTAGTATTCGTCACGATGATCTCGCTCGATGGCGCTGCGGAATTGCTGACCGAGCCTTTGGACGGCCTCGCCATTCGCCGTGTCGATCACCAGCGGCGTAAACGGGCCGATTGCACCGAACAACACCTTCTCGCCGCTGCCCAGATCGCGGCCGGCCGTCTTGCCGGTCGCCTTGATGACGACCTTGTTCTTCAGATCGTCGAGGACGACGTAACCGCGCACCGCAAGATCGATCGCCGTTGCCGACAGCGCCGTCCAACCGGCGCCGGAAAAGCCCCTGTTGTCGATATAGTTCACCAGCGCCGGCGAAATACCATCCGGCGGGTCCCAGCGCGGCACCATGACGCCGGGCGGCGGATCGCGCCCGACGGCGATCCAGCTGCGCAGATAGTAGGCGAACAGCAAGGCTAGACCACCGATGGCGATGATCGCGTCGAGATGATCGGCGATGAACCAGCGCCATTGCTGGCCGCTGCCCGGCGGCAGGATAGCGCCCTTCGGCAGCTTGATGGCGATCGTCAGCCCTTCCGCTCGCGCCAGGGGCCGTGTGGTGACGAATGTGACTTTGCCCGCTTGCTGGCTGGCGCTCGCATCCTGGCCTTTCCCGCCGATCGGCCCGGTGTAATAGGCAAGCTGCTGCGGCGTCACGCCATCCGGCAGGGTGACCGTGGCGGAGGCGCGAAGGATGGGGAATTGCCAGCCATTGCCGGTGACATTCCAATAAAGTTCGTCGTGATCGTCGAAATAACGGATCTGCCGGTTGGTGTTGTAAGCAATGCGGAAAGTATGCGGGCCGGGACTGAGGAGGAATTGCGTGCTCCCCTGATCCGCCCGGCCGATATAGATGCGCTCACCACCTTCGATCCGCTCGAGCCGCCATTCCTCCGGCTGCCCATCGCGCTCGATGGAGACGACGTCGAAATCCACCTGCGCCCGGCGGCCGGCGGAATCGAGGAAGGTCAGCGGAAAATCCCGGAAGATGCCGCGACGGATAGCGCGGCCCTCCGCGTTGACGGCAATCGTCTCTGTGACCCGCATCGAGCCGTCGCGGTTCAAGGTGATCGCCTGATCGAAGGTGGAGATAAGTTCGGCCGCCGACGCCGCCAGTGCGGAGAACAGCAGGAACGAGACCAGGAAAAGCCCGGAGAGCCAACGCGTCATCACACACCCATGCGACCCTGCGGCGCCCTCGATGGAAAGCGCCGCATAGCGTGAACGTAAATCCACGCTCCCAGGGGGAGCGAGGCATTAGTCGTCGTAGGCGACACCCAGCGAAGCCAGCACCCGCCAATAGGCCGGAAAGGTCTTGGCGACGCAATCGGGGTCGAGAATGGTGATGCCGCCGATCTTCAGGCCGGCAAGCGCGAAGCTCATGGCGATGCGGTGATCGGCGAAGCTGTCGATCTCGGCGGGCAGCACCTTGTCGGCAAGGCTCGGGTCGGATGCGACGATCAGATCGTCGCCTTCTTCGGTGCCGAGACCGGGGACGATGCGCGACAGGCCGCTCGACAGCGCCCGGACGCGGTCGCATTCCTTGACGCGGAGATTGGCGATGCCGACGAAGCGGACGGGCGTCTCGTTGAAGGCGGCGAGAACCGCAAGCGTCGGAATGGCGTCCTGCATCTGCGATCCGTCGATGACGGCGGGCAGATGCGGGAATTGCGAGATCAGGTCATAGGCGCGGGCGTCAGGCTGCGAGAATTCGGTCGCCGGCGTGCCGAGATCGATCTTGCCGCCGGTCAGCACCTCCGCCGCCCAGAGATAGGTCGCGGCCGAGGCATCCGGCTCGATGAGGAAATCCGCCGCGTGGTAGCCGGTCGGCTCGACGCGCCATGTGACCGGGCTGGTGCGCTCCACCTTGGCGCCGAAGGCGCGCATGGCAGCGACCGTGAGATCGATATAGCCGAGGGCACCGATATGCTCGCCGAGCAGCTCGACATCAACAGGGCGATCGCCACCGGCAGCCATCATCAGGAGGGCCGAAACATATTGGCTGGAAAGGCCGCCGTCGATCTGCACGCGGCTCGCCTCGAAGCGGCCGGTGCCGTTGACGGTGACCGGCGGGCAGCCGGTCTCAGTCGATGCATCGATGCCGAGCGAGCGCAAC
>DASWOH010000067.1:0-17515 GCA_036398815.1 Rhizobium sp. | reverse complement strand
AGGACGGCATGCCCGAGAGCCGCTGGGTGGAAAGCCAGTTGGGGCGGCCGGTGCTCAAGGCGTTCAACAACATCAACTGGCGCAATCTTCTCAATGACGGCAAGCCGGCCGGCACGCCCGGCCGCATCGCGTTACCGGTTTTCGGCGACGATGCAGGCGCCAAGGCGAAGATCATCCGAATTTTCGACGAGCTTGGGTTTGACGGTGTCGACGCAGGCGGGCTCGATGAATCCTGGCGCCAACAGCCCGACACCCCGGTCTACGGCACCAATCTCGATGCGGAAGGCGTGCGCCGGGCGCTTGCGGAGGCGCGCCCGGAGCGGAAGCCGGAATGGCATGCCTTACCAGGCAGCACGATTGGGAAACCGGCATGAGGGGTCGAACTTTGTCCATTCAAATAGGTCACATTCTTCAGAATACTGCCTACGGAATCGAGCAGTAGATTCACCCCGGATCTTCTTCCGCGAAGGCGAGACTTGGAACAAATCACGCCTTCGATACTTCTGTTTGCGAGGTCGCGTTCCGTGTCAACCGGACGTGACTGGGATGACGAACGCGACGGTTTTTCCGGTTTCCCATCGCGGCCAACGAAACGGCAGTCGAGCGTCCCACCTGTCCGGCCGCGCCTCAGCTCCGTCGTCACGCGACGCGGGAGGCGGATGTGTACCGGGGACTGCCATGGCCAGCGACAAGCTCTCAACTTACAAGCAGAAACGCGATTTTCAGAAGACGCAGGAGCCGAGCGGCGAGGCGACGCTGAACGATGCCTTGCGGGATGCGGTGAAACGCGCGGTTTGATCGCCGCTTAATCGCACGTCCGCTTACCGCCTCCTCCGTTGCAAATGGTGCCTGTCCGCTAGGCATTCGACTTCTCGGCTCGCTCTTCCGTCAAGCTCTGAACCGATCGAAGGCCGTCAGGTGCAAGATTGGCGGGTCTGCTTCATCCCACTGGTAGATGTCCGAGCGCAGATAGCCAAGCTCGTCGTTGAGATCGTCTTCATCGAGTTCGATCCACCAGGACTTCGGGCGACCGTCGCTGCCGTCCGACCAGCGATAGCCTCTCGCCCTCAGATGATCCTTCATGTCGTAAGGACTGTGCTCCGCAAAGATGCGAACACGCGATTGCTGGCTGGCGCGGTAAAGTTCGCTGAACGGCGTCTCTTCACCCTCCCGCTGCTGATCGAGGATTTCCAGCAGCGCAAAGCAGTCGTCCACCGCCCGGTGGCCCTCATGGAAATAGCCGGCCTGGCCGACGAGATAGCCGAGCTTCGTTCCCTCGAAGCCACGAGCGCTCCAATCGATCTCCGAAACCGAGCAAGCCCATGCCTTGCCGGAAAAGACCGGTGAGAATGCATCGCAGAACGGCCGGTCAAAACCGGCATTGTGGGCGATGATCAGATCTGCCGGCTCGATCAGCCGGCGCAGGGACTGGATGTCGATCACCTGTCCTTCGACCATCGTATCGGTGATTCCCGTCAGCCGAGTGATTTCCGATGGGACTGGCACGGTTGGTTGCTGCAAGCCACCATAGACATCGATGACGTCGCCGATCACTCCATCGTTATTGAAGGTGAAGCAGACAGCGCCGATTTCGATGATCTCGTCGGTGCGATGGTTGAGGCCCGTGGTCTCCGTATCGAGAATGACGCCGACACGGGAAAATTCAGGCCGTCTGACGGCAGCAACAGGCCGAGTGACGAGTTTTCTGAGGATGCGATAGTTTCCGCTCTCTTCAATCTTGCGCGCCATGTCCTCGTCGGACAGCGCAATGGGCTGTGGTCGTCGACGCGGCGCCACGCTCGGGCTCGCCTTTTCCACCGCAGGAAGCGGTGCTTTCGAAAACATGTCGAGTTGCGAATCCATATCCTGCTCTCATCGCTGGTCGCATAAAAAATAGTGGCGCGCGGCATCCTATGCAACGAAAGATCCAATTGCGATATTGTGCCCAAGTCATCGCCTTGATCCAAGACTCAAGTCTCTGGGTGGGGCGGCTCCAGGATGTAAGTTTGGGAATGAATACCTTTCCATCGCTTCACTTTTCAGTGAATTGCAACTTGGGTATTCTGACGCGCATAAATAGCATATTTGCGGGGGCGTCGATGACGCAAATCAACGCCCACATTGAACTCGGCGGTAGGTGTTGTTTCATCTAGCGATGAGTATGCCATGCAGAGAATTCAATCTGGAGCATGACACAACCCAGATATTCCGGATTTGGATTGGGCCATCCTCGACCCGGCCGCCGCGATAGCGGAGCATGCATGAGTGATCGCTTCTCTGACCGAGGAACTCCAGCGTATTACTCACTATCGTAACGCCGGAATCAGCCTATGCGTTATGAGTGGACAGGCGGCGGTCGCAGCCGTCTCCTTTATCTGCGAATTGCAACCGGAGTTACATTGGTCGTCTTGCTTTTGTGGCAGTGCAGCATACGCTGCCTATCTCGCCTGCTCGGCCACCACCTTACGCGCACCTTGATGAACTTAAGATGCGTCTTGATGGATCATCTGCGCAATAATCGAATATGACTACAATTGATTTGGGGGAGATCAATGCCTGTGTTGGAGAGGGCTGTTGGGCAGAACAGCGGCAGTTTCGAGGTCTATTCTCGCGATGCAATTGTCCGTAATCTTGAAGCGCTGGAGTCGAACTGGAAATGGACAGTGCCAGCCGTGCATGACAGCGATTACCCGTTCAAATTCAGTAAGCAATCGCTGGAGTCGACGTTCATTGCCTTTGCCGAAAATACCGAGGCACTTCAGGGCGTTGCGAGGCGCGATATGCCGCGCGTGAGCATCCTCTTCGTCCTTGCGGGAGAGATCGAGGTTTATGACGGACGAACGTTCAAAACACTGCGCATACCTGCCAATTATGTTGCTAGTGTAAACGGCCGGACGGGGAAAAAGCTAACCATTAGCCCCAAAAGTGCCTGGCTATGGTTTCAGGTTCCAGAAGCTGTCCTGCGCCAGAGCTTCGAGGAGTTAACGGGCAAACCCTATATGCAGGAATTCGTTCTGCTCCCCACAAGCTTTTGTCAGGGTGGTGCACACGGGCTCTATCAAACCCTTCGCCAAGCGGAAAATGAATTGCGGGTTGCGAGCTCGGAGACACTGCCGATGCTCGCAGGAGCCTACAAGCAACTTGCGCTCATCAAGCTGTTTGCAAAGCTTCCGCACAACCTGACGGATGCGTTCAACGATAACGCACACAACAATGCACCAAGGCAGTTGCTAAAGGCGGAAGCGCATATGCGTAAGAATTTGCACGATGCTGTCTCGCTCAAAGACCTGGCCAATGCTGCCAACTGTAGTACGCGTGCGCTTCAGCGCATGTTTTACCTCTATCGGGGCGATACACCGATGGGGATACTTTGTAACTATCGTCTCGCGGCCGCGCATGACCTCATTGAGGCAGGAAAGGCCGAAAGCATCACCGACTTGGCGATGAGTTTTCAATTTTCCAATCCGGGCAGGTTCTCCGTCTTGTACAAGAGTGCGTATGGCTTCAGTCCTTCATCGGCCCTTCGCTTTTCGCGGGAGGCCCTTCGCTTTTCGCGGGAGAAGGATCGAGGCTGACTAAAGTCCCATGCTTTCGGGAATGGCTTACCACGTAACCACGATAGCTGACCCAGACGGCGGCTCCGGCGGCGATTTCTGCCACTGCGGCGGGGAGGTTCTTTAAATTCCTCGATCGCTTCCGGGTCCTGCGCATGATGTCCTGGCCGCGCGGACAATTCGCGATTAGCCATGGATCGCAGCTCGCGCCCAAGAGTTTGACGGCTGGCCGCGTCGGCGAGTCTTTGTCGCCCAATTTCTAGACTGATATCCGAATTAACCGATCGTCGGTTCGAACCTCCTCAAGGCTAGATCCGGCGTCCGAACTCACGGTGATGATCCAGAGTGTGAACCGGCATGGGGTCCGGATGCCGATCCGCACGATAAACGATTGTTTCTGTTGAGGCGACCGGGTCACTACGCAACGCCTATTTACATCGAGAGAGGCAGAAAGCGATCGAAGACATGTCGACAGCCGGGAGACTCATTGCCTCACGCTAAAACGCAACGGCGCGGTGATCGTCTTGTTCACTCCAGCTGGCGGGGCTGGAACCGGAGAGGCGCGCTTGACGAGATCGACCACCTCGGCATCAAGATCTGGAAAGCCAGAGGAGCGTGCGAGCGTTGCCGATATGACATTGCCGGCGTCATCGATCTGGAACCTCACATACGCAATGCCGGTCTCGCCGCGCGCCCTGGCGCTGGCGGGGTAGCGCTTGCGCCGCTCGAGATGGGAGATGAGACGCGATTGCCAGGTCGCCGGTGACATTGATGATCCGGAACCGGTCGCAGACGCCTGGGCGGCATTCCGGTTCGAGGTATCGACCTGTGCCTGTGCCTTATCGGTCTGTTTCGAGGCTTGGGCCTGACGCTTTGGCTGCACCTTTTCAATCTTCTTCGGCTTTTCTTTTTCGACCACCCTCTCCGGTGGCTTCGGCCGAGCGACCGGAAGGGGGACCTCGACATTTTCAAGCGCGGCCTCGACCTGTTCCTGGATAGGGTCGACTTCTTCGATCGGATTCATCTTTTCGATCGGTGTCTCCGGTGTGACTTCCGTCGTCTTCGTCGGCTGTTCTTCCAACGGCTTGGTGGGCTCGGGCGCCAGCTCCGGCTTCGGATCTTCGACCGGCTCGAGCGTTTCGCTCTTTACCTCCTCGGACACAGTCTTGTCGGGTGCGACGTTGGTCTCCTCGGTATTGACGGCTTCTGGCGTTGGCGCCAGCTCGATCATGATGGCTGGCGGCGGCGAGTCCGACGCCATCGCAACAGGCGGCTCATACAGCGCCCAGGCGACCGTCGCGACATGAACGGCAAGCATGACGAGCCCCGCCCCCGCCCAAAGCGCGATTTCGCCGAGGCGCCATCGAGGCCGGAGACTGTCTGTCCAGTCGCTCATTGCGAGCCGACTCCTACTGCCGGAGCGGCAGTGGAAGCACCTTCCGCACCGCCAAAAGGCTGCGGCAACGTTTCGATCCCGACGAGCGCGATCTTCAGATATCCGGCGTCACGCAGAAGGTTCATCACCTCCATGAAGTCGCCGTAGTCGACGCCCTTGTCGGCTCGTAGGAAGATGCGCGTATCTTTCTTGGCTTCGCTCGCCTGGTCGAGACGGGAGGCTAGCGCTTCGCGAGAGACGACATCGTTGCCGAGGCTGAGGCTGAGATCGGTCTTCAGCGTGAGATAAAGCGGCTTGTCGGGTCTCTGCTGTGGCTGCGCTGTCGACGCCGGTAGGTCGACGTTGACGTCGACCGTGGCAAGCGGCGCTGCCACCATGAAGATGATCAGCAGGACCAGCATCACGTCGATCATCGGCGTAACATTGATATCGGCGGACGGCTCCAAATCGCCATCCATCTGCTCTCGCGTGCGTATACCTCCAGCCATTGCGCCTACTCCGGAACTCGCGAGCCAGCGACTGCATGCAGCGACCCGCTTTGGCTGTGAACGTTTCTGACCCCCGGCACCTTGCGGAAATCGAGATCGCGGCTGACCAACCGCTCGACGCCGGCAGCTGCGTCCGAAAGCAGTTGCCGATAACCCGTGATGGAGCGGGCAAAGACATTGTAGATGATGACGGCCGGAATGGCCGCGACGAGGCCGATTGCGGTCGCGAGCAATGCTTCGGCAATGCCGGGTGCCACGACGGCAAGGTTGGTGGTTTGGGCTTCGGAGATTCCGATGAAGGCGTTCATGATGCCCCAGACCGTGCCGAACAGCCCGACGAACGGAGCCGTTGAGCCGATCGTCGCAAGGAGCCCGGTGCCCTTAGAGACGCGGCGGCCCGCAAAGGCCTCGATCCGGCCGAGCGCCGATGAAACCCGCTCCTTCAGACCCACGCCGCCGGCGTGATCGAGTGCGGACGCGGAGATGTCCGCTTCCTCCTTGGCGGCACGCAGCATGATCGCCGCGGGGCCGTCGCGGCCTTCCATCTGACGAGCGGCCTCATCGAGTGATCGGGACGAGCGGATGATCTTCAGGGCCTTGCCAACCCGAGTTCTGGCGCCCACCAGCTCTATCATCTTCGCCAGCCAGATCGTCCAGGTCACCAGCGAAGCGAAAGCCAGTCCAGTCATGACACCCTTCACCACGACGTCGGCATTCATGAACATGCCCCACGCGGAAAGATCATGCGGCAAGTCGGAGCGGCGCTCCGGCGTGGCGAAGATCTGCTTTAATGCCCCTGCGGGGTCGTCGAGCAGTGTCGGCGTCCCCGAGGGAGCAACCGGCTCGCTCCCGGTTTCGGCCTGGTTGGTTGCGGCATTGGCGTTCGGAACAGCATCCGTCTGCCCCTTGGTCTGATGACTAGCCTCAGGGACGATCGCCGACCCGCCGCTCTGGGTATCCCTCGATTCAACGTCCGTAGTGGGTGTGATTGCCTCACGGTCGTCCGATGTGCTGATGTTCTCGGCGGCCGGATCGAGCGAGGGGGTGGCCTTCCCGCTCTGGTCAGCGCTCGTGTTGCTGTCTGCACCGGTTCTCTGTTCAAGAGACTGTGTCATCGTTGCGGTATTGCCTGTATCGACAGCGCGCTCCTGGGCCTGCGCCGTGCCGACGAGCCATAGACTCGCCAGGCCGGCGGCGGCCGTAAGGCCGATCAGGCGGACGGGACGGCGGATTGTGGCGGCGCTCTGGTTAGGAAGGCAGGCGGAAGACATCGGAGGCTTTTCTTTCTTGGTTGGACCGATCGGCGAGCGTCGGCATGGCCGGCCAGCCCCTGTGCCGATCGAAGCTTTGAGGGGAGGACGGACTCGACATTGACATGCGCGTCCGATGCGCGGGATTGACCAGGCTGCAGTCGAGGCAGGCGAGGCGTGGGCTCGGCGGCAATGCGATGAGGTCGCTAACTGTGAAGTGATCCATCAGCGCGAGGAAAGAGGCAAAAGCCGCTTCGACGATGATGCCAAAGATCGAGTTGCCGCTTGCCGCTAAAAGACGCGCACCATCGCCGACAGAGGCAAGTTCGGGTTGGGTAACGCGAAGGACGCTTCCGAGGTTGATGTCCACGGGCGCCATAGCGAGCTGCAGGCCGCCTCGCCGTCCTCGGACGGTGGAGAGGAAGCCGTGCCGGACAAGCAACGCCACGATCTGGGCGGCATGGTCCTTGGTCGTGCTCGTAAGATCGGCGACCCCCTGCGTCCGTATCCGTTCCGTTGGTCGTCCGGCACAAATTGCCAGTATGCCGATCGCGATTTCCGATTGTTTTGAAAGACGCATATTCTTGGTCCTCCGCTAGCACGGTACCGCAACGGGATGGCCCGTCACCGGATGCGTCATGATCGCCATGTCGATGCCATAGATCTGCTTGAGTGCCTCCGGGGCCATCATCGATGCAGGCGATCCTCGCGCAATCATCCTCCCCGAATGCAAGGCGACGATCTCGTCGCAGAAGCGCGCGGCCATGTTGATGTCATGCAGCACGAGAACGACGCCGAGACCCTTCTCGTTCGACAGGCGATGGACGAGCGAAAGCACCTCGACCTGATGCGCGACATCCAACGCCGAGATGGGCTCGTCGAGCAGGAGGCATTGGGTGTCCTGCGCGACCAGCATCGCCAGCCAGACACGCTGGCGCTCGCCTCCGGAAAGCGTGTCGACGAGGCGGTCCGCCATGCCCGTGACATCCGTCAAAGCCATTGCCTCATCGACTTTTTCCAGGTCGACCTTGCGAAAGCGACCGAGCGCGCCGTGCCAAGGGTACCGGCCAAGGGCTACAAGTTCCTTTACCAGCATT
Source organism: Rhizobium sp. (assembly GCA_036398815.1). Lineage (GTDB taxonomy): Bacteria > Pseudomonadota > Alphaproteobacteria > Rhizobiales > Rhizobiaceae > Rhizobium. The sequence goes on along the minus strand of DASWOH010000067.1, from coordinate 9,730 downwards.
CCCGACGCTGCCGGCGTCTGCTGTGGCAGATAGGCGACCTGACGGGCGAAGGGCCGGTCGCCCCATTCGGTCAACGCCTTCCCCTCAAAGCGGATGGCGCCAGTTCCTGCCGGCTGCTGGCGCGCCAGCAGCTTGATGAGTGTCGATTTTCCCGAACCGTTGTGGCCGATCAGCCCCACCATCTGCCGATGCGGCAAGGTTAGCGTCAGCGGTGCCAGAAGTGTTCGGCCAGGGACTGAAAACGACACACCTTCCAGCTCGAAAAGCAGGTCTGTTGACGCAGCCGATGCGGCCGGCGGGTTGTCAGTCAATATCTGCGGATGAAAGGCTAGATCATTCATGGCTACTCCCGTGCCAGCGCTGTAACCGGCTCGAGGCGCGATGCACGCAGAGCCGGTATGAATCCAAAAAGAAGTCCGGTGAGGACAGCGCAGAGGACGGCACCGGCGATAGCGACGCCCGAAAAGATCACCGGCATGGAGAAGAACAGCGCCGCCGTCATTCCGGCCGCAACCCCCACGACTGCTCCGACAAGGCCGCCGAGCCCGGCGACCATCATCGCCTCGGTGATGAACTGACGCAGAATGTCGATCGTACGGGCGCCGGTGGCCATGCGGATGCCGATCTCCTGGGTCCGTTCGGTGACCGTCATCAGCATCACGTTCATGACACCGATTCCGCCAACGGCGAGCGAAATCGCGGCTGTGAAACCGAGCAGAAGTGTGAGTGTGTTCTGTGTCCGGTCCTGCGCCTGGATGCTGGCGATCTGGTTGAGCACGCGAATGTCTTCGACATGGTGCTCTGCCGTTAGGACAGAGCTGATCGCGGTCGCCGTTTCGTCGGCCCGCGAGGTGTCGTCGACCAGGACGGAAATCCAAGAAAGGTCCTCCTTGCCGAAGACGCGTACGCTGCCGGTCGGGAAAGGAAACACGATCGTGTCATCGTCGTCGCTGCTGCCGGAGATCGCCCCCTTGCTCGCCAGGACCCCGATCACCTCGAACGGGACGTTGTTGACCAGGACCATCCTCCGCAGAGGGTCCTGGCCGTCGGGAAACAGGCGCGAGGCAAGCTTGCTGCCGATCACGGCAACCGTGGCGAACGAGCGCTCGTCGGCCTGGTCGAAAAAGACGCCGTGCTCGACCTGCCAATGCAGGATCCTCGGGAAGTCCGTCGTAACCGCCGTACCCATGGTGGAATAGTCCACATTGCCGGCGCGCACCGTCACGCTGCCATTAAGATAAGGCATGGCCGCGGCGACATTCGGAACCGAACGGACCAGATCGGCATCGGACGCCAGCAAACGCCCACCAGCGCCGCGGCTGACGCCGCCACCGGGAATGACATACATCCGGTTGGCGCCATAGATCGAAAGTTGGGCAAGAACCGCCTGCTTGGCCCCCTCGCCGATCGCAAGCAGCGCGATCACGGCCGCAACACCGACAATGATGCCGAGAAGCGTGAGAGCCGTTCGGAAGGGATTGGCGGCAAGCGCCCGCCCGCCCGCGGCTAGGGCCTCTCTCATGTCCGAGAGCGGCGAGGCCGCGCTGAGCTTATCCGATAGTTTGGTATCGATGCGATGATCCGGCGCCGACGTGGCGCCGCTGTCAGAGACGATTGCGCCGTCACGGATCTCGACGACGCGCCGCGCCGTTCTTGCGATATCGAGATCGTGGGTGATCAGAACGACAGTGTGGCCTTTAGCGGCCAAGTCCGAAAGCAGCACTGTGACCTCGCTCCCCGTCGCGCTGTCGAGGGCGCCGGTCGGCTCGTCGGCAAGGATAATCGCGCCGCCATTGATCAGCGCGCGGGCGATCGACACGCGCTGCTGCTGGCCGCCAGACATCTGGTTAGGACGATGCTCAGCCCAACCTTCCAGCCCAAGCCGGACTAGCAATTCCATGGCCTTCTTGCGGCGTTCGGTCGGTGCGAGGCCGGCATAAGTCGCGGGTACCTCGACGTTCTCGACGGCCGAAATGGAAGGAAGGAGATGGTATTGCTGGAAGACGAAGCCGAATGCCTCTCGACGGAGGCGAGCGAGTTCGTCGTGCGAGAGAGAGGTGACATCGCGACCGGCAAAGCGGTAAATACCGCCCGTCGGCCTGTCCAGTAGCCCGAGTATATTCATCAGCGTGGACTTGCCGGAGCCGGATTGGCCCATGATGGCGACGAACTCGCCGGCGTGAATGGTCAGCGAGATGCCGCGCAAGACCTCGACTGCGATAGTCCCGCTGGTCGAGTAGGTCTTGCGCATATCGATCAGCTCAATAAGCGGCGCGCCGTACGGGACGTTGAGGTTCTCATTGCCAGGAAGGGAGTACTTCGCTGTGCTCATAGGCCGAAACCGATGAGTGACTTGCCGCCGTTCGCAGGCTTGCGCCCGGTGACCACCTGTTCGCCGGGCTCCACCCCGGCAATGATCTGCGCCAGGAAACGGGTGCGGAGGCCCACTTCCACGTCGCGCTCCAACTCGACCCCCGTGGGCGCAAGAATGGTGACCGCGAATGAGCCATCTGCGCCTGCTTTCGAGTGAAGTCCGGTGACGGGGACGACGGTGGCATCTTTGGCTGAGCCGGTCACGAAGAACGCCTGCGCTGTCATCTCCGGACGCAGGTCCCCGGCGTCGTTGTTAATGTCGAACAGGGCAGTGTAAAGCACCACGTTGCTGCTCGACACTGGCGCGGTATTGGGATCGGCGTTCTGCGCACTGGCGGGCTTCTGGGGTGCGGGAAGGATCTGGCGCAACGTTGCCGTCCAGCGGCGGTCGCCATTGCCGAGCGTCGTGAAATACACCGGCATGCCGTTCTTCAGCCGCGTGACGTCGGCTTCCGAAACCTGCGTCCATACCGTCATTGTCTTGAGGTCGGCGATGCGCATGATCTGCGGTGTCGAATAGGCCGCATTGAGTGTCTGGCCCTCGCGGGCGTCGATCGACACGACCGTGCCCGACATCGGCGCATAAATCTTCGTGTAACCGAGAGCGACGCGGTCCGCCTCCAATGTCGAACCCATCTGTCTGATCTGTGCGCGGATCGAGTCAGCCTTGGCCGCAGCCGCCCTGGCGTCGCGCCTGCTTTCCTCGAATTGCATCTGGGAAATCGAGTCACCAAGCGCGAGTTTGGAATAGCGGTCGAGCATCGCTTGAGCGTATTCGACGTTCGCCTCCTGCTCCACGAGATTTGCAGTGAATTGGCTGAGTTGCGCCCCGTCCGCATCGACCTTTGCGGCCTGAACCTGCGGGTCGATCTCGGCGAGGAGGTCACCCTGCTTTACGGTATCCCCGATATTGACCAGGATACGCTTCAGCTGACCCGAGGCCTGTGCGCCGACGTCGACATAGGCATGCGGCTGGATCTTGCCGGTCGCAGTCACGGTCATCTCGAGATCGATCTTGCGGGCTGCCTCGCTGATAGGAAGATCGATCCGGCTCGCGCCTTGGCTGTGCCAGACGTAGCCAGCGACAAGGACGACGATCGCCACGGCACCAATCGCGGTCGATCGGCGCATCCCTCTTCTCGCTCGGGTCTCGCGGTGTCTTGTCACGCCGTGCATCAGGCCGCTCCCTGCAGATGGCGCCGCACCTTTCCCTCGTAACCTTGACAAAGATTGAATGAAAGGCGCGTTAGCCGCCATGGACATGAAGCGAGTGAGCCGGCGTCGGAAACCAGTGGTGCGTGCGTGCGATGCGCCTCATCTTTGAGACATCGGCTAAGCAAGCGCGCCTTGGCGATCCCCCCAACAAGGTGTGCTGCTGACAATCCGCCGCCAGACCGCCAACCACACTCTGACGATCGAATTTCGTTAAAACGCTCGCGAACACCAATCGGGACCGATAACGAGACCGAATATTTTTTCCACGGCGAAGCCATTCGGTATCTCCCTCTCGTCGAACTCGGATAGGGTTTGCGACTCCCTTGACTATAAGACGTTTGAGCTAGCGAAAACCTGAAAAAAAAGATCAAATTTTTTACGGCACTTCAATCCGGCGGCCGGGTGGATGGATGCCATAGGTGACGAGTAAATCGAGGACAGGGGTTCGTTCTGGCCGCGCCACCACTACGCTCCTAATCCGTCATTTTCTGCGCGCTGTCGGCCAGTTTTTGAATTTTCATGCACGACGGTTTAACACGCTGCGGAAAAAGGCCCTTGCTGCGAGCGTAACGCCATGATTCCATGCCTTATTGAATTGAGGAGCAGGACATGCGCGGCAGTGATATCCAGACGGCGGGTCTGTTTTCTTATGTGAGCTGCGAAGCCCGCGTTCCGGCAAGCCATCCTCTGCGGGCGATCCGCGCCATTGTGGACGAGGCGCTGGAAGTTCTGTCCCCGGATTTCGAGGCGATGTATTCGGCGATCGGTCGCCCTTCGATCCCGCCGGAGAAGCTCCTGCGCGCCCTGTTGTTGCAGGCCTTTTACACGATCCGCTCAGAACGTCAGCTCATGGAGCAGATGGACTACAATTTGCTGTTCCGCTGGTTCGTTGGCTTGTCGATGGACGCGCCGATCTGGGACGTCACCGTGTTCACCAAGAACCGTGAGCGTCTCTTGGCAGGCGACATCGCCGCCAAGTTCCTGGCCGCCTTGCTGAGCCAGCCTCGGGTTAAGGTGCTGCTTTCGGACGAGCACTTCTCGGTGGATGGTACCCTGATCGAAGCCTGGGCAAGCATGAAAAGCTTCAAGCCGAGGGGCGACACGGATGGTGACGACACTGACGACAGCGGCTCTGGCGCTGAAGCGAAACAGCCGCCAAAGGCCACGGGAAGCAACTCCGATCGCGATTTCCACGGTGAGAAGCGGAGCAACGCAACCCACGCGTCGACCACCGACCCGGATGCTCGGCTTTACAAGAAGGCCCGTGGTCAGGCTGCCAAGCTTTGCCATATGGGCCACGTCACAATGGAAAATCGCAACGGCCTGGTTGTCGACGCCACGCTGACCCATGCGAGCGGAACCGCCGAGCGCGAGGCAGCACTGGATATGCTGGGCCGCATGGATGGTCGTCATCGCATCACATTGGCTGCAGATAAAGCCTACGATACGGCCGACTTCGTCGCCGCCTTGCGGGACATCAAGGTGACGCCACACGTCGCCCAGAACACGGCGAACCGACGTTCGGCCATAGACGGTCGGACCACCCATCATCCCGGCTACGTCGTCAGTCAGCGCATCCGCAAACGCATCGAAGAAGTGTTCGGCTGGACCAAGACCAGCGGCGGACTGCGCAAGACCCGCCATCGTGGAAAGGATCGCGTCGGCTGGATGTTCACCCTGACAGCCACCGCTTATAATCTGGTGAGGCTGCCAAAGCTGCTGACGACGGCATAGTCGCGCCCGGAATCCCCCGAACGAAGGCAGATGACGACAAACTGGGCCGATAAGGCCGCTGAAAAAGCAGCGTCGCGGCTCGTCTGCGTGCCAACTATCGATGGATCGGCGGAGAAATTAGCGCTATTTCCGCACGCTGTTAAAAATCATCGAAAGTGAAATCTACAGGAAAAGGTCGGCCACTACCGTTGCCATTCGCCTGTCGCACTACACTCTCTTGTTCTTGTGTTTCAGATTGCTGCTTTCGCCAGCATCGAAAGGTGCGGTTTTTTCGAGCAATCCTCTTGCAATATTATTATATTAAGGCGGCTTCAAGAAACTTGATTTTTCTTCTCATGTTTTAAGAAAAAGGTTGCTTAGTGATGATCACGATGCCACGATATAAACGCGATAGTTGAGTTTCTCAGCCGAAACCCCTTCTCCATGCGATTCTGAAGATTTTGGCCGCATGTATCTATCTTCTGCGTAGAACGCGCTTTTCAGTGAGAATTTGGTAAATATGGCTGGGATACTACTCGATATACTGTGCTGCCGATAGTATTGGTTTTGGCATACAATTGGCAGCAGACCGCCTAGCCTTGCCTGTAATCTGTGAATATGCGACCCCGGAACTCAATCATTAGCTGTTCTCGATCTGGTCTGTCAGAAAGGTAAGTACCTATGTTTCAATCGAAGACTCTTGCAATTACTGCGATTATAACCGCCCTTGGCTGCGGTCAGCTCTTCGCTGACCAATCTCTCGAGGAAAAAGCGCGCGAGGCTGGCCTACCCTGGAAACCCGGTCAACTACACGCGACATATGAAGACCATGCTCAAGTCGCATTCGTCGACGTGAACGACGACTTTTTGATCGAATCGACAAAAAGGGGTGACCAAACCGTATTGCGAATTGCGGTCACAGACGGAATGCGGAGCAAATACCTAACCTGCTCCGACGCAGCTCAGAATATTAAACCTGGCGAACGAAGAACGACCTGGCTTGAAATCAGTTATTCACCTCCGGATAAAGAAGGTTACCGAGATTATTCGATAACCCGAACCGCTGATTTCGCTGGGCATACAATTGTAAACCATTTTCGATCGAACGGCGATCTTGGATATGCTCTGCTGGGCGATGGAACTGTAGCGGAAATTAACAACGGGAATATAGCTTTTTCCCAAATGTCAGGTCCAATTGGCTTTTCTGGAAACACAAAAGAGCTGAGGGTGACTACAATAATCGGAGCAGAATTCGGAAACCTCAGTGCAACAGTACAAATGAACTCCCGAAGCTGGAGTGTACATACGATTCGTGGGGCTGACGGGACGCCAATATCATTCGACGTGAATGGCGCTAGCGTCCAGCCATACTTCGCAGACACGAAACGTCCCCTCGAAAGTGCTCCCATTATAGTAACGGCCCCAGTAACTGTTGATAGAATGAGTTCTTTCGTCTTAAGAGTAGCTTACGAAAAAGATACGCTCCTTGAAAAGAACAAAAAAACCTCCACTTTGAAGGAGATCAAGAACGTAACGCACCAAATGTTAGCCGGGCCTTTGCCGTGTACCGGGCAGCCATGTCTCAATTCGTCGGATTGCCGTATAATTGGGGGGAGCACATGCTACTGCCATCCGTCTAGCGGCGGGGTTCCTGGATTGTGCCTAATCTAAGCAAGGAGACGTGGATGCCTGAGCTGGCGGATCAAAATTCACCCTCGCACGAACTTGTATTGGCACCGGGTGACAAAGCACCGCCGCTCAGGCTCTCTATTGGGTTTGATGGACATACCATTGGCGATATCCAAGATGTTAGAAACTGCGTAATTTTGCTTTGGAATGCCGGGTGTGCTTCGTGCTTGCCCACTGCGGAAGAAATCGCGCAGGCCGCCGAAACGAGCGGATTTCAGAGTATAAATGTTGCGGTGATGGTGCGGGATTTCCGGACTACCGCTACTGCAGCTTACTCCAGCAGCGCGAAAAGCCTCTTTGGTCTGGAAGGGCGAGATGTCTCAGATCCCTCATCGTACCGCGGATCTGTCACGCGCAACTGGCTGGAGGCAAGTGGTCAAACTATGATTCCGGCGGCCTTCGTTGTAGATCGGAATGGAATTGTGGTTTGGATGGGGTTGGCGGAGGCAGCTTTGGTGGAGAACGTGCTAATAGGCATTTCTGATGATACATGGAATGTCCACTCTTTTCGTAAGGAATGGCTTTCTCACACAAACAGAGATGACGTCCTTCAGAACAGGACGAACAAAAATCTCACCGAATTCATTTTCGCCGGCGATACCACTTCAGCAATTAAACTGATCAATCGTTCAGAAATGCTCGATCCGATTATGACGAGTAACAAGGAATTTAATTTTCTAAAACTTGTAGCGCTCGCGTCTCATAGCGAAAGCCACGATGCTGCGTTCGAACATTATCGCCAATGCAGTCAGCGCTTTCCGAACGATGTTGATCTCAAAGTTCGGCTGGGGAGATGGATCCTCGCTAAGGTTCCCGACCAGGATGTCTATGAGGCAGTCTCAGCTACTCTCATGGCGGTCATCCGAGACCGAGGTGAAGCGTCGGAACCTTTAGATGTATGGTTGGACTTCCAGATGCGCTTGGTAATTACAGAAGCTTTATTCCTCTCTGGAGAAACTATTGAGGCGCACAAATGGCTTCAGAAGATCGCCTCGGCCGTCAGAGCGGAGAGTCACCCAGAAGATGTAAGAGTTTTCGTCAACGGGGAGCTTGATCGGCTTTCAGCATTAGCTGGCAGTGACAAAAACCTCCGGCCGGATTAGGTTCAAGTACATTCGTAACGCTCTGTCCTTAGATTCTGACCGACGAAACGCGTGCTCCGGAACACGGTGGGCTTGCAATGAGCGAGAAGAATGTGATCCCTGTCTTCAATCCATACCGAACATCGACTCAGCAGAAAGTATCTCTTTCGAGCACCGGAATCAGGGGTTTGACGCCGTCGTGCAGGATAAGAACGCTGGATCTATTATTGTCTTTGGGATCGCCTGTGGCGCGCAACAATGGCTGGAGGGCCTTCCCAGGTCTGGATGGATAATCCTTGAACTAGTTGAAGGAGTCGGGAGCGACCCCAGATTAGGTGCGCGGACGACGCCATTTTATACAAGGCATCCTTGCTCTATTTGATCGGCAAGGAAACAGGAGGCAAAAGATTCATGGATAGACCAATCAGCAGACCGGAGGATGTCGCAAGGCGTCTGAAAGATATACGATTGAAGCAAAACCTATCTGTGAGAGATTTCTCTCAACAATTGGATGTCAGCTCTGCTGACTATCTGGCTTACGAGAGCGGCGGGAATATTCCATCATTAATAGTGGCCCGTCTTTTCGAGCGATTTTATATCGATCCAATGTGGTTGCTCCTTGGATACAAGCGCGACTCGATCTCCGAACACGCGGAAGCGGCCTCGGCTGCATATAAAGGAATTCTTGAAGCGGCGGAGAGAGTGAATGTCATGTTGCGACCGGAAGTCTTCGCTTATGCGATCTCTGCCGCAACGAATTCGATATTAAGCGGAGCGCTTCTCGAACCGTCGCATGCCGATGTTCTCGTCAAACTGGCGACGATCAATTCGAAGAAAATGTGAAAACCTTTTCTTAGCTTCGTGAACAGAGTCCGGTGAGGACAGTGGTGGGAAAGCTGAAGAATGCAAATGACTGGGATGCCTATGAATTGTTGGTTGGTAGAGAAGGTTTGCGGATATCAGGCGGGATAGTTTATGGCTACTCCAGTGTGAGCGCTTCGAATGGCGCGACGCGCGCAGAGCCGGCATGAATCCGAAAAGACGTCCGGTGAGAACTGCGCAGAAAATGGGGCCGGTGATCGCCCCGCCCGAGAAGAAAACGAACGCCAACACCATTTTGGCCGCGATCCCAACGATCACTCCGACAAGGCCGCCGAGCCCGGCGATCATAATCGCCTATGATGAACTGACGCAGAACGTCGACCGTTCGGACGCCGGTGGCCATGCGTATACCTGCGGTTTATTTTCGTCGAATCAGTCGTATCCATCCGAGCAGGGCCGCAGGATTTTGAGCACCGCGCGTGATAATGTTGGTTGATGGAGATCGATGAGGACAAGATCGACGAGGCCGTTTTGGCGCTGTTATGGCTGACGCTGCACAACGAGCGTTGGGCCTGGAAGGGTTTCGACTGGGCCACGACGGATCGGCTTCACAAGAAGGGCATGATCGGCGACCCAGTCAACAAGTCGAAGTCATTGTTCCTGACAGATGAAGGCTTGGAGCGTTCGGAAGCATTGTAAGCGGTCAGCCGACAGCGTCTGGCGTAAAGTTCCACGGCATCAGGGCCTCAATATTCTGAACGGGCCATCCATTGGCCATGCGAACTAAGGTCTGTGTCAGCCAGGCGAGCGGATCGACGTCGTTCATTTTAGCTGTC
>DASWOH010000066.1:0-7232 GCA_036398815.1 Rhizobium sp. | reverse complement strand
GTGCGAAGCACCGGCCGACCTGTTCAAGCTGAGCAAGGTCAGCGCGACCGTCCAGCCGTAAACGGCAATTGACGATTTTCCGACCCGTTATCCGCGCCGCAGCCAAAAGCTGCGGCGTATTTCTGAGGAGATCCGATCGTTACCATCCCCGCATGCGAAGCTGCATTGCCCATCCGCCGTCAGCCCGTCCGCCAACTCCCGGCAGGCGCCATCGACTGCCATTTCCATGTGCTCGGGCCGGAAGCGGACTTTCCTTACGCGCCCGGTCGCAGCTACACGCCGCCCGATGCCTCTATCGGGCAATATGAGACGCTTGCGGCGACCCTCGGCTTTGCCCGCGCCGTCATCATCCAGCCCAGCGTCTACGGTCTCGACAATCGTCGCACGCTTTCCTTCCTTCGCGAAAGCCGCATCCCGGCAAGGGCTGTCCTGGTGCTCGACCCCGATATTTCGGACAAGGAGTTGGAGGCCCTGCATGAGAGCGGCGTGCGCGGCGTCAGGGTCAACCTCGTCTTTGCAGCCGGCCTCGCGCTGGAAGCCGCAAACACGCTTGCCGACAAGATCCGTGGCCTCGGCTGGCATCTGCAGTTCCTTGCGGATGTGTCGCGCATCGAAAATCTCAAGGAACTGGTCAGAGGCCTTAATATCCCCGTGGTCTTCGATCACCTCGGTCACGTCCCGGCGGCCAAGGGAGTAGACGACAGCGGTTTTCAGGCGATGCTGTCGCTTGTTCGCGACGGCAAGGCCTGGGTGAAGCTGACCGGCGCCTATCGCGTGACCGGCATGCGCCGACCTCCCTATGACGACGTCGCGCCGTTCGTCGACGCTCTTCTGAAAGCCGATGCCGGGCAGCTTGTTTCCGGTACGGACTGGCCGCATCCATCCATCCCGGTGCCGATGCCGGACGATACGGATCTCATCGACATGTGCACGGGCTGGGTTGGAGATGAGGCGCTGCTTCAGCGCATCTTTGTGGACAATCCCGAGCGGCTTTACGGTTTCCCGGCCTGGGGCAGGGACGGCGTCGGGGCCTGAAGGCGACGGTCGATCCACATCGACCGGCATGAGACTGCTTCTTTCCGGCTCGCGTGTTGTGCCATATATCTGCTGCGGACGGGGTCCTCAGCCCTGCCGCCACTTCGGCCAAAAATTACCATAGGTTCGTTCAAATGAAGCCATTCGTCATCTGCCATATGATTACGTCTCTCGACGGGGGACTGCATCCCAGCCGTTGGACCAGGAGTCCCGACGGCAGCCGATCGGACTGGTCATCGACCTATGAGAAAATCCACAAGGATCTCAAGGCGGATGCCTGGATGGTCGGCCGGGTCACCATGGCCGAGATGTCGAGAGCCGAGCTGCACGCGCCCGCCGGTCCGTTCGCCGTGCAGCGACCCCATCACTTTGCCCGCCGCGACGCGGCAAACTATGCGATCGCGATCGATCCGTCCGGGAAACTGCATTTCAAGGCGGGCGAGCTTGACGGCGATCATGTCGTCGTTCTCCTTGGCCCGGATGTCCCGGACAGCCATCTGGCGGAGCTGTCGGTAGACGGCGTCTCGTACATCGTTGCCGAGGGGCCCGAGATCGACGTCGGCGCCATGCTCGAAGTGCTCGGCCGGGAACTCGGTATCCGGCGCCTGCTGCTGGAGGGCGGCGCGGGGATCAACGGCCGGCTGATGGCCGCCGGCCTTGTCGACGAGCTTAGCCTTCTCGTCGCGCCGGCCCTCGATGCCCGCAAGGGAAGCGACCGGGTCGTCGAATTCGGCGACGAGGGCCTTGCCGGCAAATGCGAGATCTCGCTGATCGGCTGCGAGCAGCTTGGTGATGGCCTGCTGCATCTGCGATACGCAGTTCGGCCAGCTTGAGGGACGTAAAAAAGTGTTTGATCCCGGCATCAGGAACCGGAAAACCGAAAGTTGCGGCAAGGACGTTTCCTTGAGCGCGCGGTGACCTGAACCGCGGGGCTCAACCGCTTTCGTTGAGCTCCGTCTGCCGCATTTTCATGAGGCGCTTGAGACTGCGCCTCGAGACGTCGAAGCGATCGGCGACATTCGTCAGCGTCTCGCCCGTCAGCTCGATTGCCGCAATCGCCTTGTCGACCTGATCGACGGACAGCGATGGGCGGCGTCCCAGATGTTTTCCTTTCATCTTGGCGGCTTGCATGCCTGCGCGTGTCCGTTCGCTGATCAGCGATCGCTCGAACTCGGCCAGTGCCGCCATCATGTGAAACACCAATCGCCCGCCGGAGGAACTGGTATCGATGTTTTCGCTCAGAGAACTGAATGAAACATCGATCTTGCCCAGTTGCTCCATCAGTTGCACGAGCCTTGAAAGTGATCGCCCCAGCCGGTCGAGACGCCAGACCACCAGAGTATCGCCGGGCTTGAGCATCGCAAGTGCTGCATCCAGGCCACGCCGGTCGAAGGACTTTCCCGATACGCCGCGATCTTCGAAAATCTTCGTGCAGCCGGCGTGATGCAAGGCCTGCATCTGCAAGTCCAGCTTCTGTTCCTCTGTTGAGACGCGTGCATAACCTATTTTCATTTACATTCTGTTTCCGCCGGAAACGGCGCTTCTTCAATTTTACTTTGTACCGGCGGCTCTCCTCATTATTGCCGCCTAAAAGCTTGCTTTTGATGTGAGCCGCATCCGTCTTGATCTTGACAATAAGGGTTCCCTTCCGCCCGTTAATCCGCCACCCGCGTCTTCGTGCTAGATTTCTGACAAAATGCTGAGCTAATGACAGAAATACCGCTCCGATTCCTTGGTACGACAAGGGAACCCTTTTATGCGTGGCGGTTGGAGGCGTTCAGAAAACTCGATCAGCGATTCGCAGCGTTCCGCAGATGGGGGCGGCGTAAGGGAACCCTTTGCGCAAGCTGTGGAAAGCCATGGGGAGCAAGGCTTTGAGGATCGAGGACAAGATTACGAAGATGGCGAAGAGCGAACCCTAGGTCTCTGCGTGGTCGCCGTGGCCGGAGCGTGCATGGGTTGTGTCCTGGCCGGTTACCTTGCCGTTGGCAGTGCGATGTTGCTGGCGGCCGCGATCGGCATGTGTCTGGGCTGGAAGGCGAGGGGTATCGCCTGATGCGCCAATCCAGGCTCGAAATCAGCATAGAAAATTTGCGCCATATCGAGGTTGCCTATTCCGAAGGTGCGGCCGGCCGAGTCCTTTACGAGGTCTGGTCTCGGTTCGAGGCGGCGCTCACATCTGAGATTTGGCAGGTCACCACGGAACCGTGGGGTGTTTCTCTTCAGTTTTCCGAAAGCCATGGCGATGTGTGGGGTGAACTGGAGGCTGCGCTTCATGCGGTGGCGCTGAGGCCTGTCAAGGTCGACGGCGTCGGGATTGTTGTCGGCCTGTACTGTGGAGCCCACCGGCCGGAGGACTGGGGTGGCCTGGCCTCGATGTTCGATCTTTCTCGATACAGGTCGGACATGCAGGCGGTTGCTGCGGCCTATTCCGCACTGGCCGATGGCTGGACGCTGTTTGCCGAGCAGGTGGTGACCGACGCGGCCGAGCCGCCGGTTACCCTGTACCGGGAATGCCTGCTGCGCCTTTCGGACGAGGATGGGCAGCTCTTGATGCCCGCCGATTACATACCGGCAATGGAGCGGCTGGGGCTGACGCGCGCCTTCGATCGGCAGATCGTCGGCAAGGTCCTGGCTGAATTGTGCCGCCGTCCGGGCGATGCCCTCGGGTGCAACCTTTCCGCGCTCTCGGCGACGAAGGATCTCTGGTGGCATTCATTGCTGTCCGAACTCGCGCTCGATCGCGATCTGGCGAGCCGTCTGGTGATCGAGATCACCGAGACGGCGATGCCGTCCAGCATCCAGCAAGCCGCCGCCTTCGTCGCGGCGATCAGGGCGACGGGCGCGAGGATCGCCATTGATGACTACGGAACCGGCTTCAGCTCGGCTTCATTCACGCAACGGGGATGCGTCGACATCGTCAAGATCGATGGTTCGTTTGTCGGTCTGTCTGCTTCGCAGGGAGAGGCCGCCCTTCGTCATCTCGTTCTGCAGGCGAATGTCCTCGGTCAGGACGTCGTCATCGAGGGCGTCGAAACCGAGGCCGATCTTCAGGTTGCCCGGCGTGCCGGTGCCAGATGGTTCCAGGGGTATTTCGTCGGGAAGCCGGTCTGTTCCGCAATGATGCTTGCAGAACAGTGGCCCGAGCCAGAACCGGGCCAAATCGGCGGGGTGCGCATTCAATGATGCCGGTACCGCCACAGTTCGGTTTCGTCGGTTCGGGCGGCCGGGAACCGCCATGCAAGGGCAGGGGGAGGCAACCGTCCTTCGGAAGAAGGCTGGAGCCGCCGATGCTGCATGTCTCGCTGCAACGCGAAAGGCTCGCAGCGGTCTTCGCCGAGTTGCGGCTCCTGTTCGAGGATATCGCCTTTCCGAATGAGCCTTTGTCGTTCCTCCTGCGGGACGGCGAGAACCTCGCCATTGTTGTCGGCCGCCATGCACATATCTGGATCGATGCCGCAAGCGGCATGTTCGTCTTCGTCGACGATGAGCCGTCGGGCACCAGCACATTTGCCACACCGAGCGCCGAGCGCCTTCTGGACATCGTTCTGTCCTGCCTGACTAGGCGGGAGGGTTCCCAGACGCCCGACAGGAATCTTGCGTTGATCGAGAAATGTGTCGGCGGTCGCATCGCAGATGTGGAGCGCGCATTGATTCTTGCCACCCTGCGGCATTGCCGGGGCAATCGTCCCCGATCGGCCGACATGCTGGGTATTTCGCTGCAGACGCTGCGCAGCAAGCTTCGCGCCTGCTGGAAGGAACTCATGCCCGAGTTGACCGGCAGGCAGGGGAATGATCGCGAACCCGGAGAGCAAAGGCGGGCCACGGTGACTTCGGGAGGGTGGATATGAATTCCGCTCTCCCGAAGTATCCGATGATGGATTGCGAGATATTCGCGGAAAAGGCCGACATGGCCTGGAAGGCGTTGCAGTCGCGCTTTGCCGCCCAAATTGCGGAAGATCAGATCGATTATCTGCTCGCGCGTTACGTTCTCGGCCTGACCTCGCCCTTCTACGGCGAGGACGACCCTCACGTCCATCTCCATGTCTGCCAGACGGTTCTCAAGCCGGAGCTACCGGCCGACCGTATCGAGAAAGCCATGAAGACGGTGCCGCAGGCCTCCGAAGCCTGGATCGAAAGAGCCTTCGATACCATCGAGGAGCTTGGGATTCGGGATGGCCGGATGCTCCGCGATCACGTCAACCCCGACAGGATCGCAAGCCGGGTCCATGACGACGATGCCCCGTCGACCAATCCATCGGATCATCGGCCGGGAGACCGCCGTGATCTTCAAGCCTAGCCCCATGACATCTTCCTCGACCTCCCGCTGGGGGACCGAGCGAAAAACTGACCTCGCCGGAATGGTGGTTCGCCAACTCGGCAATTGCAAAGGAAAGTCCATGAAAAACGCAGGACATACATCTCGCTCGCTGGTTTGGGATGCCGGAAACCTGGTCGCAAACAGGGCTGCCATGGGCAGACGCGCATGCCGCCGCTTCCTTGCAGCGCTGCGGTTGGCGTCCTCCTGCGTCGTGTTTGGGCGCATGCGGCACATCGGCGGCATGGCCGTCGGTTCGACGCGCGCTCCGCTCTTGGCCACCATGTCGGGTGCAAGCACCCTGCTCCTGGCAGCCGCGTTCGGTGCGGCCGGACTTTCGCCGGCAGCGGCTACGACGATTGCGCCCAGCAACAATAATTGTATTACGAATTCAAGCAGCCAGGTGGGAAATGAGGGTGGTCTCGGGGGGACGAGCGGCGGACCGACCGATGGCAGCGGAACCTACTCGACGGTTGCCGGCTGCGATGCCGACGGGAATAACCAAACGGGCGTGACCGTCTATGGCACCAAGGCCGGTGCCACGGGCGCCGGTGCCGTCGCTGTCGGATACAATGCCGAAGCGGCGAAATGGGCATCGGCCCTCGGCCTCGATTCTCAGGCGACGGCGACCGGTGCGACCGCGCTCGGCTTCAGCGCGGTTGCCAGCGGCGCGAACGCGGTGTCGATCGGAGGTGCGGGCGGCAACGGCACCACTCCGCTCACGGTCGCAAATTCCACCAGGGCAACCGGCGCCGGCGCAGTTGCCATCGGCGCCAACGCAACCCGGGGGGCGCAGGCGAACGCCGCCGACTCCATCGCGCTGGGCGGGCAGTCGACAGTCGCCGCCGTTGCCACGTCCGGCATTGCCATCGGCAACACCGCCACCGTCAACGGCGTGGACGGCATCGCCTTTGGCCGGTCGTCCACCGCCGGCGGGGCTGGAGCGGTGGTGCTCGGTGCCGGTGCTACCGCGAACAATGCGAATTCCGTGGCGCTGGGCTCGGGTTCGGTGACGGCGGCGGCTGTCTCGACCCAAACGGGAGTAATCGACGGAACCACCTATACCTTCGCAGGCGGCACTCCGACGAGTGCGGTGAGCGTCGGGGCGTCGGGCAACGAGCGCCAGATCCAGAATGTCGCGGCTGGCCAGATCGGCGAGAATTCGACCGACGCGATCAACGGATCGCAACTCTATGCAACAAGTCAGGCGATCGAGACCTTGAGCGACACCGTCGACGCCAACAAGACGCATTACCTCAGCGTCAATGGCGGGCAGACGGGAGCAGGCAGCAATTATGACAATGACGGCGCCTCCGGATACTGGTCGGTAGCCATCGGCCAAACCGTTTCCGCATCGGGCGGCCAGAGCGTTGCAATGGGCAACGATGTCCAGGCGCAGGGTCTCATGTCGACGGCAATCGGCACAGCCACCCGTGCCACGGGCGATCGTTCGATCGCCGTCGGTTTCGATGCACAGGCGCTCCAGGACTCGTCCATGGCGATTGGCCTGCAGTCCCGCGCCAACGAATATGGCACGGCGGTCGGCACCACGGCCCGGGCCGTCGGGCAATATAGCTCGGCCCTCGGCAGCCTGGCGCATGCCGGCGGGGTCGGTGCGGCGGGTTTTGGCATGGGGTCGGCGATCGGGAACGGCAGCACCGCGGTTGGCGGTGGGATGGTCGGAACGTTAGCTCTCGATCCCACCGATCCCGCCAACCCGAACCGTCTCAGCTACAATGCATTCGGCCGGCAGATTTCCTATACGACCGACAATTCGGACCCGGCGCAGGGCAAGTTCATCGGTACGATCGACGGGAAGGCGTTCGAGCTGGACCTGATCGGTTCCGGCGGCGACCCCTATGATCAGGTCGCGGGTGGC
>DASWOH010000065.1:0-3134 GCA_036398815.1 Rhizobium sp. | reverse complement strand
GCGATGGTCTCGACGAGATGAACCTGTACGATCGACGGAACCCTGTCCCCGGTATCGAGCGTCTTCAGGTAGGTGTAGTAGCCAAAAGGCTTCTTCTTTGCCTTGCCCTTGATGCCGGCCTCCTCCCAGGCCTCCCGTTCGGCGACCTGATGCGGCAGCCTCCTGTCCATCGCCCATCCCTTGGGGATCACCCAGCGACCGCTTTCCCGCGTGGTGATCAGCAGGACTTCGACCGTCTCGCCTTGCGGCTGCTTCCTGTAACATATGGCAGCGTATTGCTCGATCATCTGTCCATGGAACAGCTTGTCGGCCTCGGCCGCCAATCGGCCAAGATAGGTCTTGCTCTTTCGTTTAGGCATTCGTTTCCATAGTGGATCGGCCATCCGGTTTCGTGGTTCGTGCCTGCGGTCGCTCCTCCCCGCGCGCCTTCAGCAACTGACTATAATCCGATGAGACAAAACTGTCATAAAATTGTCATATAACTCGATTTTTCCCATATTATCAAATTGATACATAGAGTCTTCTTATTGTCATCTTTCCATAGAAAGCGCAGTCATTTATGACAGCCGAATGACAAGTTGTGATTGGGGAGCCGATGTTAGGCTGGTTTCGTAGACTGATGCCGCGCGAGGACCGTTTTTTCGATCTTTTCGCCCGGCATTCGCGCACAATCGTCGGCGCAGCGGAGGCTTTGAACGAGCTTCTTTCCGGCAAGGACACGGAGCGGCATTGCGAACGCATCGTCGCGCTGGAGAACGAAGCCGACGATATCACCCGCGAGGCTCTTCTCGCGGTTCGCCGCAGCTTCATCACCCCTTTCGACCGCGGCGATATCAAGGACCTCATCATGTCGATGGATGACGCCATCGACATGATGCACAAGACCGTCAAGACGATCCGCCTCTTCGAGCAGACCGACTTCGACCCCGGCATGCAGGAGATGGGTGGCCTTATCGTCGAGGCGGCCAAGCTGGTGGCCGAGGCGATCCCGCTTCTCGATCGCATGGGTGCCAATTCGACCCGCCTCAGCGCCCTGACCGAAGAGGTGGTGAAGGTCGAGGGCCGCTCCGACGAACTCCATGACCAGGGACTGAAGGATCTCTTCCGCCGTCACGGCGCAAGCAATCCCATGGCCTACATCATCGGCAGCGAGATCTACGGCGAGTTGGAGAAAGTCGTCGACCGCTTTGAGGATGTGGCAAACGAAATCAGCGGCATCGTGATCGAGAACGTCTGATGGAGGCTGCCCTCGCCTTTCCGCTGCTGGCGGGACTGATTGCCGTCGCCCTGTTCTTCGATTTCCTGAACGGGCTGCACGATGCCGCCAACTCGATCGCCACCATCGTCTCGACGCGTGTATTGCGGCCGCAATATGCCGTCCTCTGGGCGGCTTTCTTCAACTTCATCGCCTTCCTGTTTTTCGGGTTGCATGTCGCCGAAACACTCGGCACCGGCATCATCGATCCGGGCATCGTCACGCCGCAGGTCATCTTCGCGGCACTGATGGGAGCGATCGTCTGGAACATCGTCACCTGGATCTTCGGCATTCCATCCAGCTCCTCGCATGCGCTCGTCGGCGGCCTTGTCGGCGCCGGACTGGCCAAGGTCGGCACCGGCGCGATCGTATGGTCCGGATTGCTGAAGACCGCGGGGGCCATCGTCATGTCGCCGGTGCTCGGCTTCGTGCTTGCGCTCTTCCTCGTCCTCGGCGTGACGTGGGCCTTCGTTCGCCAGACGCCTTTCGCCGTCGACAACGCCTTCCGGGTGCTGCAGTTCTTTTCCGCCTCCCTCTATTCGCTCGGCCATGGCGGGAACGATGCGCAAAAGACGATGGGCATCATCGCCATTCTCCTCTACTCCCAGGGCTACGGCGGAGGCGAATTCCATGTGCCGCTTTGGGTCGTGCTGTCGTGCCAGTCGGCAATGGCGCTGGGGACGCTTCTGGGCGGCTGGCGGATCGTGCATACCATGGGCTCCAAGATCACGCGCCTCAACCCGATGCAGGGTTTCTGCGCAGAGACGGGAGGCGCCCTGACGCTGTTTGCAGCCACCTGGCTCGGCATCCCGGTTTCGACGACCCACACGATCACGGGTGCCATCGTCGGTGTCGGCGCCGCACGTCGCGTTTCCGCCGTGCGCTGGGGCCTTGCAGGCAACATCGTCGTGGCGTGGGTGATCACGCTGCCTGCCGCAGCCGCCATATCCGCATCGGTCTATTGGCTCGGAAATGTGATCGGCTGAACACCACAGGATCGAGCCAACCCGCCGGGCCGGCCCTGAACATCCGGTGCGCTCCCCGCAGTTTCAGCCCGCAAGGTGAGCGCCGCTGTCGATCACAAGGCACTGGCCCGTGACGCGGGTCGCGCGATGAGACAACCACAGGATCGCGTCGGCGATATCTGCAGCATCGGGAATGGATTTAAGGGGAGCGGCGGCAATCAGATCCCGCTTGAATATCTCGTAAGACTCCTTGCTGTGCCAGGAGAGCGCCCAGCCGGTATCGACGAAGCCGGGGCAAACGGCGTTTACGCGGATCTCCGGTGCCAGCGAACGGGCCAGTCCGATCGTCATGGTGTTGATCGCCCCCTTGGAGGCGGCATAGGCAAGGGATGAACCGGAGCCGGAAAAGGCGGAATCGGAAGAGACGTTGACGATCGACCCCAACGCAGCCTTCTTCAGATAGGGCGCCGCCGCGCGGATCATCTGATAGGTTCCGGTTACGTTGACACCGAAGATATGATCGAAATCCGCAGCGTTCGAAGCATCGAGATCGGATGCAGGCGCATAGCGCGTGACGCCGGCATTGTTGACCAGGGCATCGATCCGGCCGAAACGCTCGACGGCGGCGGCCGCGATCGACCGGCAGGCATCGTCACTCGCGATGTCCCCGAGGACCGTGATCGCGTCGACGCCCTGAGCCCGGCACTCGCTCGCGACAGCTTCCGCCCCGTCGCGGTTGCGGCTGTAATTGACCACAACGTCGTAGCCGGCTGCGGCGAAGGCGCGTGACGTCGCAGCCCCTATCCCCGAGCCGCCGCCAGTGACGATGACGCATTGTCTGCCCGTTTTCACCATCTCCGCTCCTCCTCAGCCGCGAATACGCCGGCCATCGGCATCGAACAGACATACCTTGG
>DASWOH010000064.1:0-2376 GCA_036398815.1 Rhizobium sp. | reverse complement strand
GATGAGTTGCCGCCGCGTCGGTAAGGTGCGTGTGATCTCGGAACTGACGATCGGCCTGTCCGAGGATGCCGTTCAGCCTTCGCAGGGGAACGAGCCGCGGCTTGCGGAACTGATCCAGGGCGCCGGCAGGACGTCGTTCGGTTGCGATCAAGGCGTGGTGGATGCGGCCGGTTTTTGACGCCTGACAGCCCCTCTGACGCGGATAAATAACCCTCGGGCAAGGTTTCGCCGTTGCCCGAGAGCGGGGTTTCGCCTACATAGCGGCACAATTCGCAATGTTATCCGCCCGTGGAGTAACCCAAGCTATGGCACGTCAGTTCATTTATCATATGGCCGGTCTGAATAAGGCCTATGGCGCCAAGAAAATTCTCGAGAATATCCATCTCTCCTTCTATCCCGACGCCAAGATCGGTATTCTCGGTCCGAACGGTGCCGGTAAATCGACCGTGCTGCGCATCATGGCCGGCCTCGACAAGGAATATACCGGCGAAGCCTGGCTGGCCGAAGGCGCCACCATCGGCTATCTGCCGCAGGAGCCGCAGCTCGATCCGGCGAAGACCGCGCTTGAAAACGTCATGGAAGGCGTTGCGGCGAAGACCGACGTCCTCAATCGCTACAACGAACTGATGATGAACTATTCCGACGAGACGGCGGAAGAGGGCGCCAGGCTCCAGGACATCATCGACAGCCAGAACCTCTGGGACCTGGAAAGCCAGGTGGAGATGGCGATGGACGCGCTCCGCTGCCCGCCGGGCGATGCCGACGTCACCAATCTCTCGGGCGGTGAACGCCGTCGTCTAGCGCTGTGCAAGCTGCTGCTGTCGCAGCCGGACGTGCTGCTGCTCGACGAACCGACCAACCATCTCGACGCCGAGACCATCGCCTGGCTGGAAAAGCATCTGCGTGCCTATCCGGGCGCCGTGCTGATGATCACCCATGATCGCTACTTCCTGGATAACGTCACCGGCTGGATCCTAGAACTCGACCGCGGCCGCGGCATTCCCTACGAAGGCAACTATTCGTCCTACCTGCTGGCGAAGGCGAAGCGCATGCAGCAGGAGGGTCGCGAAGAGGCCGGTCGCCAGAAAGCGATCGCTCGCGAACAGGAATGGATCGCCTCCAGCCCGAAGGCGCGTCAGTCGAAGTCCAAGGCCCGTATCCGCGCCTATGACGAGCTGGTCGACGCCGCCGAAAATCAGCGTCCCGGCGATGCGCAGATCATCATTCCGGTCGGCGAGCGCCTCGGCCAGGTGGTCATCGAAATGGAAGGCATCACCAAGGGCTACGGCGAACGCGTCTTGATCGAAGGGTTGTCGCTGAAGCTGCCGCCTGGCGGCATCGTCGGCGTGATCGGTGCCAACGGCGCCGGCAAGACGACGCTCTTCCGCATGATTACCGGCCAGGAAAAGCCGGATAGCGGCAGCATCCGCATCGGCGACAGCGTTCATCTCGGCTATGTCGACCAGAGCCGTGATGCACTCGATGGCAGCAAGACCGTCTGGGAGGAAATCTCCGGCGGTGCCGAAGTCATCAAGCTCGGCAAGTATGAAATGAATTCAAGGGCTTATTGCGCGACGTTCAATTTCAAGGGCGGCGACCAGCAGCAGAAGGTCGGCAACCTCTCCGGCGGCCAGCGCAACCGCGTGCATCTGGCTAAGATGCTGAAGGCCGGCGGCAATGTCCTGCTGCTCGACGAACCGACCAACGATCTTGACACCGAAACGCTCGGCGCGCTCGAGATCGCGCTCGAAAATTTCGCCGGCTGCGCCGTGATCATCAGCCACGATCGCATGTTCCTCGATCGCCTGGCCACGCACATCCTCGCCTTCGAAGGCGATAGCCACGTCGAATGGTTCGAAGGTAACTTCGAAGACTACGAACAGGACAAGATGCGTCGCCTCGGTGTCGACAGCATCAATCCGAGCCGCGTGACCTACAAGCGTCTGACACGATAAGTTCGTTGCTTTTCAGCTATCAAGAACCCCGGTTCGTCCGGGGTTTTTCTTTATCTTGGGGAGGGAGAGACGTATTCCCCAGCCGACAAATATTAACAGATTTCCGACGCCCGATTTCTTCGGGAATGAATTGGCTCTTGCAGATCGCGGCAAAATCACATAAAGATATCTTTATATCTTGATTGGGTGGCGAATGATGGATCTGGTTAAACTGGGCTTGGATGATCTGGTGGATGTGCTGAAGGCGGCGGGCGAGCCGACGCGGCTGCGTCTGCTGGCGCTTCTTGCCGCCGGCGATCTGACCGTCACCGATCTTACCGAAATTCTCGGCCAATCGCAGCCCCGCATCTCGCGGCATCTGAAACTGCTTGGCGAGGCCGATCTGATCGACCGCTACCAGGAAGGCGCCTGGGCCTATTTT
>DASWOH010000063.1:0-8983 GCA_036398815.1 Rhizobium sp. | reverse complement strand
CTTGGCCTGTTGACGCTTTCGGTCATGCCGATCCTCTTCATCGTCCGGCTGTTCTGGCTGCCGAAGGCGCGCGTCGCCTTCATGAACGCGCATGAAACCAACTCCGTCACCAGCGGCGCGCTGGCCGAGGCGATCCATGGCGTGCGCGCCGTCCAGGGCATGCATCGGCAGCGCGTCAATTTCAGCCTCTTCGACGAAAAGGCGCATACCAATCTGAAGGCGCACCTGACCGCCGCAAGATATGCGCAGATCATGGTGCCGATCGTCGATACGCTGACGGGCATGGCCATGGCCATCGTCATCATCGTCGGCGGCTCGATGGTGCTGAACGGCAGGCTCGATGTCGGCGTCATGGTCGCCTTCCTGTTCTACATCCAGCGCTTCTTCGACCCGATCCGCTCGCTGACGATGCAATATTCCGTCATGCAGCGCGCCATGGCCTCCGGCCAGCGACTGACGGAAGTGCTCGACGTGCCGATCGATATCAAGGATGCGCCCGACGCCAAGGTGTTGTCGCCGGACATGGACGGCTCCGTCGAGTTCCGCGACGTCGTCTTCGGCTATGATCCGAAGCATCCGGTGCTGAAGAACGTCAGTTTCAAGGTCAATCCCGGCGAGACCGTCGCGTTGATCGGCCCGACCGGCTCGGGCAAGTCGAGCTCCATGGCGCTGATCCACCGTTTTTACGACGTGCAGCAGGGCCAGGTGCTGGTCGGCGGTCATGACGTGCGCTCCCTCACCCAGGATTCGCTCGGCCGGCAGATCGCCATGGTGCTGCAGGAACCGTTCCTCTTTACCGGCACCGTGCTGGAGAATATTCGCTACAACAAGGCCGAGGCAACGCGCGAAGAGATCGTCGAGGCCGCAAAGGCAGTCGGCGCGCATGAGTTCATCATGCGACTAGCCGATGGTTACGACACCGTGCTCGGCGAACGCGGCGGCGGCCTGTCGCTCGGCCAGCGCCAACTCGTGAGCTTCGCCCGCGCCCTCGTCGCCGACGCCAAGATCCTCGTGCTCGACGAGGCGACGGCGAATATCGACAGCTACACGGAGATGCTGATCCAGAAAGCGCTGGTGAAATTGCTGGAAGGCCGCACCGGCCTGGTGATCGCCCACCGCCTCGCCACCATCCGCGAAGCCGACCGCATCATCGTTTTGCAGAACGGCCAGCTGATCGAGAGTGGCAATCACACTCAGCTGATGGCCAACGGCAAGCTTTATTCGAAGCTCTATAATCTCAACTATTCCTCCTTCGATGATATTCCCGAAGAGGAAGCGGCAACGTCAGTGCCGGCGGAATCGCGGACGTAAAGTTCGATGCAGATACTGCCCAACAGGGCGAGCAAAGGTATTTGAACAACATGCGGGATTAGCGCCATGGAGCGGCGCGTCTATCATCCGGGATAGTACGCGCCGCTGAAAAGGCATTTGCTGGCGTTGTCAGCCGCGAATTCTAAGCGAGTTGCTGGAAAAGCCATCGCCCTCGAAATCGGGACGCGGCTGGGGAACCGCTATGGTCGAGATCGGTGCCGGATCGACGACTGACGTCGCCTGCGTAGCTGGTGCCGAAATCAGCGCCGGAGCCGGCGTAGGGATGGGAACCTCCGCCGGAATCGCAACCGTCGTTGCCGGCATGGTGAAAGTCGGATTCGACACCGGCGTAAACGCGGGGACGGAAGGCGCTTGCTGCACTTGCCGCGTTTCCGGCAATACGAACGGCGATCGCGCCGCCGACATGCCTTGCGGAGACACATAGTTCATCGCCACTTCATAGGCCGGAAGCGGCGCAGGCGTCTGAAGCGCTCCATCCAGCCCACGCTTCTCATAGAAGGCATTTCCGCCGGCCACCGCGACATAGTGCATGTTGTTGTAGGGGAACTTCAGGCCATTGGTGTGGAAGAACATCGCATCCTTCACGCCCGCATGCCGCTCGCCGCGCAGAATAGCCGTTGCCGCCGTATCCAGTTCCGGCTCGGCCTCGGGGCGAACCAGCCTTGTCATCACGCCCGGCGCGAATTGCCGTTCCTGCGCGACGACACCGCAAATCGAATTGGGATAAGCGCCTGATGTCAGCCTGTTCATCACGACGGTTCCCACCGCCATGTATCCGGCATGGTCCGAATGCTCGGACTCGAAATACATGGCGCGCTTCAAACAGTCGCGATCCTTGGCGGTGTAGTTATACGTTACCTTCGCCGGCTGGATGGATTTGGTCGAGCTATGAGTAGCCGAAGATGTTTTCGTTTCAGTTGTGCAGCCTGTAGCCGCCAGTCCGACAAATAACAAGCCGGACAGACATGTCCCCAATGTACCTTGCGCCCTCAACGGCAGGTGCCTCCTATGTGATTAGAACAGCCCTTATCGATCAAGAGAAAGCGTTGTAGCCGAAATCCACAGGAATTCCAAACCCATCGCGATCAAAAATAGCCGACGGACTTTATCGACGGCTGCGAGACGTTTATTGCGATTCGCTATTTTTCCAAATGCTTTATCATCGTGACGCCGTTTCAGGCACCGCGCGACTTTCGGAACGCCCCAGGATACGCCGCCTGCAAACGCCCCGATCGGGACGTGAAGACTGCGCCATAAGTTATTGTGAATATTAAGCTTACTAATCGATGAAAGAGTCATGGATTCCAGCCGGGTTCAATGAGAATTCGCTCCGGTGCGAAGCGACAAAATAACCATCCACTCACACCGCCGACAGCGGTCGTAGGACCTCGCAACTGGCCGGATTGGGAGGTCTAGCCCTGCGCACCGACGGTGTCGCGCGACGGGAGCATGAGACCGACGCGATCGGTATCACAGCCGGCCGAGACCGAATCAGCTCCATTGAACTTCTCGATCGGACGGTTGATGACCGGTTCGAGGCCGGCGGCGGCGCGCAGGATCGCAAGGCCGGAATGGCAAATCGAGCCTTGCGATCCTTCCAGCCTGTTTCAAAACGACTGTTTCATGCGAGAGGACTTATCCGCGGATACCCTCTCACACCGGCTCGATATCGCCCCTCGCCCAGTTCTCCTGTGTCTCCGCCATGAAGTCGGCGAAACGGTCTTCAGCGATCGCCTGGCGGATGCCCTGCATCAGTTCCTGGTAATAGGCGAGGTTGTGCCAGGAGAGCAGCATGCCGCCGAGCGCTTCGTTGGCGCGGACAAGATGGTGCAGATAGGCGCGGGAATAGTCGCGCGAGGCCGGGCAATTCGATTGATCGTCGAGCGGGCGCATGTCCTCGGCGTGGCGGGCATTGCGGATGTTGACCTTGCCGCGGCGGGTAAACGCCAGGCCGTGACGGCCGGAGCGGGTCGGCATCACGCAGTCGAACATGTCGATGCCGCGAGCGACGGATTTCAGGATATCGTCCGGCGTGCCGACGCCCATCAGATAGCGCGGCTTTTCGGTCGGTAGTTCCGGCAGGGTGGTTTCCAGCATGCGCAGCATCACATCCTGCGGCTCGCCGACGGCAAGGCCGCCGACGGCATAGCCCTTCAGATCCATCTGGCTCAGCGCCTGCGCGGAGCGAACACGCAGCTCGGGCACATCACCGCCCTGCACGATGCCGAACATCGCCTTGCCGGGCTGGTCGCCGAAGGCGACCTTGCAGCGCTCGGCCCAGCGAAGCGACATTTCCATGGCGCGCTCGATCTCCTTGGGCGTCGAAGGCAGCGCCACGCATTCATCGAGCTGCATCTGAATATCGGAGCCGAGCAGGCCCTGGATCTCGATGGAGCGCTCCGGCGACATATGGTGCAGGCTGCCGTCGACATGCGATTTGAAGGTAACGCCCTGCTCATCGAGCTTGCGCAGGCCGGACAGCGACATCACCTGGAAGCCGCCGGAGTCAGTCAAGATCGGATGTGGCCAGCGGATCAGCTCGTGCAAGCCGCCGAGACGGGCGACGCGCTCTGCTGTCGGGCGTAGCATCAAATGATAGGTATTGCCGAGGATGATATCGGCGCCGCTCTCGCGCACCTGGTCGAGATACATCGCCTTGACGGTGCCGACTGTGCCGACTGGCATGAAGGCCGGCGTGCGGATCGTGCCGCGCGGCATGGAGACTTCGCCGAGGCGGGCGCCGCCATCGGTCTTCTTCAATTGGAACTGAAAGCTCTCGCTCATCTCGTCTTAATCTTTCCGGTGGAGCAGGCTGCCATCGCCGTAGGAATAAAAGCGATAGCCCGTCTCAATAGCATGGGTATAGGCCGCGCGCATGGTATCGAGGCCGGCAAAGGCCGACACCAGCATGAACAGCGTCGAGCGCGGCAGGTGGAAATTGGTCATCAGCAGATCGACCGCCTTAAAGCGGTAGCCGGGCGTAATGAAGATGCCTGTCGCACCAGACCAGGGCTTGATCGTACCATCCTCGGCGGCAGCACTTTCGAGCAACCGCAGCGACGTGGTGCCGACGCAGACGATGCGCCCGCCCCTCGCCTTCACGGCGTTCAGCTTTCTCGCTGTCTCCGCATCGACATGGCCGATCTCGAAATGCATCTTGTGGTCTTCGGTATCGTCGGCCTTGACCGGCAGAAAGGTGCCGGCGCCGACGTGCAGCGTCACGAAATGCCGCTCGACGCCCATGGCATCCAGCGTTGCAAACAGCGACGGGGTGAAATGTAGGCCGGCGGTGGGCGCTGCGACGGCGCCCTCCTCGCGGGCATAGATGGTCTGGTAGTCGGCGCGGTCGCGGTCGTCTTCCGGGCGTTTGGCGGCGATATAGGGTGGCAGCGGGATATGGCCGACGGCGGCAATCGCCTCGTCCAGCGCCGGGCCGGAGAGATCGAAGCGCAGCGTGATCTCGCCACCCTCGCCCTTCTCCTCCACCACCGCGTCGAGCGCGCCGAGGGCACAGACATTCTCGCCATAGCCGAACTGGATGCGGTCGCCGATCTTGATGCGCTTGCCCGGCTTGGCGAACGCCTTCCAGCGATCGGGTGCGGCGCGCATATGCAGCGTCGCCGATACCTGCTGGCCGGGCGCGCCCTCGCGATGACGAATGCCTTCCAACTGCGCCGGGATGACCTTCGTGTCGTTGAAGACGATAGCGTCACCGGGACGCAGGAAGGACGGGAGATCGCGGACTTGGCGATCGCTCAATACCATTTCGGCATTCGGATCGACCACGAGCAGACGCGCGCTGTCGCGCGGCTCGGCGGGCCTGAGCGCGATACGCTCGTCCGGCAGGTCGAAATCGAAAAGATCAACGCGCATTCAAGTCATCTCAACAAAGCGAAACCCGCCCCCGCGCCCAAGGCGCGAGAGGCGGGCTTCAGGAATAATCACGATCAGACGTCGGCGGCAATCCGCGCGGAGACGATCGAGTCCGGATCACGTACCGGCTCGCCGCGCTTGATCTTATCGACATTGTCCATGCCGCTGATCACCTGGCCCCAGACCGAATACTGCTTGTTCAGCCAGGGCGCATCGGCGAAGCAGATGAAGAACTGCGAGTTGGCCGAGTTCGGGTTCTGCGAACGCGCCATCGAGCAGGTGCCGCGAATGTGCGAGGTGGCAGAAAATTCAGCCTTCAGGTCCGGCTTGGAAGAACCGCCCGTACCGGCACGGGCCGTATTGCCGCCGACCTTGCCGTGCTCGACGTCGCCGGTCTGCGCCATGAAGCCGTCGATGACGCGGTGGAAAACAACGCCGTCATAGGCCTTCTCGCGCGCGAGTTCCTTGATACGGGCGACATGCTCGGGAGCTACCTGCGGCAGGAGCTGAATGACAACCTCGCCCTTGGTGGTTTCCAGGATGAGGGTATTTTCGGGATCCTTGATCTCAGCCATTTTCGTTTCCTCGTTCTATGTTTGATTGTGCATGATCTTATCCAAAAACCGCTTCACACTTTTTGGGATCATGCCTTTAGATTTACTTCTTGCTGACGGTAACCTTGACCATCTTGTCCGGGTTGCTCACTTCGCCGTTCTGGCCCTCGCCGCGCTTGATCTTGTCGACCAATTCCATGCCGGAGACGACCTTGCCGACGACCGTATACTGGCCGTTCAGGAAATCGCCATCGGCGAACATGATGAAGAACTGCGAATTGGCGGAATTCGGATCCTGGGCGCGCGCCATGCCGACAACGCCGCGCGTGAACGGAACCTTGGAGAATTCGGCCGGAAGATTGGGCAAGTCGGAACCGCCGGTGCCGGCCTTGTTCGGATCATAGCCCTTCGTCGTGTTGCCGTACTGGACGTCGCCGGTCTGTGCCATGAAGCCATCGATGACGCGGTGGAAGACGACATTGTCGTATGCACCCTTCTTCGCCAGCGCCTCGATCTGCGCGACATGCTTCGGAGCAACTTCGGGCATCAACTGGATGACGACCGGACCGTCCTTCAGCTGGATCGTCAGAAGATCGGCGGCCGCGGCCGAGAAGGCGCTGCCTGCGAAGGCAGAGAGGCCGAGAAAGCCTGCCAATGCGATATGAAAAAGTTTCATGGGTGCTCCGTTCAGAAAATGGATGTCGGCCTGGCTTTTATTTGGCCGGATCTTTTAACTTGCCAGTCAGGGCTTCAAGAACCGCTGGCGGGACGAAGGCGCTGACATCGCCGCCCATGGATGCGATCTGCCGCACCAATGTGGCGGTTATGGGCCGCGATGCCGTGCCGGCGGGCAGAAACAGGGTCTGAATATCCGGCGCCATCTGCCGGTTCATGCCGGCCATCTGCATTTCGTAATCGAGATCGGTGCCATCGCGCAGGCCGCGCACCAGGAGGCTCGCGCCGTGCTTGCGCGCGGCATCGACCACCAGATTGTCGAAGGAGACGACGGAAATGTCGCCCGCCTTCCGCGGAAGCACATCGGCGAGCGACCGATTGATCAGCCCGGCCCGTTCCTCAAAGGAAAAAAGCGGCTTTTTGCCAGGATGAATGCCGATCGCGACAATAACCTTGGAGGCGACATTCAGCGCCTGCACGAGGACGTCCAGATGTCCGTTGGTCATGGGATCGAAGGATCCGGGATAAAAGGCTGTCGTCATACCAGGCCGGCTCGTTGTTTCGACGCCTTTTGTCACGGATGGACCCGTATCGCAAGTCATTTGCAACCCGGCGGCTGCCTCTGAACAGCAGATGAATGCGGCGTTCAAGCCTGTTTCAGGTCAGCAATGCTCTACTCACCCCAACATCGAAACGGGCCGGCTCAATCGGCTCATCCGCCTCCGGCTCAGGAACATAAGACCATGTTGGTCCTCATCGTCGCAGTTGCCATTATCGGCTCTCTCGTCATCGAACTTCTCGTGCACCTTTTTGCGAACAACTACGAAATCGAATGGGCTGCTCATGTCGACAAAGGCGGTACCATTTCTGCTCAAGAAATCATCAGTGCCATGCGCAAAACGCATCGCGAATCTGAACGCCAGATGAACAAGGCATTCAAGGTTGCTTCAGACGAACACTGATAGATGGAGCCCAACATATAGCGGAACCATTCACGAGCCGCTGCGTTTAAGTACGAACCTTAAATTTGCACATTGCTGTAAGAAGGAAACAAGATATGCCCGACAAGATCACGCTTATCAACGTTGTTTGGATGACGATGATTTCCGGAATGCTTGCAGCGACAATTGCTCTTTACGATCAAAAGCCAGACCAGTCGAAGATCTATGGTCCCTTTGCTTCGGCTCGTTCCTTTACCGCCTCCAGCCAGTACTAAAGGGATCTGAACGCTAGTTCCACGAAAGGAAGGGAGCGATCATGTTCACGATATTAACGGTGCTTACGCTTTTCATCAGCATCATGTTCGTTGTGTCTGTCGCATCCACCATATCGGCGCTCCATCGCGAAAGCGAAGAGAGCAAGAAACTCAGCAAACATCGCAAGGCGCTCTGAACCTTCGGGTTCCCCCGCGAAGCCCCGCGCCGAGTGTGCGCCAAAATCGCTCGAATTCATTCAAACCGGACGCTCCCCAGCGTCCGGTTTTTTCTATGCAGGGACTCTGCACATCGAAAATCATGATACCAAAAAACCGGGCAGCCAAGCCGCCCGGTTTCCATTTCAGTTCATGAAGGCTGCAAGCTATTCCTCGCCGGCACCTTCGGTATCGCTGGCGGGAGCCTCGGCGTCCCCATTCGTCACGCCATCATCAGCGTCCGCTTCGACCGCGTCATCATCGCCTTCCGGCTCGCTGATGCGCTCGACCGAAACGACCTTTTCGTCCTTGGCGGTCGAGAAGATGGTGACGCCCTTGGTGGCGCGGCTGGCGATACGGATGCCGCCGACCGGAACACGGATCAGCTGACCGCCATCCGACACCAGCATGATCTGGTTGCTATCCTCGACCGGGAAGGCAGCGACCAGTTCGCCGATCTCGGCAGTCTTCGACGTATCGGTGGCGCGAATGCCCTTGCCGCCACGGCCGGAAATGCGGAAATCGTAGGAAGACGAACGCTTACCGAAGCCCTTTTCCGAGACCGTCAGAACGAATTGCTCCAGCGCCTTCAGCTCTTCATAGCGCTCGTCACTCAGTTGTCCCTCTTCGGTGACTTCCTCGCCAACCAGCGCGATTTCCTCTTCCTCGCCCGTGGTCGAGCGACGCTCGCTGGTCGAGCGCTTGAGATAGGCGGCGCGCTCCCAGGGCTCGGCATCCACATGGTTGACGATGGTCATCGAAATGATGCTGTCGCCCGATGCCAGCGAAATACCGCGAACGCCGATGGAATTGCGGCCGGCAAAGACGCGTACGTCCGAGACCGGGAAACGAATGCACTGGCCGAGCGCCGTCGTCAGAAGCACGTCGTCATGCTCGGTGCAGGTCTCGACGGAGAGGATTTCGTCGCCCTCCTCCTCCAGCTTCATGGCGATCTTGCCGTTGCGGTTCACCTGCACGAAATCCGACAGCTTGTTGCGGCGCACGGTGCCCCGCGTCGTCGAGAACATGACGTCGAGATTGTCCCAACTGGTCTCATCCTCGGGCAACGGCATGATCGTGGTGATACGCTCGCCGGGCTCCAGCGGCAGCATGTTGATCAATGCCTTGCCGCGCGATG
>DASWOH010000062.1:0-2954 GCA_036398815.1 Rhizobium sp. | reverse complement strand
TCCCGATCGTGTCCGACGCTTCGGTGGACACGAACCGCGCCACGCCGTTGGCGACGAGGCATTGCGGGTGTCGCGGCTCCTTTTGAAGGCGGAGTACGGGCAGGTTTCAGCCTTCCTTCTGCTCGCCAGGCGTGCCCTTGGATTTCCGCTTCAGAAATTTCGGTCTCAGGCGCCGCAGGAAATTGTCCGTGGAGCGAATCACATTGGTCAGCGAAATCAGCTTGTCGACCTCGGCGTCGGTATTGCCCAGCCGTTCGGACAGCACCTCCGCCACCGCCAGCGAAATCTCGGCGGGCGGAATTTCCGAGAAGCGCTCGGCAAGCCTGGTATAGGCATTGACCGAGACGCCGCCATGGATGGTGATCCTGCCCAACCGGGCGAAGAGGCGCAGGAAGGTCTGCTCGAAGCTCCAGTCGTGCACCGAGACCACTCTCCACTTTTCACTGCGCTTGGCAGAAAAGCCGGCCAACACGATAGCGCCCGGCAATTTCAGGTCGCTCAGCCAAAGCGCCATGGCAAAGCCGCTGGTCGGCGTCTTGGTCTCGGTGTAGAGATCGCCGCAGAAACCGACGAGATCGAGGTGGCCGGTCGGCGCACCCTGGAAATCGGCGGCGGGATTGAGCTTCTCCTCGAGGCCGAGGCGGATGTTCATGATGCCGAGGAAATATTCTTTCGGAAAGAATTTGACGACCTCGCCCACCTCGCCCCGATAGACGATGTTGGCGCCGCGCGGCTGCCCGCGCGAGATCAGCAGCGAATGCCCGAGGAAGGGGCGATCCAGGACCTTGTAGACCTTGTTGAAAAAGACGAAGAGCGCCGTCGGCGGAAACTGCGCCTGAAGGCTCCCGATATCGACCGTGTCGCTATTGGCGACAAGGACGATATGGGAGAACGCCGTCAGTATGGAACGCCAGTCCTCGGCGGTCGTCAAACCTGCCGCAGCCCCTGCGGCCGGGAAGGCAGGCTTGCCGGTCCTTGTTTCCGATGTCACGCCCCGCTCCAGCCTTTGTTACTTCTGCTGGACGTATAGCAGGCGCTCGCGCATGGCGAACCATTCATCGGCATAGTCGTCGTTGCGGTACTCGTCGAAATACGGCCCGCCATCGGTGAAGTGCACCAGTTGCGCATCCGGCCGGTAGTCATATTCGTTGACGAGGTAATTCCAGGTCACGGGAACTTCGCCAATCTGATCGTCGCTTTCCAGCCACTTGAACTGGTGAAGCTGCAGGCCCGTGGCGGTGTTCACATAATCCTTGGTCAATGCCCGGCACTTGGCATTGTTGAAGAGGATCATGCTCGACCAGTTCTTCTTTTCATATTTGGTCTGGGTCTGGCCGAGGAACTTCGTTTCGATCTTCGGCTGATAGTCGTGCTTGACACACATGGCGGCATAGCGGTCGTCGCGCAGCTTCCAGAGCTCGGCAATATCGGCGCGGGCAAGCATGTCGCAATCCATGAAGATGCTCCAGCCCTCGTAATCGCTGAGGTAGGGGACCAGGAAGCGGGAGAAGGAAAACTCCGTCGACTGCAGCGGATTGCGCTCGCGCGTGAAAATACCGTCGAGATTGCTCAGAACGATCGGCGAAAACACCACCGGGATCGAGGAGCGCTCGATTATGCTTTGTGCGAGGACGTGGTAGGCGACAACTTCCTTGGAGTCGAAGCCGACAAAAATACGTGCAACACCGTCGTTCATGGTTCCTCCTAAACGGCCGACCGCCTGGGAGATCAGCCGACTAAAATATCTTTCCGTCGCAGCGCGGACCGCGCTGCCGGACATCGTGCCGACGCATGAGCCATAACATGCCCGTTCCAAACACGAATCGCGACTGCATCGTCGAATGCCATTGCAATTTCCCCGATACGCTTCGCGAACGCAAACCTACTTACTTCAACCCTGATATTTGTCGAGTGTTTGCGGAAGCATTTTTGGTTTTCAGCCGTAACAAATGGAGAGGCTAGCCTCCCCTCGCCGCGGGTTCAACCGAACGCGGCGATCGCGCCCGGCTTCATCCCAGTAGCCGCGCCGCCTCAAACCTTCACGTATCGCCGCCAATTATGCTCTTCCTTGAACCCCAGGACTTCGCGGATCTTACGGTTGGAGAGCAGGCCCTCGTATTCGCCGATCTCGCGGGTGAAGGGCACATTCGGAAAGTGCCGGGCTGCGAGTTCGCGCGACGGCGTGTTGGCCGATACGGTATCGTTGGCGGCGTTGAACACCTGGAAGCCGAGACCGTTCTTTTCGATGCAAAGATGCACGATCTGGCCGAGGTCGCGGGCGTCGATATAGCTCCAGGCGATGCGCTTGCGGATTTCGCTATCGGCGAAAAACTCCGGGAAGCGCTCGTACTCATGCGGCTCGATGACGTTGCCGATGCGCAGCGCATAAATGTCGATGCCGAAACGTTCGGCGAAGGCACGGGCCGTCTTCTCGTTCAGGACCTTGGACAGGCCGTAGGAATCCATCGGATTGACGTCGTAGTCCTCCTCCAGCGGAAACTGGTGGAAATCGCGATGACCCTCGGCAAAACAGACGCCGTAGGTCGTCTCGCTGGAAGCGACGATGATCTTCCTGATACCGAGCTTCGCCGCTGCCTCGATGACATTGTAGGTGCTCATCGTGTTGATGCGGAAGGTCTCGTTGTCCGGCTTCAGCAGAATGCGCGGCACGGCGGCGAAATGCACGATGGCGTCGTAGGGCTGCACGCCCTTGCCCTGATCGAGATCCGGAAAATCCCGATGCATTGTGAGGACGTTATAAACCTGTCCCGCATCGGTGACATCGGCCTGCAGATTGGTGACGCCGGGGCTGTTCAGCGGCACGAGATCGATATTGTGGACCTCATAGCCGGCATCGATCAGCCAGGGAACCGTGTGACGCCCGGCCTTGCCGCTGCCGCCGGTAAACAATATGCGCTTCTTCATGAAATCTCCTCCTGGTAAAATCGAGCGAT
>DASWOH010000061.1:0-43213 GCA_036398815.1 Rhizobium sp. | reverse complement strand
CGATATCAGGGCGAGCGGCCACGCGATCGAGTGCCGTATCAACGCCGAGGACCCGTTCAAGACGTTCCAACCGTCGCCGGGAACGATCGCGAAACTCTCTGTTCCCGAGGGCGAGGGCATCCGGTTCGATACGATGCTCTACGAGGGCTATACGATCCCGCCCTTCTACGATTCTTTGCTCGGCAAGCTGATCGTGCATGCCGAGACCCGCGATGCCTGCCTTGCAAAGCTAGCCTCGGCGCTTCAGGCGCTCGTCATCGAAGGCGTGCCGACCACGGTGCCGTTGCACCTGGCGCTGGCGCGCGATGCGAGCGTCGCCGAGGGCGCTTTCCATACCCGCTTTCTCGAATACTGGCTGGAGAACGATTTCGTTGCTCTCGCCGGCCGGACCCAGGAGGTTGCCTGATGCCTGCACGCTATACATTCGGAGGCGACGAACATCTCTTCGTCGAATGCAGCGACGAGATGTCGCTCGAGGCCTTCTTCAAGAGCCTGTCGATGGCAACCGGCGTTCGGGACAGTGCCATCAAGGGCGTCACTGAGATCTGCCCGGCCAATGCCTCCTTCCAGATCAAATTCAACCCGGACCTGATCAAGCCCGACGATCTCCTCAAGGAGGTGCAGGTGATCGAGGGTGCGGCCGAAAAGGCCGAGCCGGTGATCAAGACCCGCATCGTCGAAATTCCGGTCTTCTACAACGACCCCTGGACGCACGAGACCCTGATGCGCTTCCGCGAGCGCCATCAGGAGCCGTCCGGCACCGATCTCGATTATGCCGCCGGGATCAACGGTTACGGCGCGGTCGACGATTTCATCGCCGCTCACGCCGGATCGCCCTGGTTTGTTTCGATGGTCGGCTTCGTCGCCGGCCTGCCGTTCATGTACCAGATGGTCGAGCGGCAGCGGCAGATCGAGGTTCCGAAATATCTGCGCCCCCGAACCGATACGCCACGGCTGACGGTCGGCCATGGCGGCTGCTTCGGCTGCATCTATTCGGTGCGCGGCGCGGGCGGCTACCAGATGTTCGGGATCACGCCGATGCCGATCTTCGACCCGACGCAGACGACGAGCTATCTACGCGACTTCATGGTGTTCTTCCGCCCGGGCGATATCGTCAAGTTCAAGCCGATCGATCGCGACGGCTACGACAAGGCGGTCGAGGAGGTCGACAAGGGCCTGTTCAGTCCGCCGATCCGCGAGGTCAGTTTCGATCTCAGGCAATATCAGACCGATATCGACGGCTACAATGCCAAGCTGGAGGGTGTGCTCCATGGCCATTAAAGTTCTTCATCATGGTCTGGCGACCACCGTCCAGGATCTGGGCCGACCGGGCTATTTCCACCTCGGCATTCCCGTCGGCGGGGCGATGGATCGCTATGCCATGCGCGCGGCGAACCGTCTCGTCGGCAATGACGAGGGTGCTGCCGGCCTGGAGGCCGTGTTCATGGGGCCGCAGCTTGAATTCCTTGACGATGCCGTGATTGCGGTGACCGGCGCCGACATGCCGGCGAAGATCGATGGCGTCTCCCAGCCCGGATGGACGGCGTTGAAGATCAAGGCCGGTCAGATCCTGAGCTTCGATTTTCTGAAGTCCGGCGCGCGCATCTATATCGCGGTGTCGGGCGGCATCGACGTGCCCGTGGCGCTCGGTAGCCGGTCTACCTATCCGATCGGCGCGCTCGGCGGCTACAAGGGCAGGGCGCTGGCGGTGGGCGACGAGCTTCCGGTCGGGCAGGGTTCGTTAGCACAGGAAGGCCGGTCGGTCGAGGAAGGCCTGCGCCGAAGGCCCGGCACGCCCGCTGAGCTGCGGGTCCTGCCGGGGCTCTACTGGGACCGCCTGACGGACGAGGCCAAGAAGAGCTTCTTCGCCGATCCATGGAAAGTCGCGCCCGAAGCCGACCGCATGGGCTATCGTTTCCGTGGTGGCCGCAAGCTCGAATTCGTTGAGCGCAAGCAACCCTTCGGCGCCGGCTCGGATCCCTCCAACATCGTCGACAGTTGCTATCCCTACGGCTCCATCCAGGTGCCCGGCGGCACCGAGCCGATCATTCTGCACCGCGATGCCGTCTCCGGCGGCGGTTATTTCATGCTCGGCACGGTGATCTCCGCCGACATGGATCTGATCGGGCAATTGCAGCCGCATACGCCGACCCGCTTCGTCGAGGTGACGATGGAACAGGCGCTTGCGGCGAGGGCGGAGCGGCAGGCGCTGATAGAGCGCATGCGCGCTTCCCTGAGCTGAGGGAAAAAGCGATGGTCGCCTTGCCAGTCCCGCGCCCACGACAGAGCATGCAGCCGTTCGGCGGGCGCCTGCTCCTACTCGAGAACGCGCGTCAGATAGGCGGCCGTCACGCTCGGGCCGGGAATGATCGCAACGATCTTCATCTGGGCGATCATGCGTTTCACCGAGGCGTCAAGGTGGCTTTCCATCATCGCGGCGGCGGCGGTTACGGCGCCGCGCAGCAGCAGTTCCGTTATCAGGCGAAGCTCCGTGATGATGGCGGGATCGCCCGGCAGGCCAAGCCGCCGCAACAGCCGCTCGGTCGCCGTCACCGGCAGAAGATTGTTGCGGATCGATTCTTTCAATCGCTCATTCGGCGTCGCCAGGATGCAGATGTCGATGAAATCCGAGTAGATGGCTTCAAGCGCCTTGAGATGATCGGCGGTGTCGTGCCTTTCCAGATCGGACAGGCGCTGAAAAAGCTCGCTCAGCCTGCTGCGATCAACACATCCGGCCCCGGCGATCAGCGCCTGGGGTTCGAGCATTCCGCGCAGCACGAAATGGTCCTTGATCATCTGCGCGGTCAGCGGCCCGGCGATCCAATGGGACGATTGGTTCTTGCGCACGAGACCGCGCTCGCGCAGGCGCGTCAGCACGTCGCGCACCACGGTTCGGCTGACGTTGAAATGATTGGCCAGCTCGATCTCGACGATGCGATATTGGCCGAAGACGACGCAGCCGGCCACGTCGGCCTCGACGGTGTTGTAGATCCGTTCCCAGGAGGAGCGGCTTTGCAGCGCCTCGTCGGCATGGCGCGGGATTGTCAGGCCGAGCGTCTTGATGTCGGTGCGGTTCGGTTCGATGCCCTGGTTGGCGGGCCCAACGAGATAGCCGCGGCCATTGAAGCGATGCACAAGTCCTTCGCCTTCCAGCGTCTGGAGCGCCCGCTGCACGGGCGCGCGCGAGATTTGAAGGATTTCAGCGATCGGGCCCTCGAGAAGCACGACACCGAGCGGCAGCGTGCTGTCCTCGATGTTGCTGCGCAGAACATCCTCCGCGATCTCATAGCGCCTCTGCGCGTTGGGTCGTGCGCCGTATTCGGTCATCTGATTCAATGTGTCCACATCATTCCGATGCCTCACTCTTACGCTTTTTATAGCAGCAAAATAACACAAAAATAAATGATTATTGAATACAAAGTCTGATTTTTATTCGGTGCGCCTACGGATCGATGATGCGGCAATACAGAAGATGCATGCCGTTTGGCATCGCTCTCCGGAAGAATTCTTGAGTGAAGGCTGGCCCTGCCAGTTCTTCTCTGAGTGCTTTATGTCCTGAATTTCGGGGAAGTCCCCGGTTGAAGATCCTTGCGGTTCGACCTGCCGCTGCGCCTGTTGTCCTTCATTCGCAATTTTAATCATTGTCGCATTTTGTTTTTTCAAAAAAGTCTATTGAATACAAAAATCATTTGTGCAATGCTTCAAGACATCAAGGCGCTCGTCAGAAGCGCTACAGGCGGAACTCATTGAAACGCCAAGGAACATCTCTTTGACGCGCATGTGGCCCATGCGTGAAGGCTGACGTCCAGCGCTCGGATCGATCCGATTCCGGGCTGCGGCGAAGCTTTGCCCAGGGGATGCTCCTTGCCTGGAACTGGTAGGAAATCGGTGTCGACCGTTCTTCAACTCAAGCAAGTCGCCAAGTCCTATGGCGGTGTACCGGCGCTGGCCTCGGTGGATTTTTCCCTGCCCGGTGACGCCTATATCTCCCTGCTCGGCCCCAGCGGTTCCGGCAAGACGACACTGTTGCGCGTCATCGCCGGTTTCGAGGAGCCTGATTCCGGCTCGATCCTGTTCCATGGCGAACGTCTCGACGGGGTCGAGCCGCATGCCCGCGGCATCGGTTTCGTCTTCCAGAACTTCGCGCTCTTTCCCCATCTTTCGGTTGCCGACAATGTTGCCTTCGGGCTGCGCAACAGGAAGGTCGATCCTGTCACGAACGCGAGCGTCGTCACCGCAAGGGTCCGCGACATGCTGGCCCTCGTCGGGCTGAAAGGTCTGGAGGATCGCGCCGTCACGCAGATATCGGGTGGCCAGCGTCAGCGCGTCGCACTGGCGCGCACCTTGGTGACGGAGCCGAAGATGGTCCTTCTGGACGAGCCGCTTGGCGCGCTCGACGCCAATTTGCGCAGCCGCATGCGAACCGAGCTGAAGACGATCCGCGAACGCTGCGGCGTCACCTTTCTGCATGTGACGGGCAGCGAGTCCGAAGCGCTCGCGATGGGTGACATGGTTCTGGTGCTTGATCGGGGTCGCATTGCACAGGCGGCGACCTCCGATGTGATCTACAATCGTCCGGCGTCGGCGGCCGTGGCGCGCTTTCTCAATTGCTACAATCTGTTTGCCGGCGATGTCGTCGATGACCAGTTCGTCAGCCCGACCGGCCGTTTCCCATTGAACGCCTCGCTGAGGAAAGCGCCGCAGCCGGGTTATGCCATCCGCCATGATCGCGTCGCCATCCGGCCGGGCGATGCGGCAATTTCTGCCGATGAGGTGCGCATCGACGGCGATTTCATCGCCAGCGAATATTCCGGCGCGGCCATCAATTCCTTCTTCGCGCTCGGTGACGGGCGCGTCTTCGAAGTCGAGTCGCATCTTAGCCATTCGCGCCCGCCCGCCTTTGTCGAAAACAGCCGTTACGCGCTGGTCTGGAAGAAGGAGGACGCCCTTGTCTTCGGCTGACGCGCGCTTCTTGCAACGACCCCACGGACCTGCCCAGGAGAACGAGAGATGACCATGGTCGCGACGAGCGAGGATGCCGTGCAGGAGACGACGATCACGCGCCGTCCATCGAGAAAGGCCCTGTGGTTGCTGGCGCCGGGCGTGCTCTGGATGCTGCTCTTCCTGGTGCTGCCGCTCCTGATGATGGTCTACGTCTCCTTCTGGACCCAGACGACTTTCAAGATCGAGCCGACGCTCACCCTGCAAAGCTGGATCACATTTCTCACGAGTCCGACCTATCTCGGCGCGCTCTGGACCACCGTCCGCATCTGGCTTCTCGTTCTGCTGTCGACACTCGTCGTCGGCTATCCGGCAGCACTTTTTGTCGGTCTCCTCGTCAAGAACAAGACGTTGCAGACCGTCCTCCTCGTTCTTTGCGTGATCCCCTTCTGGACATCGTTCCTGATCCGCGTTCTCGCCTGGCGCCCGATGCTCGGCACGGAGGGCGCGATCAACATGATCCTGATGAACCTCGGCATCATCCATCAGCCCATCGAGGTGCTGCTGTTTTCCGAGCTGTCGGTGATCATCGGCATGACGCAGATCTATTGCGTCTTCATGGTCGGTCCGATCGCCTTCATGCTCGGCCGCATCGACGCCTCCGTTATCGAGGCCGCCCAGGACCTCGGCGCTGGTTTCTGGCGCATCTTCCGCACGATCATCCTGCCGCTTTCTCTGCCGGGCGTCGTCGTCGGCGCGATCTTCGTATCGGTGATGGTTCTCGGCGAATTCGCCACCTCTGCGGCGCTGTCCGGCCGCAAGGTCAACCTGTTGGGCAACATCATCGTCACCCAGGTCGGTTCTCTGAAATGGGCCTTTGCGGCGGTCGCCGGCGTCGTGCTGACGATCATCATGGGGGCGGTCGTTGCCGTGCTTCTCAGGATCGTCGATCTGAGAAAGGAGCTCTGATCATGAACGCAAGCGGCATCAAGCTCGGCCTCGGCGTCTACACCGCCCTCTTTCTCGTCTTCCTTTACGGACCGCTGGTGGTTCTGGCGATCCTGTCGTTCCAGACCGGCCCCGAAGGCGGTCCGCAGTTTCCGATCATCGAATGGTCGACCTATTGGTATCGGCATCTGTTCGGCCTGACGCCGCCCTCGCGCATCGCGCCGCTGCCGATCGATCAATCCCTGATCCGCTCTCTGGCGCTTGCGGTGATGACCATGATCGTCTCCACCGTGCTCGGCGTGACCTCCGCCCAGGCCTTCCGGCGCAAATTCCGTGGCTCCGGCATCGTCTTCTACCTGATCGTCCTTGGCATGATGGTGCCGGGCGTTCTGGTGGGGCTCGGCATGGCGCTGGTTGCCAATACATTCGGCATCGACCGCCACTGGTGGAGCACGGCATTTGTCCTCCACGTCGTCTATACCTTCCCCTTCGCTTTCCTGGTGATGCTTGCGATCTTCAACAGGTTCGATCCGAGCATGGAGGAAGCCTCCTGGTCGCTCGGCGTGACGCCGGCGCGGACGTTCCGCAAGGTCACCTTTCCGCTGATTTTCCCCGGCGTGCTCTCGGCCATGCTGTTTGCCTTCACGCTCTCCTATGACGAATTCTCGCGCACCTTGTTTGCGTCCGGTCGTGAATTGACGCTGCCGCTGGCGATCTACGGCACCTTCTCGGTCGAGGTTCATCCCAACGTCTTCGCCTTCGGCGTCCTGACGACCCTGTTTTCCTTCGCGCTGCTTGGCACCTACGCCACGCTCATGGGGCTGTCGGTTCGCCGCGCCCGACGTGTCCGCGTTCAGGAGGACGCATGATGACGAGAAAACCTTCAGCGATCGTGACGGGTGCGGGTTCCGGCATCGGCCGTGCGATCGCGCACAGGCTTGCCGCTGACGGCTACGGCGTGCTGGTGAATGATCTTTCGCTCGATCGTGCGCAAGCCGTCGCAGACGACATCGGCAAGGCGGGTGGTTTGGCCACGGCTGCTGCCGGCGACGTTTCCCGGCCCGAGGATGTGGCCGCGATCCATGCGGCTGCCGCAGCGCGACATGGCGAGGTCGATCTCCTCGTCAACAATGCCGGCATCGCGCATCAGTCGTCCTTCGAAAGCCTCGCGCTCGAGGATTTCGACCGGATGTTTGCCGTCCATGTGCGCGGCACGTTCCTGATGACCAAGGCGGTCTTGCCGTCGATGCTCGAACGTGGCGAGGGCGGCATCATCAACGTCGCCTCCCAACTCGGTCAGATCGGCGGCATCGAACTGGTTCATTATTCCGGCGCCAAGGCGGCGATTATCGGCATGACCAAGGCGCTCGCCCGCGAGGTTTCCAGTCGCGGGGTGCGCGTCAACGCCGTCGCTCCCGGGCCGATCAACACGCCGCTGGTGCTGGGCCTTTCGGATGAATGGCGCGAACGCAAGAAGCGCGAGCTGCCGCTTGGCCGGTTCGGCGAGCCGGAGGAGGTGGCGGCGACGGTTGCCTTCCTAGCGTCTTCTGCCGCCAGCCTTTTCGTCGGCCAGACGCTCGGGCCGAATTCCGGCGATGTGATGCTCTGAAAGGAAGATGGATATGACAGCAACTGAAAAACGGATCGTGATCGTCACTGGCGCGGGCATCGGGATCGGCCAGGCGACGGCGAAGGCCTTCGCCGCTCTCGGGGATCATGTCGTCGTGACGGATATCTTGAAGGCGGAAGGCGAGAAGACCGTCCGCGACATCGTTGCCTCCGGCGGGTCGGCCGAATTCCAGTTCTATGATGTCCGCTCGACCGAGGCCGCCAATGCGCTGGTCGCGGATCTGGAGGCGCGGTTCGGCAGGATCGATGTCATCGTCGCGAATGCGGGCATTGCCCATCGCACGCCGCTGGAAAACCTCAGCGACGACAAGTGGGATCTGACATTCGACATCGATCTCAAGGGCATCTTCCGGCTGGTGCGCGCCGCTGCGACCGGCATGAAGCGCCGCAAATCGGGGAGCATCGTCGCGCTCTCCTCCATCATGGGCGTCGCCTACGGCTGGGATGAGCATGTGCATTATTCCGCCGCGAAATCGGGTGTCGTAGGGCTCGTACGGGGGCTGGCGGTGGAACTCGCCAAGGACGGCGTGCGGGTCAATGGCGTCGCGCCCGGCTATATCCGCACCGCGCAACTGCTGTCCGAAGAAAACTCGCTGGGTGCCGAAGGCGCCGAGAAGGTTCCGGAATTCATCCCCATGGGTCGGATTGGCGCTCCCGATGATATCGCCGACGTCATCGCATTCCTTGCGTCGAACGGCGCGAGATACATGACCGGCCAGGTTCTGGTCGTGGATGGCGGCCTCCTCGTGGGCCGATACTGAATCGCGGAGATCCCGGCGGCGGCATGCCGCCGGGCGGCTGGCGATACGACTAAAGAAGGAAGCCCGCAGCGGCTTCAGGGAACAGCAAACAACACTGGAGAACAGAAATGTCCAAAATGGAAATGAATAGGCGCTCTCTGCTGAAACACTCCGCCGGCATGATGGCGCTTGCTATCGGCGGCGGCGCGTCCCTGCTCTCGTCGCGCACGGCCTTCGCGCAGGCCGCCAATCTCGCAAGCGAGCAGCTGCGCACCATCGGTCTGTCGGTCACCGTGCAGGAGCGTATCCTCGCCGACTTCCGCAAGGCAAGCGGTGTCGGCCAGACCTCCGGCACGGCGGCGACCTTCCCGGATGCGCAGACGAAGATCCTGTCCGGCTCCAAGGATTACGATTGCTGGGAGATTATCGCCGAGCGCCTGCCGTCGATCGTCATGACCAACAATGTCGAGCCGATCCCGGCCGCCTCACTGAAGAATTGGGCCAATATCCGCGACACCTTCACCAAGCCCTCCGACAAGTGGGACGCCAAGCAGCAGATCGTCGGCCAGATCTGGGCCGACGACGCCCAGACGACGCTGAACATGGTTCCTGCGGTCTATAATTACGATTCCATCGGCTACAATCCCGATGTTCTCAGCGCCGAGGAGGCTAATAGCTGGGCCGCGCTCTTCGATCCCAAATGGAAGGGCAAGTCGGGCCTCAACACCGATCCGCTGATTGCCTTCGGCCAGGCCATCATGGCGATGAACACGCTCGGCCTCCTGAGCGTCAAGAATCCCGGCAATCCGAGCACGGCGGAAATCGACGAAGCCGCGAAGTTCCTCGTCTCCAAGAAGAAGGATGGCCAGTTCCGCGCCCTTTGGGGTGATTTCGGCGAACTGGTCAACCTGATGGCTTCCGGCGAGATGGTTGTCTGCGACGCCTGGCAGCCGGCTGTCATGGCCGTCAAGGCCCAGGGCAAGCCCTGCAAATACGCCGTGCCGAAGGAAGGCTATCGCGGCTGGGCGATCGGTCCGTCGATGATCGCCG
The DNA here is from genome assembly GCA_036398815.1 of Rhizobium sp. Taxonomy (GTDB): domain Bacteria; phylum Pseudomonadota; class Alphaproteobacteria; order Rhizobiales; family Rhizobiaceae; genus Rhizobium. The sequence goes on along the minus strand of DASWOH010000061.1, from coordinate 33,905 downwards.
GCACGACCAACAAGGAGGCCGTGATCGCCTATGCCGACTACTGGCTCTCGGGCGAGCCGGGCATCACCGTCTCCGAGCAGGGCTACTACTCGCCGTCCACCAACATCAAGAACGTCATGGCGCCGGAGAAATATGCCTTCTGGTACGAGGGCAAGCCCTGGGTCGGTGCGGCGGAGCGCGGCATCAAGGAAGGCGACCTGCGCGACGGCGGCTCGCTGGAAGAACGCGCCAAGAACGTCGCCTATTGGCACCAGTGGCCGGACGAATACGACCATCTCGTCCAGAAGTGGGACGAGTTCCTGAACGCATGAGACAATGCCGGAACGGGCTGCCGCTCCGCACCTGAAACGCGAGGAGACCGGTTGGCGGTCTTCTCGCTCGCGCCTGGAGAATGGTTATGATTTACGATCTGGAACTCATCAATGTCGGCAAGGTCTACGACAACGGCACGCCGGCCGTCGCAGACTTCAATCTGGCGGTCAACAAGGGCGAGTTCATCGCCTTCCTCGGTCCGTCGGGCTGCGGCAAGACGACGACGCTGCGCATGATCGCGGGCTTCGAGACCATTTCCTCCGGCGACATGATGATCAAAGGCGAGCGGATGAACGACGTGCGACCGCAGAACCGCCCGACGTCGATGATCTTCCAGAATTATGCACTCTTTCCGCACATGACCGTTCGCCGCAATGTCGGTTACGGCCTTGAGGTCAAGGGTGTCGCAAAGGCCGAGCGCGATGCCCGTGTCGACCGGATTCTGGCGACGCTCGGACTAGAAGATATCGCGGACCGGAAGCCGGACAGGCTTTCGGGCGGCCAGCGCCAACGCATCGCGCTTGCGCGCGGTCTCGTGGTGGAGCCAGACGTTCTTCTGCTGGACGAGCCGCTCGGAGCCCTCGACGCCAATCTCCGCAAGGCGATCCAGAACGAGCTGAAACTCCTGCAAAAGAGGCTTGGCGTGACTTTCGTCTTCGTCACCCATGCCCAATCCGAGGCGCTGGCGCTCTCCGACCGGATCGTGGTGATGAATCAGGGGCGGGTCGAGCAGATCAGCCCGCCGCATCAGCTCTATACGCGGCCGAACACGCCGTTCGTGGCGCAGTTCATCGGCCGCAATACGATCTTTCAGGGCGAGGTCGCCGGCCGCGAAGGAGACAACACCGTCGTCAACACCCCGCTCGGCCTGTTGTCGGGCCGCCCGAATGGCGCGGTTGCCGACAAGGGGAAGGTCGATATCGTCATTCCGTCGGAGGCGATCGAGGTACATGCGAGCGAAGGTGCGGACCGCCAGCGTATCGCCGGCGCCTTCGGCGGCAATGTCGTCGGTGCCCGCATCGAGCGTTTCGACGTTGTCGGCCACATCTCGCACCTGACCGCCAGTCTTCCCGACGGGCGTTCGCTCGCGCTCGAGGCGCATGTCGACAAATACAGGCCCGGCGCCTTTGCGGTCGGCGCCGGCGTGTTGCTTGCCTGGAATCCGGCGGAAGCAACCGTCATTCCCGCCTACTAGAACCATAGAAACCCAAGGAGGTACTTCCCATGGCGAAAGAGATTTTGTGCAGTTTTGGTGTCGACGTCGATGCCGTGGCCGGCTGGCTCGGTTCCTACGGCGGCGAGGATTCGCCCGACGATATTTCCCGCGGCCTTTTTGCCGGCGAAGTCGGCAGCCCGCGGCTGGTCAAGCTGTTCGAGCGCTTCGGCATCAAGACGACCTGGTTCATTCCCGGCCATTCGATCGAGACTTTTCCCGAGCAGATGCAGGCTGTGGCGGATGCCGGCCACGAAATCGGTATTCATGGCTATAGCCACGAAAATCCGATCGCGATGACGCGCGAGCAGGAGACGGAAATCCTCGACAAGTGCATCGAGCTTGTCACCAAGCTCTCCGGCAAACGCCCGACGGGCTATGTCGCGCCCTGGTGGGAATTCTCCAACGTCACCAACGAGCTGCTGCTCGAGCGCGGCATCAAATACGACCACTCGTTGATGCATAAGGATTTCACGCCCTATTATGTGCGTGTCGGCGATAGCTGGACGAAGATCGACTATTCGAAGAAGCCGTCCGATTGGATGGTGCCGTTGAAGCGCGGACAGGAAACCGATCTGATCGAGATTCCCGCCTCCTGGTATCTCGACGACCTGCCGCCGATGATGTTCATCAAGAAGGCTCCGAACAGCCATGGCTTCGTCAATCCGCACGATATCGAGCAGATGTGGCGCGATCAGTTCGACTGGGTCTATCGCGAGATGGACTATGCCGTCTTCCCGATTACCATCCATCCCGATGTTGCCGGTCGTCCGCAGGTGCTGATGATGCTTGAACGGCTCTATGCCCATATGATCAAGCATCCCGGCGTGAAATTCGTTACCATGAACGAGATTGCCGACGACTTCGCCGCGCGCTTCCCGCGCAAGAAGTAAGAAGCGGCAAGGCCTGCGAGGAGGTAGACACCAACATGTGCTCGCTCTGCGGTGTTCTCGGCGGCAATGAACACTGGACCGACGCTGCGGCGCGGCCGGGGGTGTTTACGCGCAATGACAGCCGTCTCGACCGGCGGCGGGAGCGGGCTAACCGCGTCGCCGCCGCCAATCGCATGCTTTCGGCCTTCGGCCTTGTTCTGTCGGACTGGCAGGGAGCCTCGTTCGTCCTCTCCACGAAGACAGGCAAGAGCGAGATCGTCGAGGATCTGGGGCATCTCTGGCCGGCGGCCGAGCGGCTTGTCGGCCGTCCCTTCGATCCGCTCGATCCCGGTCTCATCGTCCGCATGGAGATCGACCGTGACGCATGAGCAGCCCGGCTTCGTGACCGTCAACCTCCTCACCGGATTTCTCGGGTCGGGAAAGACGACCTTGCTCAGGCGGCTGCTGGCGGAGGAAGCCTTTGCCGACGCCGCCGTGCTGATCAACGAGTTCGGAGAAATCGGCCTCGATCATCACCTGATCGAGCGGATCGATGACGAGATCGTGCTGCTGCGCTCCGGATGCGTGTGCTGCACCGTTCGCGGCGAGCTCGCCGATGCACTCAAGGATCTCTATTCCAAGCGCGAGCGGGGGCTGGTCCCGCCGTTTCGGCGTGTCATCATCGAGAGCACCGGGTTGGCGGATCCCTTTCCAGTCCTCTCGACCATCAAGGCGGATCCGATCCTCCGGCATCATTTTCGGCCCGGAAGCGTCGTGACCGCGGTGGATGCCGTCAACGGGCAGCATCAGCTCGATACCTATATCGAATCCAACCGGCAGGCGGCGATCGCCGACCGGCTTGTGATCACCAAGACCGATCTTGCCACCGACAGCGAGAGACATGTCCTGGAAAGCCGCTTGCGGCGCATCAACCCCGATGCGCTCCTCGTCTGCGCTGGGGATGACGATCTGGATTTGTCCTCGCTGTTGCAGGACGCGGCCACGATGCGCGGCGATCACGTCCAGTCGCCGAGCGGCTTTTACTGCGAGGAACCGGTCTGGCTCACCAATGCCGATGGTGCTCCGCATCGCGCCGCGATCTCTTCCATCACGATGGCGGTGGATCGCCCCATCGACTGGACGGCATTCGGCATATGGCTGACCATGCTGCTCAACCGCCATGGCGAGCGGGTCTTGCGGGTCAAGGGTATTCTCAATCTTGCGGGCGAGGAGCGGCCGGTTGCCATCCACGGCGTCCAGCACCTTGTCCACCCGCCCGTTCACATGGAAGCTTGGCCCTCGGATGATCGAAGCTCCCGCCTGGTCTTTATTCTGGACGGGCTCGACGGAGAATTGTTGAAACGGTCGTTCGAGGCTTTTACGCTGGTGGGCAAGACAAGCGACGCGGGAACGAGGCCACCTTTGGCCATCCCGGCGGAATAGGATAAGTCATTCCTTCATGAACAAGCATCAGTTTCCGGCAAAGGCCTCCCCCGCTCCCGCGCTGCATCTGGCCGGCCGGCCGAAACTGCGCATTCTCGGGACCGCCATTTCCCTGCTCGAGGAGCTGCGCGTCCGGGCGAAGGACGATCTCGGCATCGAAGTGACGTTCGACAACAATGATTTCCTCACCACCCAGTACAAGGCGGCGAGGGAGCCGGGGACCTATGACATCTACGACCAATGCTTCCACAATCTCGATATCGTCTGGCACTGGCGCGCGATCCAGCCGATCGACACGAAGCGCATCGTCTTGTGGGATGAGATCAACGACCTGACCAAGACCGGCCATATCGGCCCGAACCCGCGACTGGGGCTCGGCGACGTGCCGGCGCGCAAGCTGTACGTCCAACCGAACCTTGCGCTCGGCGACACGCCCTCCCGTTTCATTTCCATGCTGCCGACGACGCATAATTTCGACAGCTTCGCCTACCGAACCGATCTCGTGGACGATGCCGTCGCCATGCATTCCTGGGGCGCTCTCTTCGATGAGCGATGGGCGGGCCGGGTCGCTCTGGTGGACGAACCGGCCATCGGTATCTTCGATGCCGCATTGGCCGCGCAGGCTGCCGGCCTGATGTCCTTCGACGACATCGGCAATATGTCGATTACGGAGATCGACCAGTTGATCGACCTATTGGAGGAGCGGAAGAAGGCGGGCTTCTTCCGCGGCTTCTGGCAGACGGCGGAAGATGCGGCCCGCCTGATGATGGCTGGCGACACCGCCGTCCAGAGCATGTGGTCGCCGGGCATCGGCATATTGAATTCCAAGGGCATTCCGGCCGAACAGGCAGTGCCGGCGGAGGGCTATCGCGCCTGGCACGGCGGTCTATGCCTTTCGAAGAGCCTGAGCGGGCGCCTGCTTGACGTCGCCTACGATTATTTGAACTGGTGGCTCTCCGGCTGGCCGGGAGCTGTGGTCGCCCGCCAGGGCTATTACATCTCCACCCCGCAGCGCTCCCGCCAGTTCATGACGCCGTCGGAGTGGGATTACTGGTATGAGGGCCTTGCCGCCGCAGAAGATCTGCCCGGTCCGGACGGCCTGATGCGAATAAAGGCGGGCTCGGTCAGGAGCGGCGGATCCTATTGGCAGCGCGCCAATTGCATTGCGGTATGGAACACCACGATGGATGAGCATAATTATCTCGTCCGCCGGTGGATGCAGCTCGTCGGTCGATAGAGGAGAACAGGGTCATGGCATATCCACATCCGGGCAAATCGATCGCGCAGCTATCCGTTCTGATGCAATCGGGAGCGCTCGATCCTGTCGCGTTGCTCGAGGAGAGCCTGGACGCGATCCGGTCCCATAAGGATCAGGCCATCTTCATAAGCCTGCTTGAGGAGCGGGCGCGCGAAGAGGCTGCTTCCGCCTCGAAGCGGCTGCGAGACGGACGATCGCGCGGGCTTCTCGACGGTATTCCCATCGCCTGGAAAGACCTCTTCGCCGTTCGCGGGCTGCCGACGACGGCGGGATCCACCGTTCTTGCGCGTGAAGCGCCCGCAGGCGAGGATGCCGATGTCGTCCAGGCGCTGACGGCTGCGGGCATGGTGAGCGTCGGCCGGGTCAATATGAGCGAGTTCGCCTTTTCCGGCCTCGGCCTCAATCCGCATTATGGCACCCCGCTCAATCCGGCATCCACGGATGTCGAGCGGGTGCCGGGCGGCTCTTCCTCTGGCTCCGCAGTGGCGGTCGCCACCGGTCTCGTGCCGGTCTCGATCGGAACGGACACGGGCGGGTCGGTGCGCATTCCAGCCGCCTTCAACGGGCTGGTCGGCTACAAGGCAAGCCGCGGCCGCTACAGCATGGCCGGTGTCTTTCCCTTGGCGACCAGTCTCGATTCCCTCGGTCCTCTTTGCCGCAGCGTTCAGGATGCCATCTGGGTCGATGCGGCGATGCGCCGCCTCACCGCACCGGACATCGTTCGCGCCAGCCTGAAGGACATTTCGCTCGTCGTGCCCGACACTGTCGTGATGGACGATATCGAAGATGGCGTCCGTGAGGCTTTCGAAGCCGCCATCGAGAGATTGCGGCAAGCCGGTGTGCGGGTGCGCCGGGCGGCATTTCCGATGTTCAGCGGCGTCTTCGACCTGATGGCGAAACATGGCCCGCTGGTGACGGCCGAGGCTTACGCACTCCACTATCGCCGGCTTTCCGGACCTGACGCCGCGGCCATGGATCGTCGTGTCGTGGCCCGCACATTGCTGGGCGAGAAGATCGGCCTGGTCGATTATATCGAGCTGTTGAAGGGGCGTGAACGGCTGATCGAGGCGTTTGCGACGGCCACCGCGCCAAACGAATTCATCGCCTATCCGACGGTCGCCCATGTGGCGCCGCCGCTTGCGCCGCTGCGCGATGACGACGATCTTTTCGTAAAGACGAACGGAAAGACCCTGCGCAACACGCTGATCGGCAATTTCCTCGATTGCTGCGGTGTATCTTTGCCTTGCGGCACAGGCGACGGCGGCATGCCGGTCGGTTTTCTGTTGTCGGCTAAGAGGGGGCAGGATGAAATGCTGTTGGCGGCCGCTTTGGCCGTCGAGCCGGCCGTCCTTCCCGGCGCGTAATCCGTCGAGCGGCAAAGTGGTATTGTTTCTTCCCGCGCGATGGAAGGGGAGAGCAACGACTCATGCTTTCGTACGCAAATCTACTAAACTTGTCGCTTTTTTGACTTCCCAACTTGCAAACTCGCCTTGCCGCCGCAATCATGAGGGATGGTCATCAGTCAAACTCGTTTTCAACCGCCGAGTGCCGGCAGTGAGCATGTCAGGCGACGAAGTCTGTTGGCGTTGCTGCAGCGTTCGGGGCTAAGGCGGCTAACCACGATCGTCGCTCCGGCGGGATATGGCAAGACGTCGCTTGCCGCGCAGTGGTACGAGTTGCTCAGAACCCAGCATGGTCAGGCGGTCTGGATTCCCCTCGATCCCGAGGATGGCGACCAGAGCCGCTTTCTTTTGGCCTTGCTGGAATCGTTGCAGAAGCTGTTTCCCGACACGAGGAAAGGGTCGGATGCCAACAGCATGCCGGTTGCGTCGCTTCTCTCGGTGCTTGTCACGCGGCTGCGCCGTATAGATGAGCCGGTCGTCCTCTTCCTCGACGACTACCATTTTGCCCAGAACGACGCCACGGAATCGCTGATGGCAAAACTGCTGGCGGCGAGCGATCTAGGTCATGTGAAGTTTGTGCTGATTTCGCGCAGCCCGCCCCGGTTTCCGACATCCGCCTTGCGGCTTAACAGCGAACTGAAACAGATCGGCGTCGCTGATCTCAGTTTCACCGATACGGAGGCCCAGGAGTTTTTCGGTAGCCGGGCAAAGAAGCTGACCAGCGAGCAGATCAGTGAGCTCAACCACCGCACCGAAGGCTGGGCGGTGGCGCTGCAGATGGTTCGGGTTCTGGTCAATGACAATATGGACAGCAGCGCCATCCTTTCGTCGTTCGATGGCAGCAATGCCGAGATGGGCCGTTATCTCTCGGAGCAGGTCTTCTCCAGCTTGCCGGAGGACATCCGGCATTTTCTGACCGAAAGCGCGGCGCTTCCTGCCGTCAGCCGGGCGCTCATCAGCGCGGTATCGGGACATGGCGATGCGGTGGCGTTGTTCAACCGGCTGGGCGACTATGCGCTGCCAATCGCCGTTCTCGATATGCAGGGAATGTGGATCCGGTATCATCCGGTGTTCAACAGCTTCCTGAAGGAGGAGGCAGAGCGCCTCGGCACCGATACGCAGCAGATATTGCGAAAGGCGGCGCACTGGTTCGAGGCCGGCGGCGACTGCGATGCGGCGGTGCGCCATGCGCTCCTGGCGGCTGACGCAAGGCTTGCGGCCGAGATTATTGAAAGGGCCGGCGGGTGGCGGCGCGTCTATGCGACGACACGCGGCGGCACCGCGCTGTTTCAGACGTTGATCGCCAAGGCGGCGGGTCTCAATCTGGCGGACTTCCCCCTGACGACGTTGGGATTGTCAGTGATCAACGCCAAGGCGGGCCAGCTCGATGCCGCCAACCACTATCTTGCACTTGCCGAGCGCGCCGCAGCCACGATGGGCGAAAGGCTGGCGCAGGATCTGCGCGTCGTTCGCGTGCTGCTGTCGCTTTATACGGACAGGTGGGCGACGGCCGCCGACCTCTCGGCGCTCGAGGCGGATCTGTCTCAGGACAGCGGCATGGAGCCGATCCATCGGGCATTGGCACTCAATATGCTGTCCTACAATTTCCTGATCCGCACGGATCTGGAGCGCGCATTGCATTACGGCCAGCTTTCCATACGTTCCTTTCGCGATGCGGGCGCGGATTTCGGCGCCATGCATCTCTACACCCATATCGGACAGGCCGCCTTCTTCAGCGGCGACAGCGCCAGCGCTGCCGATGCCTATCGAAACCTCATGACCGAAGCGCAGGCCAATATCGGCAAGGGCTGCGATCTCGATGCCATCAGCCACGTATTGCAGAGCGAGCTGCTTTCGATGAACGGCGACCGCCAGGCTGCCGCGTCCACGCTTGCCTGGGCGCTGCCGCATCTGGAGCGGCATGATACCTGGTTTGACCTTCTCGCTGCCGGCATTATGGCGCAACAGCGCATCTTGCGGCTGAACGGCGAGATCATGGCGGCTCATGCGGCGATCGACAGTGCGCGCTCCGCCGCCAAGCGGCGTGGTTTCGATCGCTTGATCCGGCTGATCGATGGTGAACGGACCGCGCTTCTTCTTGCGTCCGGCGACATCGATGAGGCGGTGCGTTACGCCGAAGTCAGCGGCTTCGATGCCCAGAGCGTCGATTCCGACAGTGCCAACGATTTTGCCGTGCATCTGCGCGGCAACGTGCCGGCTCTGTTGTGGACACGGATCTATCTCGCACAAGGCGAGATCGCCCGCGCGCGCAGCACCTTCGATCGCCTGATCATGCGCCAGTCACAGAAGCTGCATGTGCCGCGGCGCATCGAGCTGGGTTTCCTGGATATACGCCTGTTGCTCGCCGAAGGCGACGAGGCTACCGCCGCGGCCAGGCTTTCTGAGATCATGCTGTCGTTGCCGGTGGCGGACTACCGGGCCATTCTGCTGATCGAAGGACCGGAATTCGCCAGCCGCTTGCGCCTGTTGGCGTCTATCCGAGGCGTGCCCGACGTCGTAATGCAGCGGCTGGAGCGTTTGCAGGATGCCGTGGCGACAACAGGTGCGCAAGGCAGCGACCCGCAATCTGCGCCGACCGCCGTAACCGGCGGATTGACCGACCGCGAGCGCAGCGTCATCCGGCTGCTCAGCGCCGGTCTCAGCAACAAGGAAATCGGCCGCAAGCTCGACCTCAGCAACAACACGGTCAAGTTTCACCTGCGCAACATCTACGCCAAGCTCAACGTCACGACCCGAACGGCGGCCGTTATCACAGCGCGCGATACCGGTGTTCTTCTTTGATTTCGACCCTACCCGTATGGGTAGGGCCTGCAAATCCATCCCACCCTTCTGGCAGGCTACCTGCCCCCAAGGAACCCGCCTAGTCTGCCTGCGACGAAAATGATGAGGGCGACTGAGACGATGACCATTGAGGCAATTCCCGTCGATCCCGTGACCCAGGAAATCATCGAGGGCAAACTGACTGCCGTCGTCGACGAGATGGGGATCGTCATGGCGCGCACCAGCATGAGCCCGGTGATCTATGAGGTCCTCGATTTTGCCTGCGGGCTATTGACGTCCGAGGGCGAACTCGTCGCGCAGATGAACGGCATCACCCTGTTCACCGGCACCTTTGGCGTCCAGGTCAAGGCGCTGATCGAGAAATCCGCCGGAAATCTCTCCGATGGCGACGTCCTCCTCTCCAACGATCCCTATGCCGGCGGCACGCATGCTTGCGACTTCGCCATCGTCAAACCGCTGTTCGCCGATGGTGAGATCATCGCCTACGCCATCAATGTCGCCCATTATCTCGATGTCGGCGGCTCGGTGCCGGGAAGCCTGGCGCCGAATGCTACCTCGGTTTTCCAGGAGGGAATACGTCTGCCGGGCGTCAAGATCGCGCGCTCCGACGTCTTTTCCAACGACATCCTCAGTATCATTTGCGAGAATGTGCGCCTGCCGGAAATCGCTCTCGGCGACCTCAATGCACAGGTGGCGACAGTTCGGGTCGCTGCGCGGCGCATAACCGAGCTTGCGGCGAAATACGGGTCCGGTGTCGTCAGGGCCGCCTTCGCCAACCTGCTGACGGCCAGCGAAAAGCGCAGCCGCGCAGCGATCGCCGCCCTTCCGGACGGCCGTTATGAAGCAAGCGACATCATTGACGGCGACGGCATCACCGATGCGCCGATCCCGGTGCAGGTGGTCGTTACCATCGACGGCGACAGCATTACTGCGGATTTCACCGGTTGCCCGCCGGCCGTGCCTGGTCCCATCAACTGCGCGCGCGGCGCCTTGCAATCGGCGGTCAGAACCATCGTCAAGGCATTGGTCGGGCCCCAGGAGCCGTCCAATGAGGGCTGGTTCCGTCCGCTGACCGTCATTGCGCCGTCCGGAACCATTTTCACCGCGGAAAAGCCTTCGCCGACCGGCTGGTATTACGAAGGGTCGGTGCATGCGTCCGAACTTGTCTGGAAGGCGCTCGCGCCCCTGGTGCCGTCGCGTTTTTCCGCCGGCTCCTATTCCAGCCTCTGCGTTGTCTACATCTCCGGGAAGGACCGCAACGGACAGCCCTTTATCCATATCGAACCGCAGCATGGCGGCTGGGGTGCGAGTGAAGAGGCCGACGGCGCCGGTGCGCTGATAGCGCTGACGGATGGAGACACCTATAACTATTCGGTCGAAGCCATCGAGGCGCGGTTTCCCTTGCGGGTCAAGAGCTACGGCTACAATGTCGAGGCCGGCACTGGCGCCGGGCGCAGGCGAGGAGGGTTCGGTATCGTGCGCGAGTATGAAATCCTCAGCAAGGATGCATCCGCCTATGGCAGTTTCGGCCGCACCCGCACCCGCCCCTGGGGCATGGACGGCGGCGGGAGCGGAACGGTGAATGCGCTGCAGATTGCATCGGCAGGCGATGGAACGGTGCGGACTTACGGCAGGATTGCCCATATCGATCTCAATGCCGGCGATATCCTACGCGTCATCACCGGCGGCGGCGGCGGATGGGGCGACGCGCGCCAGCGCGAACAGCATCTGATCGAACAGGATTTGCGCAACGGCTTCATCACCGAAGCGCAGGCAGTGAAGCTTTACGGCTACCGAACGAGGGTTGCTGTATGATCAGACTGGCAACCGATGTCGGTGGCACCTTCACCGATCTCGTCGGGTATGACGAACGCAGCGGTGAACTGTTCACGGCCAAGAGCCTGACAACGGTGCCCGACCAATCCATTGGAGTGCTCGACGCGATCGCCACGGCGGAAACCAAGGACGGGCTTCGCACACGGGACGTGACGTTCTTCGCCCATGGCGGTACGACCGTCATCAATGCCATTACCGAGCGTAAGGGTGTGCGAACCGCACTGGTGACGACCGCAGGCTTTCGCGACGTTCTGGAGATCGGTCGCGGCAATCGTCCCGATCTCTACAATCTGCGATTCCGCAGCCCGGCTCCGTTCGTTCCCCGGAGCCTGCGCTTTGAGGTGCGGGAGCGGCTCGACGCTTCGGGAAAGGTCATCACCCCGCTGGAAGTCGACGACCTCAAGCCGATCATCGCCCGGTGCAAAGCGGAGAGGATCGAAGCCGTCGCGATCCTGTTCCTGCACAGCTATACGAATCCCAAGCACGAGATCCTCTGCGCCGATATCCTGGCCGCTGCCCTGCCGGATGCGACGGTCTGCGCCAGCTATGAAGTCTCGCGTCAATGGCGCGAATACGAGCGTTCGAACACGGTCGTGCTCAATGCCTATGTCCAGCCGATCATCCGTCGCTACTTTGAGCGGCTGGAAGACGCGCTGATGCGGCGCGACCTGACATGCCCCTATTATGCAATGCAGTCGAACGGCGGCATCGCCACGTTCGAACAGGCGGTGAGCAGCCCGTTGACCCTGGTCGAATCCGGGCCGGCGGGCGGCGTCGCGGGTGCTGCGCGGATCGGCAACGCGCTCGGCGAGAGCGAAGTCCTGTCGCTGGACGTCGGCGGCACGACCGCCAAATGCTCGCTGATCCACGGTGGGCGCCCGACGCTGAACGTCGAATACAAGCTCGAACATACCCGCATCGAGCCGGGTCATCCCATTCAGGTGCCGGTGGTCGATATTGTCGAGATCGGTTCCGGCGGCGGTTCGATTGCCTGGATCGACGAACGCGGCGTCCTTCGTGTCGGCCCGGAAAGCGCCGGTTCCATGCCGGGGCCGGCCTGTTACGGTCGCGGTGGTACGAGACCAACGCTGTCGGATGCCATTCTCACGGTCGGAATCTTCGATCCCACCAATTTCGCCGGCGGCTCCATGCGCCTCGACAAGCAAAAGGCCGCCGAGGCGATCGCCACCGTCGCCGCGCCTCTCGGCTTGAGCGTCGAGGATGCCGCGATCGCAATTATCGACATCGCTCATGCAAGCATGATCAATGCGCTGAAACTCGTGACCGTCCAGCGCGGGCATGATCCGCGCGACGTGGCCTTCGTCGTCAGTGGCGGTGCCGGCCCGGCGCTTGCGACCAGGCTCGGACGGGATCTGAGCGTCAAGGCGACGGTCGTCCCGCTCCATCCCGGCCTTTTCTCGGCTTGGGGGATGCTTGCCGCCGAGCCGCGCGCCGATTTTCGCCGTACCTGGTTTTCGACGCTGTCGGCGGAGGCGATCAAGGCGCTATCGGCACGTTTCGGCAAGCTCGAGGAAGAAGCGGTCGCTTATTTCGCCAAGGGTCAAGACGCCGATATCCGTTTCACCTATCAGGTCGAAGCGCGGTATCGTGGGCAGGAACATGGGGTTTTTGCCCATTTCCACCGCGGCGACGACCGCGAGGTCTTCGCCGAGCGCTTTCATTCCGTCCATGAGCGCGCCTACTCGTTCCGCTTGCCGCACGCGGCCATCGAAATCACCACGTTGCATCTCGAAGCGGTTCTGGACGGCACGGTGATTGCACTGCCGCCTTTGTCCAAAAACGGACGCAGTCTCGATCTTGCGTTGACAGGTCGGCGCAATGTCTATTTTGGTGCTGTTCTCGGCTGGGTTTCTTGCCCGGTCTATGAGCGCGGCCTGCTGGCGCCCGGTCAGTCGATCGAGGGTCCGATGATTGTCGAGGAGGCAACGGCGACGACGCTCGTACAGGAGAACCAGCAGCTGAGCGTCGCCGACAATGGCGTCCTGATCATTCGCGAAAGCGTCTCCGAGGCAGGTTAGTGGCTATATCCATTCAGATCGAGAAGGTCAGCAGGGAATACGGGCCGGTCAAGGCTCTTGACGATGTGACGCTCGATATCGCCGCCGGTGAATTCTTCACGCTGCTCGGATCGTCGGGTTGCGGAAAGAGTTCGCTGTTGAAGCTCATCGGCGGCTTCGACAGGCAGACCGCCGGCCGTATTTCCTTCGACGGCAAGGATATGAGCGACGTGCCGGCCAACAAGCGCCCGGTGAATACCGTCTTCCAGAGCCTTGCGCTTTTCCCGCACATGACGGTCGCGCAGAATGTCGGCTACGGGCTACGGCTGCGGGGTGTGTCGGGAGGCGCGCTCGCGGCCAGCATCAACGATGCGCTTGATCTCGTCGAGCTCTCCGGTTTCGGCCCGCGCGACGTCAATCTTCTTTCCGGCGGCCAGCGTCAGCGCGTCGCCCTTGCGCGGGCCCTGGTCATGGAGCCCGGCATCCTGTTGCTCGACGAGCCGCTGACCGGTCTCGACGAGCGCCTGCGCCAGCAGATGCGCGACGAATTCGGACGGCTGCACAAGCGCACCGGCGCGACCTTCGTCCTCGTCACGCACAATCAGGACGAAGCGCTCAGCCTCTCGGACCGCATGGCCGTGATGCACAAGGGGCGCATCGAGCAGGTGGATGCGCCTACCCGCTTCTTCGAGGCTCCGGCCAATGCTTTCGTCGCCCGTTTTGTCGGTATCGATACCCTGGTGCGCCCGGAGCAGATCACGACTTCCGATGGGCAGACGTACGCGGTGATTGCCGGGCAAAATGTGCCGGTTCGGGTCGCCGGTCCGACGGACCCGCTTCAGTCCGTCGTTGCCATCCGTGCGGACAGGTTGTTTCTCGCGGCTGCGGATGCGCCTGGGACGCTGATGCTGACCGTGGTCGAAACGATGTTCCGCGGCCTCTATCGTGATCTCAAGCTCGCCTTCTGGGATGGCCAGACGCTGCGTATGGCGATCGAGGAAGAGGCGGGTTTGGGCGGGCTCGAGACGGGGAGATCCATTCGGGTCGGCTTGAAGCAGGATGCGGCCGTTCTGATTTCCAATGTGGGACTATTGCCTACGAGCTGAATGGCTGCTTTGTGGCGTGAAGAGTGACTCAACCGGACCGCAAAGGGGAATGGCTATGACCAAGCATGTCGGAATGTTTGCATCGGCGCAGCATAGTAATGTGCAGCGGCGCGATTTTCTGAAGCTTATGGGGGCAGGAGGTGTCGCCCTGTCCGCAGGCAGCCTTGGCTGGGCCTCTCGCCTTGCTGCGCAGGATGCCGCAACGGTCGCCTTCTGGGCAACCGCGACACTGGATATCGGCGACAAGTGGAAGGCCTTTGCCACCCAGAACGGCGTTGCCCCCGAATTCACCGACAACGGCAACGACATCGGCCCCGTCATCGCGCGTCTCGCCGCCGGCAATGCCAACGATCTTTTCGACATCGGCGGGTTCCAGGGCGGTGCCGAGACGGAACTGGCGCGCCAGGGCGTCATCATTCCCTGGGATCTGACGAAGATCCCGAATTACGAAAGCGTCTGGCAGTGGGCCAAGGATATTCCCTACCTCAAGCACGACGGCAAGCAATACGGCATTCCGACCGTCGTCAACGCCGACTCGATCATCTACCGGCCCGACAAGCTCGGCAAGGTCGATAGCTACGGCGTAATCTTCGATCCCAAGCTCAAGGGTCGCGTGGCCATGGAAGATGCCTGGATCAACAGCGCCATCTTCACCGCCATGTATCTGAAGGAGAGCGAAAACAAGCCGATCGTCGAGCCGGGCAATCTGACCGAATCCGAACTCGGCCTGGTCATGGAATTCCTGATCAAGCACAAGAAGGACGGCCAGTTCCGCACCTTCTGGAACGGCTGGGAGCAGGGCGTTCAACTGGTCGCGGATCAGGAAGTCGATGCCATGACCGGCTGGGAGCCGATCGTCTACGAAGGGCGCAAGCGTGGTCTTCAGGTCGAATATGCGGCGCCCGTCGAAGGCTACGAAGCCTGGGGCAACAATACGGTGCTCCTGAAGGGCGCTGGCGATCGCGGCGTCACCGATGTCGCGCATAAATTCGTCAACGGCCTGCTCGGCGGCTTTTATGGTTGCGAACTCGGCCAGGCCCGTGGCTATCTGGTGCCGACCGACAACAACCTCGCCTACGCCAAGGCCCATCCGGACGAATACAAGGCGGACGAGGTCGAGAAGCTGGCCGAGCACGTCAAGGCGAAGTTTGCGGGCAAGGTCTATTGGCAGAATACCCGGCCGGATAATTTCCAGCTTTACGAAGAGTGGTGGCAGAAGCTTCGCAACGCCTGAGTTTCCCAATCACGGGCAGCGGCGATTTCTCTCGCCGCTGTCGTCAGTCCTTGAAGGCCCAGTATGTCCAGAGCACGTTTGCCGATTTCATCGATGCTGATGGCGCCGCCGCTGCTGGCGATCCTGGCGTTCGCACTGGTGCCCTTGATCGTCGTCGTCGTCTGGAGTTTCTGGAGCTGGGATCCGGTGACATACTGGATCAAGCCGGACCTGAGCCTTGCAGGTTATGCGGGCATCCTCGAGGCTGGGCGCTGGACGGTCATCGTATCGACCTTGGTCAAGGCGTTCGGCACGGCGCTGCTATGCCTGCTGATCGCCTATCCAACCGGTTACGCGATCCATTTCCTGGCCGGGCGGCGGCTGAACGTCATCCTCCTGGCGCTGATCACCATTCCTTTCTTCACCTCCTATCTGATCCGTTCCTTTTCCTGGCGGCTCGTGCTTGGGCGCACCGGAATTATCAACGACTGGCTGCAGGGTGTCGGGATCATCGACGCGCCGCTGGACTGGCTGCTGTTCAGCAATTTCGCCGTCATCGTCGGGCTGGTCGCTTCCTATCTGCCGTTCGCGATTTTTCCGCTGCTCTTATCCATGCGCCGGGTCGACCCAACCTATCTAGCGGCGGCGCAGGACCTCGGTGCGGGATTCTGGAAGGGCCTGACGACGATCCTCCTGCCTCTGACAAAGTCGGGCATCTTCGCCGGGTTCCTGTTTGTCTTCGTCATGGTGGTTGGCTCGTCCACCGAAGTGCAGATGCTGGGCGGCGCGGGCGCATCGATCGTGTCGGTGATGATCAACGACGTCATGCGCGTCGCCAATTATCCGATGGCCTTCGCCATTTCGACCATCGTGCTTGCCGTGATCTTCGGCCTCGTGCTGATCGGCAACCGCATCTTCGGCCTTGCGTCGCTGTTCGAGGACCAGTCGCCATGATGCTGCGCGAAGGTCTTGCCAACCGTATTCTGCTCTGGGCCGTCACCATCGCCGGCTTGCTGGTAATCTACGCGCCGCCGCTCTATCTGCTGGCGATTTCCTTCAATCCCGCGCTGCAGCCGGGCCTGCCGAATATCTCCGAACTCAGCCTCAAATGGTACGCATCGCTGCCGCAGGAGACGGCGCTGATCGGCGCCCTGGAGCAGTCGCTGATCATCGCCACGGTGACGGCGGTTCTCGCAACCGTCATGTCGCTGCTGGCGGCACTTGCCTATTTCGAATTGCGCACGCGCCGGACGGCGTGGTTGCTGACGGTGATCCTGCCGATGTTCGTGCCGGGTGTGATTCAGGGGCTGGCGCTCTCGGCGGTGTTCACGCGCGCAGGCATCAAGGCGTCGATGTTGACGGTCATCGCCGGTCATTTGCTCTGGGCCATGCCTTTCGCCTTCATCGTCATTCTGACGAGTTTCGCGGCGGTGCGGAATTCCTATCTCGTCGCCGCGGCCGATCTGGGGGCGAACTGGGCGCACCGGTTTATCGATATCACCCTGCCGCTGATCCGTCCCGGCCTGATCAGCGCCTTCATCTTTTCCTTTTTGCTGTCGCTCAACGAATTCACGCGGGCCTTCTATCTGGCGGGACGGCAGAACACTCTGCCCGTGGTGCTGTTCGGGAGAATGAACTCCGGCGCGTCGCCGGTAATCTATGCCATGTCCGGTGCCATCTTTCTGGTCTCGGTCCTGTGCGTAGCACTGATTGCGCTCCGGTTCCTGTGGCAGGCCCGGCTAGGGGATTCTGTTCGCAGCAGCGGCTGATTTCGCCGCTCGTGTACGGACACCGACCTGGATATGGGTGTTGATTTCTCTTTGTAGTCGGCCGGTTGGCATTGCGTGGACCCGCTGACTTTTCAGCTTGGTTGCGAACATATTGGCGGGTTCTGAAGCTCTCCATGCTGGCTCGGCACAACAGCAAGCCGCGATCAATTCACCATCGATGCCTCTCAGCCTGACCTTTGAAGCGTCGGCATGATCCCGCTTGGCTTGTCGGCCGGATGGGCTGCACTCCCATCGAGCGATGGCTTTTCCGTGTGGTCGGCACCCATCATATCTACATCTTCATTTCGGTTGCTTGACATTTGTCGAAACAGAGTCGAATATTGTCAAGCATGCTGACTGAGGAGGCCGTGGGCGTCGCTGGATGCCATGTGTCGGGTTGTGCTTGAGGAGGCGAAGTCGTGGAATTCCTGCTTGAAGTAGAAGGGCTCCAGAAGTTCTTTGGTGGCGTTGCGGCATTGCGCGATGGCCGTTTTCAGCTGCGGGCGGGCTCCGTGCATGCGCTGTGCGGCGGCAACGGCGCCGGCAAGTCGACCTTCCTCAAAATCCTGATGGGCATTCACGCGCGAGACGCCGGCCTGATCCGCCGTCGCGGCAAGGAGGTCGACTATGCGACCCCCGCAGAAGCGCTGGCGGCCGGCATTGCCATGATCGAGCAGGAACTCAGCCCCATTCCGCACATGACGGTGGCCGAGAACATCTATCTCGGTCGCGAGCCTTCGGCCCGCTTCGGCGGCATCGATTTCAAGTCGATGAACCGCAGCGCCCAGGCCCTTCTCGATCGGCTGGAGTTCAATATCCGCGCCACGCAATTCATGATGAACCTCTCCGTCGCGCAAGTGCAGTTGGTGGAGATCGCCAAGGCGCTCAGTCATGAGGCGGAAGTGATCTTCATGGATGAGCCGACCTCCGCCATCGGCGAGAAAGAGGCCCAGCAGCTGTTTGCGACGATCGGGCGCCTGAAGGCCGAGGGCAAGGGCATCGTCTATGTCTCGCATAGGCTGTCGGAGATCTTTCAGATCGCCGATTCCTACACGGCTTTCCGCGACGGGTCCTATGTCGGCAGCGGCGCCATCGCCGATATCGACAGGGCAGGCCTGATCCGCATGATCGTCGGCCGCGAACTCGGCGAGGAATACGTCAAGACCAACACGCCGACTGCGACTGCCGGCTTTGAAGTCTCCGGCCTGACGGCTCCCGGCAAGATCGACGATATCTCCTTCGTCGCGCACAAGGGGGAAATCTTCGGCATCTACGGTCTGATGGGGTCGGGGCGAACCGAGATTTTCGACTGCATATTCGGCCTCGATACGCCGGCCGGCGGCGAAATGAAACTTGCAGGGCAACCTATATCGGTCAGAAAGCCGGCCGAGGCGATGCGGCATGGCATCGCCTTCGTGACCGAAGACCGCAAGCTGACGGGGCTCAATCTCAGCGACAGCGTCCGCAACAATATCTGCCTTGCCAGCCTGCCGGAAATGAGCCCGAAATTCGCGATGGACCGTCGCGCCGAAGCTGCCGCGAGCACGGCGATGATCAAGCGCTTCGGCATCAAGGCGGCGCGGGACAGCATGGCTGTTTCGGGCCTTTCAGGCGGCAACCAGCAGAAAGTCGTGCTTGGCAAATGGTTCCTGCGCAAGCCGAAGGTGCTTTTGCTGGACGAACCGACCCGCGGAGTCGATGTCGGCGCCAAGCGTGAGATTTATCGCATTATCTGCGACTTCGCCGCCGAAGGCGGCACGGTCATCATGATCTCATCCGAGATCGATGAGGTTCTCGGCATGTCCGACCGCATCCTGGTGATGCGTCAGGGGCGCTCCGCCGGGATCCTTGAACGGGAGGAGGCCGACGCACAAGCGCTCGTTCATCTGTCGACCTGACGGCGACAGGCAACGAAGAGCGACAGCTTGGCGTCCGGCAACAAGAGGTGTTTCATATGTCCGCCACAGACAATAATCAGTCCAGCGCCTGGTTCAGTTCGGACCGGCGCAGGGTGATCATGCAGGAATACGGGATCTTCCTGGCGTTCCTGTTGCTCGCCATCATTCTTTCCGTTTCGAACCAGTATTTCCTGACGGCCGGCAACATATCGAATGTGTTGCTGCAAACGTCGATCAACGGCGTCCTGGCGATCGGCATGACCTTCGTCATCCTGACGCGGGGCATCGATCTTTCCGTCGGCTCCGTGGTCGCGCTCACCGGCATCATCAGCGCGAGCTTTGCGACGACCTCCGCGACGGCGGGCATTATGGGTGCGCCCTATCCGCCCTATGTGGCGCTCGCTGTCGGATTGCTGGTCGGTGTCGCATGCGGCGCGGTGGTGGGGTTGATCGTCTCGCGCTTTGCCGTTCCGGCCTTTGTCGCAACGCTGGGCATGCTCTCGGCCGCCCGCGGCCTGACGCTGATTTATGGGGGCGGCAAGCCGGTTCCGGCGCTCACTCCCGATTTCCGCTGGATCGGCACCGGGAGCGTTTTCTCCATCCCGATGCCAGTCATCCTGCTCGCGATCGTCTTCGCCGTCTCCTGGTGGGTGCTCAATCGCACGCGATTTGGCCGGTATATCTATGCCGTCGGCGGCAATCCGCATGCCGCCAACACGTCGGGCATCAACGTCTCCAGGCTGCGCTTCCTCGTCTACGTGATCTCCGGTGGTCTTGCCGGTCTCGCGGGCATGATCCTTTCCGCGCGCACCGGTTCGGCGCTGCCCCAGGCGGGTATCGCCTATGAACTCGACGCGATCGCCGCCGTCGTCATTGGTGGAACGAGCCTCTCCGGCGGTGTCGGGCGCATCACCGGCACGCTCATCGGGGCACTGATCATCGGCGTCATGAACAACGGCCTCGATCTGATGGGGATCCAATCCTACTACCAGCAGGTCCTCAAGGGCGCGCTCATCGTCGGGGCGGTGATGCTCGACCAGAAACGAAATCTGGGCGCTTGAGCCCGAAGAAATCCGGGTGCCGCGCACCCGGAAACCAAACGGCGCGCCACGATGGTCGCCGGAATTCCAACGGAGGAGATTTACAATGAAGAAACTACTGATTGCCCTTGCCGCCGCGACAGCGCTGCTGGCTTCACCGTCCCTGGCGCAGGACAAAAAACTGAAGATCGGCGCCGCCCCTTACGGTCTCAACGCCGAATTCATGCAGATCTGGTCGGCCGCGCTCCAGCAGCACCCCGCCGTCAAGAGCGGCGAAGTCGAGCTGACGATCTTTGACGGCCGTTACGATGCTCTCGTTCAGCAGGAGCAGTTCAACACGATGATCACGCAGAAGTTCGACGCCATCATCTTTGTGCCGATCGATATCGAAGCGGGCGCAACTGCGGTTCAGGCAGCACATGACGCCGGTATCCCGGTCGTGGGCTCCAATACAAGGGTGAATTCCGACCTGTTGTCCGCCTATGTCGGTTCCGACGATACGATTTCCGGCTACATGGAAGCCAAGACCGTACTCGACAAGATCGGCTGCAAGGGCAACGTCGTGATCCTCGAAGGCCCGATCGGCCAGTCGGCGCAGATTTCCCGCCTGGAAGGCAACAAGAAGGCGCTTGCCGAGTGCCCCGACGTCAAGGTCATCGAGGACCAGACCGCGAACTGGTCGCGTGCCGAGGCGCAGACGCTGATGGAAAACTGGCTGACGTCGCATCCGGGCCAGATCAACGGCGTGATCGGCCAGAACGATGAGATGGCGCTCGGCGCAATCGAAGCGATCAAGGCGGCAAAGCTCAATGTCGGAGATTTCGCCATTGCAGGCATCGACGGTATCACCGATGCACTTCACGCCGTCAAGCAGGGCACCATGACATCCATCCTGCAGGACGCCACCGCGCAGGCGCAGGGCGCGCTGGATCTGGCGATCTTCAACGCCAAGAAGGGTGATTACAAGCCGGAGGCCTCGATCTGGGCCGAATATCCGCAAATGCCGTTCAACGACGGCAAGGACAAGAACTACAACGTTCCGTGGACCCCGGTGACCACAGAGAACGTCGATAAGCTGCTTGAAACCCGTAAGTGAAATCGATCGGTGGGGCGGCAAGTCTGCCCCACCCTCCACCCTCTCGAGGCTTGAACAAGATGACCGATAAAGCTCCAGACATTGATTTGAACTTCCCGCTCTCCGGCAAAGTCGCGGTTGTGACAGGCGGTGGATCCGGCATTGGCGCCGCGGTCGCGGCTGCCTTTGCGTCCAAGGGCGCGAAAGTCGCGGTTCTGGACATCAATGTCGATATTGCCAGGGCAAAGACTACCGAACTTGGCGGCGATGCCAAGCCGTTCGCCTGCGATGTCGCAGATAGCGCTTCCGTCAACAAGGCCATCGCCGATGTCGTGTCGCACTTCGGCCATATCGATATTGCGGTGAACAGCGCCGGCGTCGTTTTTCTCGCACCCGCTGAAGACCTGTCGCAGGATCACTGGGACAAGACGATCAACATCAATCTCAAAGGCACGTTTCTCGTGACCCAGGCGGTCGGCCGGGCGATGATCGCCGCCGGCAAGGGCGGCAAGATCATCAACCTCGCATCGCAGGCCGGCACTGTCGCGATCGAGGAACACGTCGCCTATTGCGCCTCCAAATTCGGTGTGATCGGCATGTCCAAGACCTTTGCCGCCGAATGGGGCAAGCACGGCATCTGCGTCAACACCATCTCCCCGACCATCGTCCTGACCGAACTCGGCAAAAAGGCCTGGTCCGGGGAGAAGGGCGAGGCAGCGAAAAAGCGCATTCCTGCGGGCCGCTTTGCATTCCCGGAGGAGATCGCGGCGGCCGCCGTTTTCCTCTCCTCTGCAGGAGCGGACATGATCAATGGCGCCGATCTCTTGATCGACGGCGGCTACACAATTCTCTGAGCTAAGGCGCTCGGGCATCCTACAGGAGACACTATGCAACGGTTCATCAACAATCCCGATGAAGTCGTCGAAGATACCGTAAAGGGCTTCGTCAAGGCGCATTCGGGGATCGTACGCCTTGCCGAAAACCCGCGCGTCGTCGTCGCGAAGAACGCGCCTCATGCCGGCAAGGTCGGCGTCATTACCGGCGGCGGTTCCGGTCATGAGCCTGCCTTCATCGGCTATGCCGGCAAGAATATGCTCGACGCCGTGGCTGTCGGCGAACTCTTTTCTTCGCCGACAGCGAAGAGCTTCTACGACGCCGTTCGCGAGGCCAATGGCGGCCGGGGCGTGATCTGCCTTTACGGCAATTACGCGGGCGACAACATGAACGTGAAGATGGCGATCAAGCTCGCGGCCAAGGACGGCATCGAGGTTGCGACCGTCGTTGCCAATGACGACGTCTGCTCGGCCCCGCCGGAGGAACGCGAGAAGCGTCGTGGCGTCGCCGGCGAAATCTTCATGTGGAAGATCGGCAGCGCCAAGGCTTCGAAGGGCGCCAGCCTCGAAGAAGTGCGTGCCATTTCCCAGAAGGCGATCGACAATTGCCGCTCCGTCGGCATCGGTCTCGGCCCCTGCACGCTACCGGCCGTCGGCCATCCGAATTTCAAGATCGAGCCCGGCACCATGGAAGTCGGTATCGGCCATCATGGCGAGCCGGGGGTTCGCGTGGAGCCCCTGAAGACGGCCGAGGAAATTGCCAGGACCATGAGCCAGATCGTTCTGGACGATCACAATCTCGCAGCCGGCACCGAAGTGGCCGTGCTCGTGTCCGGTCTCGGCGCGACGCCGGTCAACGAGCTCTACATTCTGAACGACACGATCGAAACGCAGATCACCGCTCGTGGCCTCAAGATTTACAAGACGTATGTCGGCAACTACTTCACCTCGCTGGAGATGGTCGGCGCGACACTGACGGTGCTGGCTCTCGACGACGAGATGAAAGAGCTTCTCGACGTCGAAGTCCATTGCACGACGCTGCTTTGAGGAGACAGGTCCATGCAGACATTTAGCAATGCAACGGCAGGCGATATCGTTCTGGCAATGGCCGACCGGATCGTCGAAAACCGCGCCTATCTCAGCGAGATCGACGGCAAGATCGGCGACGGAGACCATGGCGTCAACATGGCCAAGGGCTTCGGCATGGCCGCGGAGCGCATGAAGGGCAAGCATCTGCCGCTTGCCGCATCGCTCGATACATTGGGCACCGTTCTGATGACCGAGATCGGTGGCTCGATGGGCCCGCTCTACGGCGTCATGTTCACCGAATTCGCCGAGAAGCTGGAGGGCGTCGACGCCATAGGCAGCGCAACCTATAGCCGGATGCTGCATGCGGGCCTTGAAGGTATCCAGGCAATCGGTTCGGCGAAAGTCGGCGACAAGACGCTCCTGGACACGCTCGTTCCGGCAATCGAAGCTTTCGATGGCGCGGTCGCCGCCGGAAAATCGTTTGCCGATGCGCTCGATGCGCTGGTGGCGGCGGCCGAAGCGGGCCGGGATTCGACGCTCAATCTGGTGGCGAAGATCGGCCGCGCAAGCCGTCTCGGCGAACGCTCGCTGGGCGTGCTGGATGCCGGGGCGACCTCCTGCGCGATCATATTGAAAGAACTCTCTTTCGGTGCGCGCGATCGGCTTCAACAGGCATCGTGATCTCAAGGGCTTTGTTCGCCTACAGATGGACCTCCCAAGGCTGCGCGATCCCTTTGTTGTCGATGGGGTCGCGCGCCGCCCCTTTCTCTGAAGAAGCATTTGCAAACATGCTCTATTGCTTCCATCTTCGGACGACACAAGGGAACCGCGGACAGTCATGACAGGCAAGACATCTTCAGTCGGCAAAACGGGCGTAGGCAAGGCGGGCGTGCCGGAAACATCCGACGCCATGCCGCTACGCTACGGCGACGATCCCTACGTGTGGGCCTGCTGGCTCTATTATGAGGATGGCAGAACGCAGGGCGATATCGCGGAGATCATGGGCATTTCGCGCGCGACGGTGAACAGCTATCTGGCCGATGCGCGCAGCCGGGGGATCGTGAACATCTCCCTTGAGCCGTCGCGCCTGAGTTCGCTCTCGATCGCGCTGGAGCTGAAACGTCATTTCGGGCTGCATGACTGTCTGGTCGTCCCCAGCGACGACGGAACGCGTCCGCTGATCGATCGTCTCGGGACGGCGGGCGCCCAGGCCATCGCCAAGCTTTTGAAATCCGGAGATACGCTGGCCGTTGCCTGGGGGCGAACGGTCCTGGCGATCGCCGAGCAGGCTTCCGTGCCCAATCTTCAGGACGTCACCATTGTTCAGGCGACCGGCGGCACGCGGGCGCGCTTCGCCTATACGCCGGAACTCTGCGCGGCGGCTTTTGCCAATGCTGTCGGCGGAAAACTGATCAACATCACGGCGCCAGCTATCGTTTCGACCGGAGAGGTGCGCGACATCCTGCTGCGCGAACCGTTGGTGGAAGATCAGTTCGCAACGCTTTCCAAAGCCAATAAGGCCCTATTCGGCATCTCGTCGCTGCGCCCGAATTCGACAATCCACAGCAGCGGATTCTTCGAATCCGTCTCGCTCCAGGACTATCTGGCGAAGAACGCTGTCGGTGTCGTCGCCGGCCGCTTCATCGATCCGAAGGGAGAGCCGGTCGCCGGCCCGCTCGATGACCGGACCATCGGCATATCCCTCGACATGCTGAAGGCGATCGGGCTGCGCATCGCGGTTGCGGGCGGTTTCGACAAGGTGCCCGCGATCCTTGCGGCCCTGCGGGGCGGCTATATCAATGTCCTCATCACCGATGCCGCCACGGGTCGGGGTATTCTCAACGCCGACGGCGTGACGGAGATCGACCAGAAGATTTCGCAGCGCTCCAGAACGGACAATACCGTGCCGCTGCCCAGTGGCTTTCGCACCCACATCAAGAAGTTCCTGAACAATCCCGACGACGTCGTCGATGAGATGCTCGACGGCATCGTCAAGGCGCATGCCGGCCACGTCGCGCCCATCAAGGGGTCCAATCGGGCGCTTGTTGCCCGAACGGGGCCGAGGCCGGGGAAGGTCGGGCTGGTCATCGGCGGTGGCACCGGCCACGAACCCTGTTTCGTCGGCTATGTCGGCAAGGGCCTCGCAGATGCGGTTGCCGTCGGCAACATCTTTTCGTCACCGCCGCCCACGCCGATCCTGCAATGCGCCAGGGCGGCGACCGGCGGCGAGGGCGTGCTCTTCGTTTATGGCAACTATGCCGGCGATGTGATGAACTTCGAGATGGCGGCCGAGATGGCGCAGGACGAACGGATCGATGTCCGCACCGTCGTCACCACGGACGATATCGCCTCCTCCCCGATGGAGGATAGGGAAGGACGCCGCGGCGTTGCGGGGCACTTCTTCATCTTCAAGATCGCCGGAGCCGCCTGTGATCGGGGGCTGTCGCTTGATGCCTGCGAAGCCGCGACGCGCAAAGCCAATGAACGAACCTATACGATGGGTGTTGCGCTGGAGCCCTGCTCGCTGCCCCAGACGCGACGGCACAATTTCGAGATCGGTCCCGACGATATCGAGTTCGGCATGGGCATCCATGGCGAGCGGGGCGTCATCCGCGAGAAGATGATGACCGCGGATGAAATCACCGACAGGGTGATGGACCGCATTTTCGCGGAAATGAAGCCCGCGCCCGGCGACCGCGTGGCCGTGCTGATCAATTCTTTCGGCGCAACGCCGCTGATGGAGCTTTATATCCTGTTCAGGCGCGTCGAGCAGCGGCTGAGCGCGAAAGACATCAGGATAGAGGCGAGCTGGGTGGGGCACTATTGCACCTCGCTCGACATGGTCGGCGCGTCCATATCGATTTTGCACCTCGATCACGAATTGACCGAGCTGCTGTACCATCCTTGCGACACCGCCGCTTTGAAGGTGGGATGAAAATACGAGACGCGCGCCGGAGAAAACCGGCCGCGATCTCCTGGACTGGGAGGAAGATTATGCCGGAAAACGCGGCGCGACGTTTGAGCAACATGTTTCAGCGCATATCCATAGCGATCACCGCAGAGAAGGATCATCTTTCGGAGCTTGACGGTGCTATCGGAGACGCTGACCACGGGATCACCATGGCTCTCGGCTTCATGGCCGTGAATGCCGAGCTCACAAAACTCGACCTGGAACAAACGCTTCCCTCGGAGGTTTTTACGGTTGCCGCCTCTGCTTTTCTGGATGCCGTTGGGGCATCCACCGGTCCACTTTATGCGACCGCATTCCGAAGAGCAGCGCAGGCGCTCAAGCAGGACGAATCCGTTTCGGACGCTGGTCAGGTCGCAATCGTTGAGGGGATGACGGCCGGTATAAAGGAACGCGGCAAGGGACAGCGCGGCGACAAGACCATGCTGGATGCCTGGATTCCCGCCATGGAAGCGGCCGTCAACGCGCGGGCAAGGCAATGCGGGACTCGGGAACTGTGGAACAGCATCGTGGAGGCCGCGGAAACCGGGGCGAATTCGACCCGCTCGATGATTGCCGCGCGCGGCAGGGCAGCAAGGCTGGGGGAACGCTCGCTGGGCCATGTCGATCCGGGCGCTGCATCGGCCGTGATCATCCTGCGCGCTATGAGGGATAGTTTTGCCGGCGGCGGTTCGGCAGAGTAGTCACCGAGACAGTCGTTTGGCTTATGTACGGCGCGTAGCGGCCCGATGGGTCGTTTCGGCCAGCGTCGATTTGCGGAGCTTGGCCATGGTTTGGTCACACGGCATTCACCAATGGAAAAATGCGGGACACATCCGCGCCAACAGCCGACGTTAGAGAACGGTTCACACATGACGCGACAGCCTTCCCCGGAGTATCCGCGTTGCCGAACCGCAACCAAGCCTGCCTCAGACTTCTTTGCCTGTTGATCATCCTGCTTCTTCCTCTTGCAGGCTGCATGACCACATCGCGTCCGCAATACCGCGCCGACCAATCCTTCACAGCGCAGGTTCCGGGGTTTCCGGGTGTAAGATCCTACCTGGACGAAAGTCCGAAGTCATGGGAAGACGCCTTTGACTGGCGACCCGCCGCCACGCAGGAGGACGTCAACTACCTGATGATCTCGGGAGGCGGGGCCGGAGGCGCCTTCAGTGCCGGCGTGCTGTCGGCATGGACGAAGACCGGCACCCGGCCGCAATTCGATATCGTCAGCGGCGTCAGCACCGGCGCTCTCATCGCTCCCTTCGCCTTTCTTGGATCATCCTATGACGATCTGATTGCCCGGCTCTACACAAGCGGCGTTGCAAAGAACCTCGTCGATCGCAGGCTGCTGCCAAATCAGATGCTCGGAAAGAGCCTTCTGCGCGGACAGACGCTTCGCAGCATGGTCGATCGATACATCACGCAGGACGTCTTCGATGCGATTGCGCGAGAGCATCGAAACGGACGCCGGCTTCTGGTTCTCACCTCCAATCTCGATTCACAGAGAGCGGTGGTCTGGAACATGGGCGCGATCGCGACAAGCGGCCGTCCCGATGCTCTTCAGCTCTTTCGCGACGTGCTTGTCGCCTCCGCAAGCATTCCCGGAATATATCCGCCCGTGCTGATCAAGGCGCAGGCGGGGGACAGGCATTTCGAGGAACTTCATTCCGATGGCGGCTCCACCTCGCAGATTCTTACCTTCCCGAGCACGGTGCTGGCGTCGGAATCCCATATGCCTCGGCCAAAGATCCGGAAATTCAATATTTTCGTTCTCGTCAACAATGCGCTCATGCCCGAATTTTCCAACACGTCGGAGCGGACATTGCCCGTCATGGCGCGGGCCTATGCCACCTTGATCAAGGCGCAGGAGCGGGATGCGCTGATGGCGCTATACGGCTGGACACGCCGGACCGGGGCGACATTTCACGTTGCCTCGATCGATTGCCAAATTCCGTATGACATCGCCGATCCATTCAACGATGGCTATATGCGCGCTGTATTCAATTTAGGCACGCGCGAGACATTGAACGGAACCCTTTGGAACGAGTTTCCGCTCTTCACCGCCACTACGTCGAATCCCGAGTGCCAAACGATGCCGTCATCGCCGCTCGCGGTCGCCGTCCCGTGACGTTTCGCGCCAGGCTTTCGCCTTTGCCTTCGCTGCGGTGACACACTATACCGCTTACCTGAATGAGGCGCGGGGGCATGCCGTCGTCACTCGCGAGCGAGATCTTCCGCCAGAAGGAAAAACGATGGATAGCATTGACGGCCTCAAACGGTCCTCCAAGTCGGGGTTGTTTTCCGATCTGCGATGGGTGCCGTGGGTTCTTGCCGCCTACTTCCTCGTGCAGGCTGTCGTTCGCATCGCACTGCCGAACTCGTTGCGCGTCGATGAGGCGCAGCAATTCGTCGTCGCGCAATGGCTCGACTGGGGCTACGACGCGCAGCCTCCTCTTTACAATTGGATTCAGCAGGGCGTGTTCGCCGTCTTCGGCACCACCTTGGCGTCGCTGGTGCTTTTGAAGAACGTTCTGCTTTTCCTGGTTTACTACACCTACCACCGGCTGGCCCGATTGCTGCTCGCCGACAAGGGGCTGGCGGCCATCGCCACCCTGTCGCTGCTGACGATGCCGCAGATGTTCTGGCAGGCGCAGCGGGACCTGACCCATACGGTCGGAACGCTGTTGGCAATCTGCCTGTTTCTGCACAGCGTCGTCTCGACGCTGCGAAAGCCCAGCTTCATATCCTACGCCTCGATGGGGGTGTGGGTCGGCGTGGGGATGCTGACGAAATACAATTTCATCCTGATCGTCCTTGCCACCTTCGTCGCCGTCCTCAGGCATCCGGATGGGCTGAAGAGAGTCCTCGACAAACGGCTCCTGCTGACGATCCTGCTGGCGATCCTCGTCTTTCTGCCCCACGGCCTCTGGATGACCTCGCACATGAGCGCGGTCGTCGATCAGACGACGCGGACCATGTCCGAACGGGGAGAGGGCGGCAAGCTTTCCGACATCGCAAACGGGCTTGCGGAATTGTTCGAGACCGGCTTCGCCATCATCGCGCCGACCGCCATCATCTTCCTCATTTTTTTCCGCAAGGCGTTCGTGCGGAGTTTTCGCGCAAGAAGCGAATGGTCGGATTTCGTGGGCACGATTTTCGCCGCAACGCTCGCCATATTGCTGTTGATGATCCTCGTGGTCACGCTGACGGTATTCAGGGATCGCTGGCTCCTGCCGTTCCTGTTCCTGGCGCCGCTTTATTTCTGCCTGAAGCTGGAGGCGTCGGGTGTCGGATCC
The DNA here is from genome assembly GCA_036398815.1 of Rhizobium sp. Taxonomy (GTDB): domain Bacteria; phylum Pseudomonadota; class Alphaproteobacteria; order Rhizobiales; family Rhizobiaceae; genus Rhizobium. Next base: position 4,539 of record DASWOH010000061.1, on the reverse strand, counting down.
GCCCAGGTGATCCGGAAATTTCTATATGTGCCGTTCGCGATGATGGTGGCGCTGCCGCTTATCATCGCGGGAAGCGTGCTTGTTCCGAAACTCTTCGGTTCCTATGAACATCTGAACACGCCTTACACCCCGTTTCTCGAACAGGTCGTGGCCGCGGAAGGACGAAAGCCGGCGGCGGTGGTCACAACGACGTGGCAGAAAGCCGGCAATGTCCGCATCAACATGCCGTCCACGCCTGTTATCTCGATCGCCTATCCCCTGTTCGACATCGATCACGCCAGCATAGGCCATCAGCCTCTGCTGCTCGTCTGGAACGAGCGGGATGGCAAGCCGTCGACTATGCCCGGCACGCTTTCGGAGTGGCTGAAAGAGAAATATGGGGCCGCCCTGTCCAATCCGGAACAGCATGACATGGCTGTGCCTTACTACTATGGCCGCGAACCCGACCGCTATCATTTCGGCTATGCCTGGGTCTATCCGAACGGAAAATAGCGGGTTGATATCATCGGGCCGTTCATATGCCCTCCGGTTTCCCTCGCGCGAGAAAATCCTCGACGGCGGCAGCTGGCGAATGCTCGTCCCGGACATATTCGACAATCGAAAGAACACCATCCGGGATCAGGGTGCGTGCCGAACGCAGCCGGTCGAACCAGTGCGCCGCCGTGATGGCGCTGACGGCATCGTTCCCGACGGGCAGTTCCTCCCAGGCCCCATCCTTTTGTGAGTGCCCATCGGCCCGACACAGCGCAATCTCAGATAAGCAACTAAACGGCCATTGGTCCCTCTTGCACCGGATCGTCGCCTGGAGCCCACAGACGAGCTATCCGGGTATGCAATGTCGGCAGCCCAACCTGGGTTACCGACATATTTATCTCTTGGAAGAGAATTGTTCGGAGAGAAGTGGCCGCTCTCGCGTGAAAGCTGAGCTGATCCAGCCGGCTAATGGCTCGTGGCTGTGAGCGCTGCTTCGTGCAGATTGATGCGCTGCCAGAAGCCGGTTCTGGCATCCTGTGAGTCGAGCGGATAGCCGGATGCCAGAGCCGTGCGCTTCAGGATATCCTTGCGATCGGCGGCCGAAAGATCCGGGCGCAGCGTTTCGAGCAGGACTTCCGCACCTTCGGGTACCTGCATGTCTGCATTTTTCGCGCCCGTCTGCGGCAGGTCGTAGGTCATGGTGAAATCGTAGAACTGCCGCATGGAGGCATCGATCCACGGATCGGAGTGGGCGTCCTCCGGCTTGGCGCATTCCGCGATGCTGACGCCGCACTCCTTCTCCAGAGCGGCGCGCAGATCGTCGCGGGCCTGGACGAAAAGGGCATGATAGGCCGGATCGTTCAAATAGTGGGCAACGTTGCGTTCGACGATCATGCGGCTGCCGATGACGTCGAGCGGATAGTGGACGCCGAGGACGATGCGCGAATAGCCGTAGCCGGCGCTGCGGTCGACAAGAGCGGTGAAGCGTTCCGGCAGCATTTCGGCGAGGAGCAGTCCGTCGGTATATCCGGTATTGGTGTGGCCGCTCGGGAAGGCGCCACCGGTGGCGCTGTAGGGAGCGCCGTCCTTGGCGACGTAATTGTCGTTGACGAGCTGGATGGAGTTGCCGTCGACAAGGAAGGGGCGGGGATAGTTGAAATAGCTCTTGGCTGCGCCGGTGCTGACTTCCGTCGCCTTGATCAGGGCGGCCGCCTTGGAGATTTCACCCTTTTCATAGGCCGTCAGGAAAGCGGCGCCCAGCTTGGGACCGAGGGCCTCCGGGATGAAGTAGAGCGAGAAGATAGCGTCCGCGTCGAAGACCGCATGAGCCTGCTGGTCGGCCGTGGCGCCATGGTTGATTTCGGCAACGGTGATGTCGCTGCGCTGAAGCAGCCAGCGGGGCAGGGTGGTGAACGGCGACAGGATCTTGATGCCGGCGTCCTGATTGTCCTTGGCAGCGAAATCGTAGTTGCTCGCTTTCAGCCAGTTGGTGTCGGCAACATTGGAAGATTGCTGCGCCTTGTCGATGACGGATTGCGACAGCACGTCGTTGCCGTTCTTGAGCGTCCGGATCAGTCCGTCATGCTCCTTGTCGAGCAGGTCATCATAGGCGGAATTGGTGTTCGCGGACGTAACCGTGTCGGTGATTGGGGCGATCTGTGCCGGATCGACCGCGGTTTCCCGTGCCAGCGCAGGCGAAACGGCGAAGGTGCCGGCAAGCAGCAGGGCGCTGAAGATTCTATACGTGAGCATGGGGGCAGACTCCATCTGGGAACGACACGCCGGGATTGGCGTAAAGATGACAGTTGAGGTCATGATAGAGGCCGATATTGACACTTTGATTGCACTCGCCCCGGCGATGAATGTGAATCGGCGCGGGGTCCCAGTGCCGATAAGCAAGATAAGTCGCCGTTTTCATTGGCGCAGGGGGCCATTGCAGAATGCTTATTCGCAACCAGCCTCTCCTCGGCACGGGCGGGGTTCAGGGGTCTCCCTGAGGCACCTGCCGGTTGGAAAGCCGCGCAAAGCACCGCCTCCTTAGCCAATGCGTATACACTGGGCGATGCGCAGGTGCGCTGTACGCATTCACGCACCCGGACGTCGATTTCTTTCGAAATGGCCACCGCAAAAGCGGTTGAGAATGGTTCTTCTCTTTGCTTGCAGAGGGAACGACGCGGACATGATGGAAGCGGCAGACACAAGGGACTTAAACGAAATCTGAGTCCCTTGTGGCTTTCGGCGTCAAGTCAGGCGATCAGCTTCTCGCCGTTCAGGTGTCGCTCCAGGAAGGGCAGGCTGTCCTGTCCCCAATAGAGCTCGCCGTCATAGCGGAAGGTGGGAAAGCCGAATACGCCGGCGGCTTTTGCGACGTCATAATTCGAGCGCCAGAGCTCCTGCACGTCGCTTTGCTGCGCCCGCGCCTCGAGTGTCGCTCCATCGAACCCTGCGGCGTCGGCGATCGCCTTGCGAACGTCGGCATTGCCGATATCCTCGGCGCGTGACCAGAAGGCTTCCTGCAGGGCTTTGGTCAACCCAATCCAGTCCTTGCCGTCGAGTTGTGCGGCAATCACCGTCAGGCCCGCGGGCGTGGGATCGGAAAGACCGGTCCTGTTCTCCAAGTCGAGGCTTTTCCCGCGCAGCGCCGCCCAGCGCTTCAGGTCCTTGAACCAATAGGCGCGCCGCGGCTCCGGCCGGTTGCGCGAAAAGATCGCGCCGTTTTCCTCGACCAGAGGGATGACGTAAGGGCGGATTTCCGCGCCGAAGCGCGCGGCAAGCGCGGTGAAGGGTTCAAGCCCGATAAAAGCCCATGGGGAACCGATGCCGAAGAAATAGTCGATCGTCTTTGTCATTTTCCATTCCTGCTTTGAAGTCTACGGGACACTACCGCTCCGTCAAGAATCGTCAATGCGCAATCCCCGGCGACCAGCACCGCGTTCGGATCGCGATCGACGGCAACCGTGGCAAGCGCTCCCTCACAAGGAAGCGCAAGATGTGCAGCCGGTTGTTCCGATATCGCGCCGGCCCGCGGCATGATCGATCTGAAAATCGGGCGAACGCCGCGCTCCTCAAGTCCGGACCTGACCGGCGGCAGGATATCGCGGCCATAGTCGATGGCATCGTTGAGATTATCGTAGCCGCGGATCGAGTCGGCGATGGTCTGTGGCTATCTTGTCCACTCTTGCAGATGTCAGAACACGAGGCGGCCCTCGACCGGGTGATGGGGGTCGAAAGGTGCGAGCGTCGAGGTCTTGCCGGGAGAGACGAGGAGATCGATGAAGCGTTCGTCCTCGATATCATAGGTGTATTCGAGCGCGTCGAGATAATCCTGCCATTGCTCGAAGGTGCGCGGCCCGACGATGGTGGAGGTGACAAGCCGGTTGCGCATCACCCACTGCTGGGCGATATGGGCGGGTCGGGTGCCTTTGCCCGCGGCGTATTTTTGCAGCTTTTCCGCAACGAGAAGCGATTCCGGACGCCATTCGGCCTCCATCATCCGCACATCGCCGCGTCCCGCGCGCGTTCCGGCATCAGGGGTGGCATCCGGCTTGTATTTTCCGGTCAGAATGCCGCGCGCGAGCGGGCTGTAGGAAACGGCGCCGAGCCCGAAATAGGCGGCTGCGGGCAAATGCTCCAGCTCGGCTTCGCGGTTGACGAGATTGTACAGGGGCTGGCTGGCAATCGGCCCCTGGATGCCTGGCTGCGCAGCCAGGTGAACGGTTTCGGCAAGCCGCCATGACTTGAAGTTGGAAATGCCGAAGTAGTTGATCTTGCCCGCGCGGATCAGGTCTGCGAAGGCAAGGACCATTTCCTGCAGGGGAGCCTCGAGGTCCGCTTTATGGATATAGAGAAGATCGATGTAGTCGGTGCCAAGGCGCTTGAGGCTCGCATCGACAGCCTGCATGATCCATTTGCGCGACATGCCCCTTTCGTTCGGACCGGTGCCCATCGGATTTCCCACTTTCGTGGCCAGCATCCAGTGGTCCCTGTCCCCGGCAATTGCCCGTCCGATGACGCGCTCCTACTCGCCGCCGTTGTACATGTCCGCCGTATCGAGGAAGTTGATGC